>NZ_JAEHGE010000001.1:1425014-1577514 GCF_016097415.1 sulfur-oxidizing endosymbiont of Gigantopelta aegis | reverse complement strand
TCTTTGCCTTCTACTCGAAGCTTGCCTTTTTCTTTGGCACCTGCCTCGCCTTTGAACGCTGCGAAGTCTTCGTAGGCGATGACTTCTGCGCGGATAAAGCCACGTTCAAAGTCGGTGTGGATGACTGCAGCCGCTTTAGGGGCTGTTGCGCCAACCGGGATAGTCCAGGCACGCACTTCTTTGACACCGGCGGTGAAGTAAGTTTGCAGGTCAAGTAATTTGTAACCAGCGCGGATAACGCGGTTTAAGCCAGGTTCTTCTAGGCCTAGGTCGTCTAAAAACTCTTTGAGTTCTTCGGCATCTAATTCAACCATTTCTGACTCGATGGCGGCACAGACGCTGACGACTTCTGAGCCTTCCTGATCAGCAAATTGCTGTACTTTGTCGAGGAAGGGATTATTTTCAAAGCCATCTTCGTCTACATTGGCCACATAGACGGTGGGTTTCAGGGTAAGCAACTGTAAGTCACGGATTTCCAATTTTTCGTCATCATTGAGGCCGAGTGTTCTGGCGGTTTCACCTTTATCTAGGTGTTCCATGACTTTTTCCAGCAGTATTTTTCTGGCCAGCGCTTCTTTGTTACCACTTTTGGAGTTTTTGACGGCTTTGTGATGGGCTTTTTCTACGCTGTCTAAGTCTGCTAGGGTCAGCTCAGTATTAATGATTTCTATGTCGTCTATGGGATCTATTTTTCCTGAGACATGAATAATGTCGTCATTTTCGAAGCATCTTACTACATGAGCAATAGCTTCTGTTTCGCGAATATTGGCGAGAAATTTATTGCCCAGACCTTCACCCTTTGATGCGCCCGCCACTAAGCCCGCAATATCAACGAATTCCATTGAGGTTGGCAATATGCGTTCTGGGTTCACGATCTCAGCCAGCACATCTAAGCGCGGATCGGGCATGGGAACGATGCCAACGTTGGGTTCGATAGTACAAAAGGGGTAGTTTTCTGCCTGAATACCAGCCTTGGTTAAGGCGTTGAAAAGGGTTGATTTACCGACATTGGGTAAGCCGACTATGCCACATTTGAATCCCATGATGTTTTCTCTGTTTATTAGGGTTAGTTGTGCATAACTATTCAGTAAGATGGTAAAGCACCCTTTGGGTATCAGGTTGAGCTGTTTGCCTTTGCAGGGTTTTGAAAACAAGGATGTTTTCATAAAGCGTCACATGGATGTGCTTGAGCGCCCCTGTAAAGGCAAACAGCTTAACCTGGTACGGGTTTATTACGGGTTTATTACGAATAGTTACCTTATTTACTGTGCAACTGATTCATGGCTTTTTGCATATCACCACATAAGATCAGTTCGATTGAATCCATGGATTTTTCCAATGCGGATTCTATGAGTATGCGTTCACTTTGTGGGGCTTTGCCCAGCACGAAGCCAACAACTTGTTCTTTGCTACCGGGGTGTCCGATGCCTAAGCGTAAACGGTAAAAGTTTTTTCCCAGTTGTGCAATAGTATCTCGTAAACCATTGTGACCACCATGACCGCCGCCCTGTTTTAATTTTACATTGCCGGGTGATAGATCCAGTTCATCATGGACAACTAAAATTTGTTCGGGTTTTATTTTGTAGAATTGTGCCAATTTGCTAATGGCTTGGCCACTGCGATTCATAAATGTGGTTGGTTTGAGTAACCAGACGTTGCCGGAAGGCGAGTTGAATTTGGCCACTTCACCAAAAAATTTGGCTTCGGTCTTAAGTGTCAGGTTATATTTGTTGAGTAATTGGTCTATAAACCAAAAACCCACATTATGACGCGTTTTTTCATATTCGTTACCGGGATTACCTAATCCAACGATCATTTGAATATTATTTGTCTCGCTACTCATTTGTGGGCTTCTGTTTTTTGCTTACAATGTTTACAGAAAAAACTTATTCTGCAGGTGTTTCTTCAGTCGTTGCAGCTTCGTCGTCTTCACCTTCTTCATCTAATTTTTCACCGCGTGGCATGTGAATTGAAGCAATGGCCTGATCTTGATCGCCGCCTTGTATTAATAATACACTGCTAGCACCTTCAGGTAATTTAATATCTTTTAAGTGAATTGATTCGCCCACATCCAGGTTTTCCATATCCACTTCAATGTACTCAGGCAAATTAGCAGGTAAACAGCTAATTTCCAGCTCTGACATCAAGTGAGCAATTAAACCACCACCTTTAACGCCGACACATTCCTCTTCATTGATGAAGTGTAATGGTACGTTAACGTGTAATGCATGAGTCGCATCAATACGTTGGAAGTCAGCATGCATAATTTGCATTTTTGCAGGGTGACGTTGCATGTCTTTAATAATGACTTGCTCTGATTTGCCATCATATTCAATGTTTAGAATATGTGAGAAGAAAGCTTCATCTTCACAGGCATGCATAATATCATCATGTTTAAAGGTTAGCATGCTTGGTTCTTGATCCAAGCCATAGATAATTGCAGGGACTCTGTTCGCATAACGCAGGCGGCGGCTCGCACCTTTCCCTGTGTCAGTTCGCAGTTCTGCAGCAAGAGTAAAAGTTGCACTCATTGTTGTTTCTCCAAAATAGTATAGTTGTTGTCTGTTTTGAACAGACGATTATTTCCTGTCATCGCGACCAATAACAGAGTGAATGGAATACTTTATGAGTATTCCTGAAAGTGTTGATTGACAACGCTTTCAATCCCCCTTCGTAGGAAGGAGGAGGTAAAATATTAGTCCATGTAAAGCGAGCTAACGGATTCTTCTCGATTAATTCGGTTCATGGTTTCAGCCAAAATCATGGCACTGCTCAACTGGCGAATTTTATCACATTGTTCGGCTTCTGGGCTCAAGGGAATGGTGTCAGTGACGACCAGGTGATCGAGTTCAGAGTTGTTCAAATTATCTATTGCCGGTCCGGATAATACCGGATGGGTAATATAGGCCATTACTTTTGCAGCCCCATGTTCTTTCAGGGCTTTGGCCGCTTTACATAAGGTGCCAGCAGTATCAACTAAATCATCAATCAATAAACAGGAGCGTCCTTCAACGTCACCGATGATGTTCATCACCTTGGCAACATTAGCTTTAGGCCTACGTTTATCAATAATCGCTAAATCTGCATCATCAAGACGCTTGGCCAGGGCTCTTGCCCGGACTACGCCGCCGACATCCGGTGATACTACCATCAAATCGGGATATTTTTGGCGCCAGATATCACCTAATAAGATAGGTGATGCGTAAACATTATCGACAGGGATATCAAAAAAGCCCTGTATTTGATCGGCGTGTAAGTCAACGGTGAGCATTCTATCAATGCCTACGCCGGAAATCATATTAGCAACCACTTTGGCCGTAATGGCAACGCGGGCTGAGCGTGGTCTTCTATCCTGACGGGCGTAACCAAAATAGGGTACGACTGCAGTAATTCGTCGAACTGATGCGCGACGTATGGCATCGGCCATCACCATCAATTCCATGAGATGATCGTTGGCTGGTTGACAGGTCGGCTGGACGATAAAGACGTCTTTGCCGCGTACATTTTCCATCAACTCAACCATAATTTCAGAGTCACTGAATTTATCAACAAAGGCTTTACCCAATGGCATATTCAGGTGTCTAACAATGTCTTGTGCAAGTTTCGGGTTAGCATTTCCCGCAAAAACCATCATGTCGGAATCGGACACTGTGTGTTCCCCAGATGCAATATCTTATAAAAAAACGATTTATATGGATAGTTTTGTAAACTTATTTTGTATACGTGTAACAGGTGCGGTCAATTGAAGTGGCTGGGCCGGCAGGATTCGAACCTGCGCATGCCAGGATCAAAACCTGGTGCCTTACCGCTTGGCGACGGCCCAACAATAATTAACGAACATTTTTTGTTTGCTTTTTCTTATGTTACTTTTTCCTAACCTGAAAAATAATGTTAAGAAAACATAAAGAAGATGCTTACCAAAAATGTGGGGGAGATTATACGATGAAAATTTTCAATTGTCACACCAAAAGTTCATTTTTTTTATTTTTCTTATTAATTGCATTAATAGGCATGATTTATCGCACCCATCCCCACCATTCAATAGCAACATAAGACTATGAATATAATGGCGATTTATTTTTACCGCGAGCAATAAAGCCGGTCATTTTCGCTGGTATTTGACCTAGAATTTTCTTCGCTTTTTGTTCTGAATCAAGCGCAGCAAAGACGCAAGCGCCGGTTCCGGTCATTCGAGCAGGCGAGAATTGTGCTAAAAATTGTATCGCTTGTTCAACTTGGGGGTATTTTTCTCTCACTATGAGTTCACAGACATTAGTGCCTTTGCCTGACAAAAACTCATTTTGGGTAATTAGCGCGCAATGACGTGGCAAATCTGGGTGGGAAAAAATTGCCGCTGTTGAAACCGATACGGAGGGTACAACCACAACGAACCAGGGTTCGTCTAATTCAATCTCACTGAGTCTTTCGCCGACACCCTCAGCCCATGCTGCGTAGCCATGCACGAAGATAGGGACATCTGCACCGAGTTGCACGCCCAATTTTGCCAGTTCATCCGTGCTCCGATTAAGCTGCCAGAGTTCGTTTAGGGCCACGAGCGTGGTGGCAGCATCACTACTGCCACCACCTAAGCCACCGCCCATAGGCAGGCGTTTATTGATGCTAATTTCCACTCCCTGAGTAGCACTGGCATCGTGTTGCAATAGTTTGGCTGCCCTGACCGTTAAATCGTCTTCTGGCTTTACTCCCGCTAATGGGTTTTGGTGTAATATTTTATTATCTGAGCGAATTGTAAAACTCAGTTCATCACAATGGTCTAAAAATTGAAAAACGGTTTGTAGTTCATGATAGCCATCTTCACGCTGACCTGTAATGTGCAGAAAACGATTAATTTTAGCTGGGGCTAACCAGATTTTGTTTGGCTTATTGAGCATTAGTATTCTCACCTGACACAGCTTCACCTAATTGCCAGCGAGTGATGATTAGTTTTATTTTTGTATCCTGCTTTTTTGCCACTATTTTTTTAGGTAGTAATAGATTTCCCCCTGATGCTAGTTCTACTAGCATTCGTTTAGGGTATTGAATACGCCATTGTGCCTGCTCGATAGTGCTAATTTGTTGCTGTTCGGTGTAAGTGATTTTGGCTGGCGTGTTGGGATTAGGATTGGCTTGTAGCCAGTAGCGTAGCGAGCTGATTGGTAAGTTTAAACCGGTTTCCTGAGCAATCATTTGTTCTAAATTATGACCACTACGTTCTCCTGATGGTGTTTTTATGCTTACTTGTTGACCACGCTGACTGATTTGTAATGCTGTCTCGCCTAAAGGGCCGGTAAAACTGAGCTGGAAGTCTTGATTTTTTTGTATCCAAATGAATTTTGCGTACCAGTTTTCTTGTTCTTTGCTGAGGCTGATGCGGCCGGTAATAAGCCAGTTATCGGGCAGTATGTTGGCAGCCAATTGCTTGCTTGGTACTTCAGTGCTTTTCGGGTTGCTGGAACAGGCGCTTAAAACAATCAGTAGCAAAAAAGAGAAGAGAATAATGAGAGCGCGATGCATTTTATTTTTTAGAACCTGGAGTGGTTTGGCTTTGAAGGTGGATGCCTAAGCTTAGCCACCCTACATTGTATGGTAATCGTTTCGGTTTATTTTATGTACCGTGTCCGAGTACCGATTAGAACACGGTGTTCGGGATCGGTTTTCAGGGCTTTATCCCAAATGAGTTTGGCTTTTTGTGTTTGCCCTGACACCCAGAGTATTTCGCCATAGTGAGCGGCAATTTCTGGATCGGGCTCTTTATCATAGGCACGTTTCATGTATTTAAGTGCCCCACTATGATCACCCATTTTGTAGAGCACCCAACCCATGCTGTCCAGTGTGGCCACGTCATTGGGGCTAATTGCTAGTGCTCGCTCAATATATTGTCGCGCCTCTTGGTAACGCGTGGTTCGATCAGCCAAAGTATAACCCAGAGCATTCAAGGCCTGATTATCTTTGGGATTGCTGGCGAGAATCTTTTTTAAGTCCTTTTCCAATAAGTCAATGCGGCCAAATTTTTCTGCCAGCATGGCTCTGCCATAAAGAATATCGTGATTGTCAGGTGCCAATTTAACGGCCTGAGTATAAATTTCATAGGCCTTGGTATAATCTTTGGCCTGCGCGTAGACTTCGGCTTTAATTTGCAGGATTTCAGTGCTTTGTTGGTCATTGACGCCGGCTGAGTGTTCAAGTAATTTGAAGGCTGCATCGAATTTTTTCTGTTGTGAATAGACCATGACTAAGCCCAGATAGGCTTCAAAGGTGTATTTACCGCTCCTGACCCGTTTAAACCAGCCTTCTGCTTCGGCGTAATTTTCTCGTCCTGCTTCTAGCTGAGCAATAAAATAGGCGGCTTCACTGGCATAGAGGCGGTGTTTGTGTAGGCGTTCTAAATATTGTTTGGCGCTATCTAACTGTTCCATTTCGATGGACAGCAGACTAATGGCAAATAAGACTTCGGGAGCTAGGTCATTTTTAGCCAAACGCTTGATGTGCGTTTTAGCCTGTTTATATTGTTTGGCTTTTACCAGCATTCTAGCCAGTTCTAGTCTGAGTGCCGTGTTTTTCGGTAATTTTCTCAGTACTTGTTGCAACGCTTCGATTGCCTGAGACTCTTTGTGCTGTTTTTTTAGCAATTCAACATTGAGCACCAATGCTTCAAGATAATCCGGTTTTATCGCCAGCAAGGCTTTCAAGTGCTTTTCTGTCGCTGGATAATCTACAAATTTAAAGGCTAGCTTGGCCCGATATAATTGTACGATGGGCTCATCTTGTTGATGTTTTGTTAGGCGTTCAAAAAGACGGTTAACCCGTTGCTGATCATCAATGGTGTCCAGAATAGATACGGTTTTCCTAAAACCCACTTCAAAACTATCACTGAGATTAATGACTTTTTGTAAGTAAATTAGGGCTTGTTCGTCCTTATTTTGTGAAATAAGAGAAGAGGCGTAAATTTGTTGGACATCGATATTCTCCGGCTGAATTTCTGACCAGAGTTTAACGGCTTTGAAGGTTTGTGCATCGTCTTTAGAAAACAAGGTGACACGGGTGGCCTTTTTGGCTAAACGACTGTCCCGAGTTTGCGCGGCGGCGGCGTAATATTTGTCAAAGGCCAAGGCATAATCATTTCGTTGCAGGGCAATTTCTGCCAGCATGAGATCATAAAGCAATTCTGGTGTTAGCTCTTGAGCAGGTGACGTTACTTTATTAGCTTTGGTTTTGACTTGCTGAGAGCTAGTTGTATCCGTTTGTGCTGTTGTCGTTTGCTGTTCAGCTTTTTCAAGCTGCGTATTGCTCGCACAACCACTCATTGCCAAACTCAGAAATAGGCCTAAAAAGACTAATCCAGGGCGATTATTTCCAGTGCTTAGTAATTGCTTATTGTGCATTTTTTCTCCGATTGTCACAGGCTTCAGTCGTTTTTTAAATGTATAGATTTAGAACCAATATAAGCACATAAGTTCCCATTCACACTTAATTTTTAACAGCCATAGCTCATTCTTCAACTGTCATATTTATACCATAATCTCTATAATTATAGTGGAAATTCTAAGAATAATGAGAGATTGCTTGAGTTTTGGGTGAATTTTGCGCAAAATGCCGTGTTTAATTAGCAAATTCTAAATAACTTCTGATGATGACCAAGGTTTTATAAAACTTATTTTATGTCGTTGCTTGCACTAGGAATTAATCATAAAACTGCACCGGTTAAAATCAGGGAGCAGTTGTCTTTTGCTCAGGATACGATTCCTGACGCCTTAAAAGATCTAACCGCTCAGGATGCGGTGGATGAAGCCGTTATTTTATCAACCTGTAACCGTACCGAGCTTTATTGCCAGCTCAATTGCCATGACGACGACGCTGAAGCAGCAACGCAGTCTCTCATTGAGTGGCTAAAAAATCACCATGATTTAGTTAATACCGATATTTCCCAATACCTTTATTTGCACCCCGATAAAAAGGCCGTGAAGCATATGTTACGCGTTGCCAGTGGCCTGGATTCTTTAGTGCTGGGTGAGCCACAAATTCTCGGACAGTTAAAAACGGCATTTTCCGTTGCCAAAGATAGTGGCTCGATTGGGCAGTTTTTACATAAATTATTTCAACATACTTTCAGTTGTGCCAAACAGGTTCGTACTGACACGGCCATTGGTGCCAGCCCGGTGTCGGTAGCCTTTGCTTCGGTCAGTCTGGCGAAACAAATTTTCAGTGATTTTCAGGATCATACTGCACTTTTAATCGGTGCAGGGGAAACGGTTGAGCTGGTTGCCCGACACCTGCATGAGTCCGGTATTGGGCGTATTATTATTGCTAACCGTACCATGGAAAAAGCCCATACTTTAGCGCAGGAATTTAATGGCTATGCCATTGCCTTAAATGAAATTCCCAATCATCTGGCTGAAGCGGATATTGTGATTAGTTCTACTGGAAGTCAATTACCTATTTTAGGCAAGGGCACGGTAGAGGCGGCCATTAAAAAGCGTAAACATGCGCCTATTTTTATGGTGGATATTGCTGTTCCTCGAGACATTGAAGAGCAAGTCGGCGACTTAGAAGATGTATTTTTATATACGGTTGATGATTTCAAAGAAATTATCGATGAGGGCTTAAAATCACGTCAGGAAGCAGCCCTTAAAGCAGAAGATATTATTGAAGTGGAAGTCAGTCATTTTATGAACTGGTTACGCTCCCTGAATTCTATTGCAACGGTTCGCCAATATAGAGAACAGGCGGAATCCATTCGTGATGCCGTGCTGGCCAACGCTAAAAAGCAAATTAACAATGGCAAGCCCGTTGAACAGGTGCTGAATGATGTTGCCCGTCAATTGACGAATAAGTTAATTCATAAACCTTGCGTGCAAATCAAACAAGCAGGTATGGATGGTCGAACTGAGCTGGTTGATGCTGCCATTGAATTATTTGATTTACCTACTGATGAGCCTTAGCTAAGTTTTTCAAGCCATTCTATAACCCGTGATACTTGGGTATAATCATCATCGCCAATTTAATTTCTATCTCTTTAACCACTAGCGAGTCATTCCGTGAAAGCCTCAATACAAAACAAACTTGAAACCCTGTCTGAACGTTATGAAGAAATTGCCGTATTGCTTTCTCAGCCGGAAGTAATGGCGGATCAAAATCAGTTTCGCGAGCTATCGATGGAATATGCTGAACTTAGGCCACTGGTTGAGTGTTTTGCTCAGTATCAGGAAGCGCTTGAAACGATGGCATCAGCCACAGAAATGATGGGTGATAGCGATCCTGAAATGAAGGAAATGGCTGAGGATGAGCTTAAGGAAGGCAAGGCACAAAAAGAGCGTTTGTCCCTTGAGTTGCAAAAGATGTTATTGCCTAAAGATCCCAATGATGCCAATAATATTTACCTTGAAGTGCGTGCAGGCACCGGTGGTGATGAAGCGGCTATTTTTTCCGGTGATTTATTTAAAATGTATAGCCGCTATGCTGAATCACAGAAATGGACGATTGAGATCATGTCGGAAAATACCGGTGATCATGGGGGTTATAAGGAAATTGTGGCTAGAGTTGTCGGCCAAGGGGCTTTTTCTAAACTTAAATTTGAATCTGGCGCGCACCGTGTTCAACGTGTCCCGGAAACTGAATCTCAGGGGCGCGTTCATACTTCGGCTTGTACTGTAGCGATTATTCCTGAAGTGGATGAGGTTGAGGCCATTGAGATCAATGCCAAGGACTTGCGTATTGATACTTTTAGGGCCTCGGGGGCGGGTGGTCAGCACGTTAACAAGACTGACTCAGCCATTCGTCTGACCCATTTACCCACGGGTGTGGTGGTGGAATGTCAGGAAGAGCGTTCACAGCATAAAAATAAAGCTAAGGCGATGTCGATGTTATCTTCGCGCATTACCGCAGCTGAACGGGATAAGCAACAGTCTGAACAAGCGGCTGAACGTAAATTGCAGGTCGGTAGTGGCGATCGCAGTGAGCGTATCCGTACCTATAATTATCCTCAGGGACGGGTAACGGATCATCGTATCAATTTGACTTTGTATAAGTTGGAAGAGGTAATGAATGGTGATTTGGGTGCGATTATTGATCCCTTATTAAGTGAATATCAGGCTGAGTTGCTGGCTTCTATGGCGGAAGAGTAAACAAATTATAAGCTCCAAAATGAAACGTGAAATGCCTTTAACAATCGCTGAACAATTAAAAATGGCTTGCCAGCAGCTTGGTACCAGTGACAGCCCTAAGCTTGATTGTGAAATACTCTTGCTTAAGGTTTTAAACGAGCATTCTGAAAAAATTCATACTAAAACCTGGCTACTCACCTGGCCTGAAACACTTTTAACACCTGAGCAAAGCCAACAATTTGATGCGTATCTGGCCTTGCGTTCACAGGGAATGCCGATAGCTTATATTACTGGCAATAAAGATTTTTGGTCTTTTTCATTACAGGTTTCCCCAGACACACTGATCCCACGCCCTGAAACAGAACTTTTGGTTGAGTGTGTCTTGGAAAAAGTGGCGATTGACAGTCATGAGTCCATTTTAGATTTAGGCACGGGCAGTGGAGCCATTGCTTTGGCTATCGCTTCGGAACGTCCGAATGTGTCGGTACTCGCAACAGATTTTAGTCAGGCCGCATTGGCTATGGCGAAAAACAATGCCTCGATGTTGGGCTTAAATCATGTGTCATTTTGTCGGTCTCATTGGTTTGATGATATTCCGTCTAAAGGCTTTGAGTTCATTGTTTCTAACCCGCCTTATATTGCGCAAAACGATCCGCACTTGGATGCCAATGTGAAAGACTATGAGCCTTTAAGCGCCCTCATTGCAGAACAAGATGGTTTGGCGGATATTGCTTTGATCATTGCACAGTGTCAGCCTTATCTTAAGTCAAAGGGCTGGCTACTCTTTGAACATGGTTTTGAACAAGCACCGGCTGTGCAGCAACTATTATCTGATGCTGGTTTCGATAACATAGAAACCTTAAATGATATCAATCGATTGGCGCGTGTTACTCTGGCGCAAAACAGAGAAACCTGATGTTGTTAAGAAGGATTTACTTGGGTATTCCATTATGATTCCAAGGGTTACTTTCTATATTTTTGTCTTTCATCAAAGCATAGAATGTTAATCAGTACTGTACTTTTGCTTACAAAGTGATTAATCTTTAATAACAGAGCGAATGCTCAATATACCCGTGATACTTGGAAATGCAGCGAGGCATTTCCAAGTGTCACGGGTATATAATAATATGATTGATAGTTTTTTGGTTTCAATTTTGGTTTTAATCCGGGGGCATAGATGAATCAGCAAGTCATCAAGCATCGAGAAATCCATTTCTGTTCATTACACGACAATCCTGATCAGGCGCATTCAGCCGTTTTTATCATTAATGATCTTCATGGGGTACTTATTTCCCATGCACTGGATCAATACCATATCAAATTAACCTACGACCTGAACAAAATCACTCTCGAAGAAATCGAAGGGGTATTGTGCAATGAAGGTTTTCATTTAAATAACTCTATTTTGGCTAAAATAAAGCGCAGCATTGTCTTTTACTGTGAAGAAGCATCACGGGAAAATATGAAGCAAGAGCGAATGATTGCCGAAGTACAGGAAAAACACGTAGGCGAAGTCGTGTATTTACGCCCGAAAAAGAAAAGCTTATGTGATTGCCGAGATCAACGTCCGGAATCTTGGCGGCATTACTTATAGTCGCTGGTTTTCTAGTAACCTTTGGTATTTTTGGCTACCCAGCGGTTTTCGCCGTCAGTGATTTGTTCCTTTTTCCAGAACGGTGCTTTTGATTTAAGGTCTTCCATTATTTCTCGACAGGCTTCGAAGGCCTGTTTTCGATGTGCGGTCCATACGGCAACCAGTACTATCGGGTCATTGGGTTTGATAGCGCCCACTCGATGCACAACCAAACTTTCTAATAGCTGATATTCGCCTGTTGCCTGCTGACAAATATTTTCCAGGTGGCGTTCTGTCATGCCCGAATAATGTTCTAAAAACATCTCTGAGACATTATCACCTTCATTAAAGTCACGCATAGTACCGACAAAGACGGCGGTTGCGCCATATTTTCCAGCAAAGTCAGGCCTGTTTTTTTGGTATTCGTCTAATATTTTCCAGGGATCAAAGGAATTGGGTTCTATTAAGACAGTCATATTTAACCGCCTGTCACAGGTGGAAAAAAGGCCACTTCGTCACCCTCTTTAATAGCGCTTTGGGCATCAACATAATCCATATTGACGGCAATTAGCACATTCGCTGGACGCTCTTTGCCTGCTGCGCAGTAGTTCCATAGGACATCAACTGTATCGATATCATGCTCTTTAATGGTTGCGGCATCAATATCGCGGTCATCACCCATTAGATCTCTCATGCTGGCAAAAAATTTAACGTGAATGGACATACTTACCTCATTAGTCACGGGTATAGGAATTAATTGATATATACTTCTAATTATACGATACTTTGGACGCTTAAAAATTTTCCAACGGTTTTTTTACTTGATCAGGCTCAGTTTTTTATGAATAAACTCACACATTTTAATACTCAGGGTGAAGCCCATATGGTTGATGTCGGTAGTAAAGACATTACCCATCGTCGTGCGGTGACTGAGGGTGAAATTACCATGTTGGCCGATACGCTGGCCTTGATCATAGCTGGCACGCATAAGAAAGGCGATGTACTGGGTATTGCTCGTATCGCGGGTATTATGGCTGCTAAGCAAACCTCAAATTTAATTCCGCTTTGTCATCCTCTGGCTTTAACCCATGTTGATTTACAATTAAAGGTAAATGAAGCCGAAAGTAAAGTCACTTGTTTATGTACGGTGGAAACGGATGGTAAAACCGGGGTGGAAATGGAAGCACTGACTGCCACACAAATCGCCTTGCTAACAATCTATGATATGTGTAAGGCCGTTGATCGTGGTATGGTAATGGGCAATGTTCGCCTGCTGGAAAAGGAAGGTGGTAAATCAGGGCATTGGCTTATGAGTGAATAGGTTTTATAAGAAAGTTTGTTAAAAAATTCAGAAAATAAAGGATTATAATGAATATCAGTTTGGGTAAGTTAAACGTTTTATGAGCAGTTTTTGGTGGTCAATAAGCACTCGGACAAACAATGTCTAAAATGAATACCAACACACTCATTTGTGAGAAGCACCCACGCTCCCAGAAAGAAGCGCGTTTTGAGGATCATGGTCATTCTGCTTGGTTATATCTAACGATGCCTAATAGTCCTGTGGTGGTTGCTGATTGCTGGATTTATAATCGAATTAAAGCCCCGAAAGAATCTGAAATATCCCAATTCAAAACGTCTTCCCCACCTGCTGTCGCCAGTTATGCGCATTCTCATGCAGAATTCACCCCCCTTTTATCTGACGTTTTTGAGCTCAAATGGAGTCCTGATGGGCGCTCTGTTGCCCTATTGATCAATGGTATTCCTTTTGGCTTTATCCCCCCAGGGGCACAACGAGGCTATAGTAAGCATTTGACCAAGACGGGGCCATGGGGACATGAATGGGATGAGAAATTGTATTTGATTCTATTTAATGAAGTGGGTTGGTCGGAGAGTATTCCGGGCTTTTTTTAAACCTAAAATAATCAGTTGAATCGTAGCGAGAGCGACTTATGGTGCTGAAGATTAAGGGTTTTACAGGTTATTTTGGCTTTATTCGTAGTCACCCTACGGGTGAAGTCAAAATGTTCTGGAAAATCCTTAAGATTCAGTGCATAAGGCGGTCGCAGTAGGTTCTACTGATTTTTTTAGGTTAAATGATTGAATATTAAAGTCAGAAAGAGTCAGCCTAAGCCATAGCCTACCTCTTTCTTAGCCGTACCCTATCCCTCACTAGCGGTAGAAAAGAAAAATCAAGATTTATTGTAGATTTTACTACCGATTTCTCTAAACTCTGCTGATTTTTCTGCCATACCTTCTTCAATAGCGACCTTAATATCTCCAAAACCGTTTTTAGCGGCATAATCTCGGACGTCCTGAGAGATTTTCATGGAACAGAAATTAGGGCCACACATGGAACAAAAATGCGCGACTTTATGCGCTTTTTTCGGCATGGTTTCATCATGGTATTCTCTGGCGCGTTCTGGGTCTAGTCCCAGGTTAAATTGATCTTCCCAGCGGAATTCAAAACGCGCTTTGGACATGGCATTGTCACGTACTTGAGCACCGGGAATACCCTTGGCTAAATCAGCGGCATGAGCGGCTAATTTGTAGGTGATAATACCATCACGCACATCGGCTTTATTAGGTAAGCCCAAATGTTCCTTGGGTGTCACGTAACAGAGCATTGCAGTGCCGTACCAGCCGATTTGAGCTGCACCAATGGCTGAGGTAATGTGGTCATAACCCGGAGCAATATCCGTAGTCAATGGCCCAAGGGTATAAAACGGTGCTTCGTCACAATCTTCTAATTGAATTTCCATATTCTCTTTGATCATGTGCATGGGTACGTGACCAGGACCTTCAATCATGGTTTGAATATCATGTTTCCAGGCAATTTTAGTCAGTTCGCCAAGGGTTTTTAATTCGCCTAATTGTGCTTCATCGTTAGCATCTGCAATTGAACCCGGACGTAAGCCATCGCCTAAGGAGAAGGACACATCATAGGCTTTCATGATTTCACAGATATCTTCAAAATGGGTATAAAGGAAGCTTTCTGTGTGGTGTGCCAGACACCATTTGGCCATAATCGAACCACCACGAGAAACGATTCCGGTGAGTCGTTTAGCGGTTAAAGGCACATATTGCAGACGGATACCGGCATGAATGGTGAAGTAATCAACACCCTGCTCTGCTTGTTCAATTAAGGTGTCTTTGAAAATTTCCCAGGTTAAATCTTCTGCCTTACCATTTACTTTTTCTAAGGCCTGATAGATCGGTACGGTACCGATTGGCACGGGGGAGTTACGAATGATCCACTCACGGGTTTCATGGATATTTTTGCCGGTTGACAGATCCATTAGCGTATCGCCACCCCAGCGAGTTGACCAGACCATTTTTTCAACTTCTTCGGTAATGGAAGATGTTACGGCTGAGTTGCCGATATTGGTATTCACTTTAACCAAAAAGTTACGACCAATAATCATGGGTTCAATTTCTGGATGGTTAATGTTGGCAGGGATGATAGCTCGACCGCGAGCAATTTCATCACGGACAAATTCTGGTGTCACTTCATCGGGAATGCTAGCGCCATAACTTTCACCCGGATGTTGCGGATGCATTCTCATTAAACCTGAATCACGCATTTCTTGTAATTTGGTATTTTCGCGAATAGCAATATATTCCATTTCTGGAGTGATAACACCCTGACGGGCATAATGCATTTGCGAGACATTTTTGCCTTTTTTCGCACGTCGTGGTGCGCGAATATGTTCAAAACGCAGATGCGATAACTTAGGATCAGTTTGCCTCTGACTGCCATACTCTGAACTAGGACCGTCAAGCACTTCAGTATCATCACGCTCTATAATCCAGTTATCGCGTAAAGTAGGAAGCCCTTTCAATAAATCAATTTTGGCTTCAGGATCGGTATAAGGACCCGAGGTATCATAAACAGGAATCGGTGGATTTTTTTCAATGCCAGTATTGGTTTCAGTATCATCCTGAATAATTTCACGCATAGGTACTTGAATATCGGGACGACTACCCTGCACATAAATTTTTCTCGAACCGGTAAAAGGACGGGTAACGTCTTCGGATAATTGGCTGGTCTGTTGGATGAAATCTTCTGGGATTGCGCTCATATTAGTCCTTAACTGCGAGTAATAGCAGTGTATTTAATGGTTTCTTCATGGATAGAAATATCTTAAACACAAGGTAGGGGAATATGGCACGATTTGATGATCAGTCTGTTTTGCATCAACAACTCAAGTGCTTTCCTACGCCGGTGTTAAGCGGATCAGGTTCAAAGGGTGTTTCTCGCCTTATGAGCAGTTTAAAAAGTAAACATAAGGACCCCTAGCCAGTTGAAAGTAACCGAATTCGGCTAAAATTTCAAGGTAAAATGTTATTATTCAATGAATGATGCTGAATCGATAGCAAGTCATTTTCACTCGAAATACTGACTGATATTGTTTTTTTGGGAACAGTGTCCAGAATTGACCAAACAGGAGTGCTACAGTGCGCCACTTCATCAGTTTATACGGACATTCAATTCGATGAGAGTTTCCAATATTATTATCATACTGATTATTTCAGTATTGACCATTAGCCTATGGGCCTTAGCCAATCAACCTGAAATGGAGCCCCCCTGGCCTGATACCATTCAGGGATTTTCTTTTTCTCCCATGAGGGAGCAGCAAAACCCTGCTAAAAATCAATATCCGGATAAGAAAGAAATTACCGCTGACATTGTTTTGCTGGCGGGGAAAACACATGCCATTCGCACTTATAGTGTACAGGCTACATTGGCAAGTATTCCAAAAATCGCTAGTCAGCACGGGCTCAATGTCGCTCTAGGGGCTTGGCTTGATAAGAACCAAGGGAAAAACACTGAGGAAATTGACGCTTTAATCAGGCTCGCAGATAAAAACCGTCGTAACGTGATACGCGTGCTGGTTGGAAACGAGGTGCTATTAAGAAAGGATCTGTCAATTGATCAACTTATTGCTCATATCGATCGAGTTCGCTCTGAAGTGGGAATGCCTGTCAGTACCGCCGAACCTTGGCATATCTGGACTAAAAATCCAGAACTGGTGAAGCATGTGGATTATATTGCCGTTCATATGTTGCCCTTCTGGGAAGGCATTCATTTAGATAATGCTATCGGTCATATTGAAAACCGTATGCAACACCTAAAAAAATTGTACCCGAATAAGCCCATCGTTATTACTGAAGTCGGCTGGCCCAGCCATGGGCGCACACAAAAGGAAGCAGTGGCATCAGCCGCCAATGAAGCCACTTTTTTACGCCGTTTTTTACACCATGCACAACAGAATAATTATATTTATTATTTGATGGAAGCTTTCGACCAGCCTTGGAAACAAGCGATTGAAGGAGCTACCGGTGCCTATTGGGGTGTCTATGACGTTCATCGACAAGCTAAATTTGAGTTGTCAAAGGCCATTATTGAAATTCCAAAGTGGGATTTTCTCGCCGGTTTGTCAGTGTTATTTGCCATTATCTTCTTTACCCTATTATCCATTGATGCCAAAAATCTCAGCCATTCAGGTCGTAGTTTTCTGGCTTTTGTGGCTTTTTCACTAGCAACTGTCATTGTTTGGATTATTTATGATTATGTGAATCAATATATGACATTACAGGTAATACTCATTGGTATTGTGCTTATATTGGCGATGGTGGGCGTGGCGGTTGTACTTTTAATCGAAGCCCACGAATGGGCTGAAACCCTATGGTTAAAAGAACGCCGTCGGGAACTCGCTATCATTAATGTTCCACCTGAAGAACTTCCTTTTGTCTCCATTCACGTACCGGCTTATAACGAGCCACCTGAGATGCTCATTGAGACACTTAATGCGCTTAAGCAATTAGACTATGCTAATTATGAAGTCATTGTCATTGATAATAATACCCATGATCCTCTCGTTTGGCGTCCAGTTGAAGCACATTGCCAGCATTTAGGGGAGCGATTCAGATTTTATCACGTTGACCCACTTTCCGGCTTTAAATCCGGCGCATTAAATTATGCCTTAGATAAAACCGCTCATCAGGCACAGATTATTGCCGTCATTGATAGTGATTATTGCGTACAAACTGATTGGTTAAAAGATTTAGTTCCGCAGTTTTCCCACCCTGAAATCGCTATTGTACAAGCCCCCCAGGATTATCGTGATGCTCAGGAAAATGCTTTCAAGGCTATGTGCTTCTCAGAATATCGAGGCTTTTTTCATATCGGTATGGTCACACGCAATGAGCGTAATGCGATTATTCAACATGGCACGATGACTTTGGTTAGACGTCGTGTTTTGGAGGAAGTGGGGGGCTGGAGTGAGAATACGATCACTGAAGATGCTGAATTAGGCCTGATGATTTTTTCTGCCGGTCATGAAGCAGTTTATCATTCTAAAAGTTATGGCAAGGGACTGATGCCAGACACTTTTATTGATTATAAAAATCAACGTTTTCGCTGGGCCTATGGTGCTATGCAGATTATGCGTCACCATTGGGCTGAATTATCGGGGAAAAGCAAAAGCCAGTTATCCTCTGGACAGCGCTATCATTTTATTGCCGGTTGGCTACCCTGGATTGCTGATGGCATTAATTTGATCTTTAACCTAATGGCTTTAGCCTGGACAGTTGCCATAGTGCTTATTCCTGAACGAGTTGCACCACCTCTGGTGATTTTTTCGGTTTTGCCTCTGTCATTATTTGTATTTAAAATATTAAAGCTGTTTTATCTTTATCGAGGGATCAATATTGTGCAGACATTTCGCCAGACTTTTTCTGCTGCTATTTCTGGCCTTGCCTTGTCACATACGATAGCTAAGGCAATGTGGCTAGGCTGGCTGACCACTGGCCGTCCGTTCCTGCGCACACCTAAAATGGAACAGTCTACGGCATTGTTACAGGCCATTAGAACAGCTTCAGAAGAAAGCTTGATTCTGATTCTACTCTGGTCGGCCGCCGCAAGTGTCTATTTTTATTTGTCCTTAGATGATTTAGATTTATTGTTGTGGTTTATCGTCTTATTAGTACAATCACTTCCTTATGTGGCGGCATTGCTTATGTCGGTGATCAGTGCATTTCCTAAGTTACCCAGCGCACTGATTGCCCGACAAGCAAAAGTTATTGTCTCTTAGAATATTTCTTTTGAGCAAAAAAAAGCCCCTTCAAAAGGGGCTTTTTTATAGATGCTGACTGTTTGATACTTTTTACAGCACTTCTAATTTTCTCATGCTGGCAGGTAATAGCTTTAGCTCAACTAAAGCGGTTATTAATGCCGCAAAGAAAGACGCATCTTCATAGAGCATCTGATAGTATTGAATCTTCATGGTCAAGGCACTGCCAAAAATAATGGCCATGAAGGCAATGAAAGAACCTGCCGCCATGGTCGACAGCCCGGTAATGCCCTGCCCAATGGTACAACCTAATGCCAAAACACCACCAAAGCCCATTAAGACAGCACCAATCACATGAGTGACAAAATCTTTGACATTAAAGAACCATTCAATTCTGAAACTCTTGCTGATCAATGACCAGATAAATGAACCTAGAATTATACCGAAGACAGAGACAATACCAAAGGTCAGCAAGGCACTGTTCAGGCCTGAGCTAGCATAGCCAATGGTTTGCCCCATAGGATTAACAAAGGTAAATGACTGTGCGGATAATGTACTACCCTGAGCCGGCTTGCCTTCTTCTGTTTCACTGACCATGTCCCAGTTGTCATAATATTCTACCAAGGTGTATTGCTCACCTTCATCGGGGATATCGACCAGCATTGAACTACTCAGATACCAACCCGCTAATACGGCTAATCCCACAGCGATACCCGCAACCCAATGCTCTGAATTACCACGGAAAGATTTACCTTTTAGGATGTAAATCAGTAATAGCACGGCAAAAATACCGCCCATAATCATTCTCATCTGCATGGGACTTTCACTGCCGGCTATGCCCGCAACAATTGCACCTAAATCCTGCTTAGTATCGAGGTCAATGGCCAAAGGACGAATCCAGTCATAAAACAATACCGAGAAAAGTGTCTGGTCACTACCGGGAAAAGGTGTGGTCATGAAATAAGCAATGACGCCAACAATCAAGAACACAAAAATAGATTTGATATTACCGCCGCCGATTCGAATCAGGGTTTTATTACCACAACCACTGGCCAGGGTCATACCGATACCGAATAAAAAGCCACCCAGAAGGTTTTCAGCCCAAATGAGTTGAGTGGCACGATAAGGAGGAAAACTACCATCAGGATTAACCATGCCGGCTGATTCAAAAATCAACATACCGATAACAGCAACAGCGATGGCGAGTAACCAGGCACGAAAGCGGCTGTAATCACCCATGTTCACCATATCGGAGACTGCACCCATGGTACAGAAATTGGTTTTGTTGACAATGGCTCCCATAAAAAAAGCCACACCGAATACGGACCAAAGCAGTGTTGACTGCGCAGCCGAAAATGATTCAAACAGCATAAATCTTCCCTCAAATTTAATAAATTCGTTTATTAGAAGCAACTTATGTGCCATCTTCTGAGTACTATAGATTTCGTTCTAATATCATGGCGTTATCAACAGTCTGTATTGTGGTAATCCACTATATCAGCTCATTTTTTGCAAATAATAGGATCTTATTTCTGTATTTGCATTATGCAATATGCATCCAAAAAATTGCACAATACAACAAAACACTAATATATAGAGGCTACCTTTCGACAATAGATTCCTCTATAATCGAGTATAAATACCAAACTATACTCATGATACTCTGTGAAATAAGTCGAGAAACAAGGATACGATTAATGATTGAAATGAACTTCGAAACAGCCCGTCATAATATGATCGAACAGCAAATCAGACCCTGGAATGTTATCGATCCAATTGCTCTTGACGCTCTCGAAGCCGTTCCCAGAGAAAATTATGTCGCTGAGAATTTGAAGAAATCAGCCTTTTCTGATGTTGAGCTGCCCATCGGTCAGGATCAAGTGATGCTTTTTCCTAAAATTGAAGCGAGAATTCTGCAAACAGTACAATTGAAAAAGACGGACAATGTCCTAGAAATTGGCACCGGCAGTGGTTATATGACGGCTTTACTGGCACATTTATCAGCCAAGGTCTGTAGTGTTGAAATTTATGATAATTTAAGTCAGCAAGCGCAACAAATACTACAAAGTGAAGGCTTTGATAATGTTAGCTTCTTGCTTGATGATAAGGATAATTCAGCCAGTGCTGAGATTACACAACAAGGTCCTTATGATGTGATTGTCCTGACCGGTTCTGTGGCGCAATTGCCCGAGATGTATAAGCAAAACCTTAAAGTAGGTGGTCGCTTATTTGCTGTGATTGGTACAGCACCATCAATGGAAGCCACTTTAATCACACGTGTTTCCAATAGTCAATATGCTTGTGAGGTTTTATTCGAGACAGTCATTCCAGCCCTGGAAAATATGCTTGAAGAAAATGCATTTGAATTTTAAGTAGGTCGAATAATGCTGCAAATCAGTCCACAAGGTGGTTCTGCTGATGCTCAGGAAGGTGTCAGCTTTGAACATCCACTGACACTATTATTAAGTTGTCATGATAAGGTCAAGCATTTCTCTTCAGCGCTAGTGACGTTAAGCCTAGCACTCAAAAAAGAAGGCTGGAATGAGCAGTTAGTTGCTTCATCCGATCAGATACGACGCTATTTTAATGTCGCCGCACCTGAGCACCATCTGGACGAAGAAGAGCATCTATTTCCTGCCATTATTGCACTTGATCCAGAATTAAAAAAACCACAATCCTTAGCAATAGTACAACTCATTCATCGTCTGATTAAAGAGCATGTTGAATCGGATAGCCTCTGGGAAAGTTTAGACGGCTTATTGGCAGAACGTTCGAATGATTTTGCTCGACTGGGAAAATTATCCGCTGATTTTAAACGTGAGATGCATACTCATGCAGACATAGAAAATGAACAAATTTTTCCTTATGCCAAGGCCAATATGAGTGATGAGATTTTAAAAGCAATTGGTCTGAGTATTGCTAAACGTCGTGGCGTAAAGATGGAGTGAAATAGTAGGGTGGGCATGGGTTTATCTGCCCACGCTGATTCAACATCTTGTATTCACACATTCAGCGTGGGCACAAAAAGCGTGCCCACCCTACGGTCACTGAGTTAAAAAACTAAGATTTAAGTTAAAAAAATCTGTATTGACTGCATCATTTTATCGACTGCTCCGGCATTTTTCGCCATTAATTCTTTGGCTCTAGCGCCCATTTCATGAGCCTGTGTTTCATCTAACAACATCTCTTCTAAGCCTGCTTTTAATTGTTGCTCATCTGCGACTTGTTGTACCGCCTGATGCTGTAAAAAAAGTGCATTGATGGCATTAAAGTTAAACATGTGGGGGCCATAAATAATTGGCAAGCCCAGTGCCGCAGGTTCAAGGATATTATGGCCACCCGTTTTTACCAGTGTGCCACCCATAAAAACTATATCTGCACAGGCAAAGTAACGTATCATTTCACCCATACTATCCCCTAAAAGAATATCCACAGGTAGGTCAAAAGCAGCATTCATTTGTGAGCGTTTGAGTACGTTTAAAGCATCGACATTTAATAGTTGATAAACAGACTGAAAACGTTCTGGGTGTCGAGGTACGATAATCAGGCTTAAATTATCGTACTGTTTTTTTAATTGCCGATAAACACTCAATAACATTTCATCTTCACCCTGATGGGTACTGGCGGCAATTAAGACTTTTCTATCTTGCCAATTGAGCTGTTCTCTCAGTGATTTCCCGTATGCAATATCATCACTATTGAGTTTTAAATCATATTTAATACTACCCGTGATCGCTAGGTGGCTTTCTTCTGCACCTAAGTTGATTAAACGCTTAGCATCCATGCTATCTTGTGCGGCAATAAATGAAAGTTGCTTTAGGCTAGGTGCTATTAAGCGTTTAATTCGTGCATACCCCTTTGCCGAGCGTGGGGACATACGTGCATTTAGCAGACACACCGGAATTTCTTGCTGTTCCGCAACAGTCAGTAAATTAGGCCAGATTTCAGTTTCCATAATAATAGCCAAGCGTGGTTTAAGCGCTTGCATAAAACGCCGCATAGCTCCTGGCAGGTCATAAGGCAAGTAGACATGAAAAACACGACCCTGTTGTATTTCTTGGGCAAAGGTTTTGCAAATCTGTGCCGAGCCCGTGGTGGTGGTACAGGTGATCACGATGGGGTAATGATTGTATTTCTCTTGCAGTTGTTTGAGCAGGGGTAGGGTCGCAAGAAACTCACCAACGGATACGGTATGAATCCAGATAGGTCGCTCTATAAAAACTGGAGGCCTAAAAAAGCCTAAACGCTCTGCTAAGCGTAATGCCTGACGTTGATCTTTATAGTCATTACTTTTTTGATGTTTCAACAGCAAACGCAAGAATAAGAACGGCACTAAGCTATAGTAGACTAAGGTATAAAAGAAGCGAGGCATATTAATCTGCCGAATCAGTCAATTGACTTACAAGATGGGCGTTCTGAGTTAAATGCTTAGGGTTGATTGTGCCCGCAATTAAGCAATTAACGGCATCATGGGAAAAGACATAATTTAAAGCCTCTTCAATACCGCTGCCACCAGCTTTGGTATCGACATGACCACTTTGTAAGCCTTTTTTGATCACCACGCCTTTGTTTAATTCTAGCGCTCGATCTAATACCGGATCATCGGTATGATCACTACTATTACGGGTCGCCATAATAACATCCGTATGTTCAACGCACCAAAGACCACCGGTAGTGGTTTTGGTTGACATGCCAATTGCTCTGATGAGTCCTGCCTGTTTAAGCTGTTGTAGGCTTTCTAGCACATCTTCCTGCTCAATGACTCGCTGATCGTCACCATCGGAATGCACCAATACCACATCAAGATAATCAGTATTGAGTTTTTTTAAGCTACGTTCAATGGTTTGGCGTGTAGTCTGGGCACTAAAGTCAAAACGTGATTGACCGTTTTCAAAGGCTTCTCCCACCTTTGAGACTATGACCCAATCATGGCGCTGAGTTAATAATTGTCCCAGTCTTTGCTCGCTGCTGCCATAGGCTGGTGCAGTATCTAATACGTTGATTCCCAAGTCTCTACTCAAGGCCAAAAGTTCACGTACCGCATTGTCGTCAGGAATTTCAAATGACCAAGGGTATTTTACTTGTTGATCTCGACCAAATTTGACCGTCCCTAATCCTAAGGGGCTCACTTTTATACCAGTTTGTCCCAGTTCTCGCGGTTTCATCATAAGTTGCATCATATCCAGTGTTGTACCTTTTCCCAGGGTAATGGACTTGTTTTAGCCTTGGGCAAATCCAAAAGGCTTGCTTCGCTTGCCCTTGCAGAGGAGTTTTTGTCTATCGCCAATGCTTCTAATTGCAGGATGATTTTATCAACCATGACCGGTGCCATGGCTAATTTAACTGGCCATGCGCTAATAATATCTTGCTCATAAGACACCCAAGGTTCTACAGGGCGACTGCCATCGGGCATTTTAGGTTCAGCCCGATCAATTGCTAAGGCTGACCATTGGCAGGTGGAAAAATCCATCCAGGGCATTAGGCTAGCCAATTCTTTTTTGGCGATATTCACCTGTTCCTCAAGACTTCTTCCTACTCCCTGCTCTGCAATTTCTCCGCCCAGATACCAGACTGTTTGCTTGGCATTTGTTTCTTGAACATCGAGTGTATGAGAGGTAATGGTCATTTTCGGTAAAGCACTTGCGCCTAAGCAATGGGCATACATTTTTGGCAAAATATTTTCAGAAGCTTTTAACATCGGCATATACAATGGCCGGCGTTGCATTTCCGGCTGGCTTTGCTTTAGGCTTGACAACAAACATTCATTACCTGACCCTGACGTTAAAACAACCACCTTTGCTAGTAATTTTTTACTGGCATCATTTTCATAACTTAGCGCTATATTGTAAACATGATCATCATTAGATTTTTGTGCAGTGCTTATTCGAGCTAGCCCCTGTATGTCCGCTTGAAAAATCACCTCGGAATATTGTTTGCGCAAGGTGTCAATAACGCTCTGGATATCCAAGACAGGCTCATCCAATTGGTATAAGTCACCCTTAAAGTTTTTCTGATTAAAGGGGGCAACAAAATCATCTATGGGCAGTTTTTTCATTCTGCTACTCATGACCTTGCTGGCAAAAAAACCTGTTATTTTTGTCGCCAGGCTTTTATTTGACCAGAGAAATTGGTGCTCTGATAACACCCTCGCCTGCGAGAGATCAACTTCGCCCTGACCATTGAGACAATCTTGCCAGCGCTTGGGCATTTGTTGTATGGCTTGTGAAGAGTGCGTTAGCTTGCCGGTTAAGGCATATTTAGTACCGCCATGAATAATCCCTTGAGAGGCATTACTTTGCACCCCACCGAGCTGATCGGCTTCGAGTAAAAAGGCCTGATAACCGCTGTGCCGCAAACGAGCCAGTGTCCATAAACCGGCTATTCCCCCGCCGATAATGGCGATATCAACAGCCTCTGTCTGGCGTGCTTTATTCACCATCGGTTTTATTTTCAACCGAATCGTCAGCTGAACGAATGGAGCGTATTAATCCGGTAGTTGAGCAATTATCAACGTATTCCATTATCAAGACTTCACCACCCTGCTCACGCACACAATCACCGCCGGGAATTTTTTCCACGTCATTGTCTCCACCTTTCACTAAGGCTGAGGGAGAAACATCACAGATCAGACGTGTCGGTGTATCTTCATAGAAGGGTACTACCCAATCCACACAGCTCAGGCCAGCCAACACTTGCATCCGTAAATTCATGCTATTGACGGGTCTTTCCGGGCCTTTAATTCGCTTCACCGAGGCATCATCATTGACTGCGACAATGAGGCGATCACCCAAGCTTTTTGCTTGTTCTAAGTAGGTGACATGGCCGGCATGGAGAATATCAAAACAACCATTGGTCATGATGACTTTTTCACCATGTTCTTTGGCGTCTTTTACTAAGGCTATCAGACGTTGTTCTGAAATAATACCCTGCTCAACATCACTGAGCTGACGCATGGCTGTGCGTAACTCATGCACGGTCACGGTGGCTGTTCCCACTTTACTGACCACCACGCTGGCCGCTAGATTGGCTAGCTTAGTGGCATCAACCATATCCATGCCTGCCGCAATTGCCGCTGCCAGAGTCGCAATCACGGTATCCCCCGCTCCCGTCACATCAAAAACATCTCGGGCACGGGTCGGCAGGTGTACGGCGCTTTGCCCCGCACGAATTAAGGTCATACCTTTTTCGCTACGGGTGATTAATAGCGCATCTAATTCTAATTCCTGACGTAATGCTTCTGCTTTTTCGACTAATTGCTCATCATTATCACAAGCACCCACAATGGCTTCGAATTCTGATAAATTTGGTGTTAGTAGACTCGCACCACGGTAGATGTCAAAGTCATTGCCCTTGGGATCAATAATAATGCTTTTGCCACGCGCTTTTGCTAATGCTATCAGTTTGGGCAAGTCGCGTAAGGTGCCTTTTTGATAATCTGAAAAGAGAATAACATCGTGTAAATCTAATTGTGTTTCATAGGCTTGAAGCAAGGCCGTCGCACTGTCTGAGCCTTCACCTTCGCCCATAAGAAAGCCATCTTCAAAATCCAGACGAATCAGTTGTTGATGACGGCTGAGCACGCGTAACTTGGTGATGGTGGTACAATTGGCTAATTCGACAAATTGACAATTAACCCCCTGCTGGGTCAGGCGAGTTTTTAAAATTCCGGCAGCTTCGTCCTGTCCGGTCAGCCCGACTAATGATGGTTGACCATTCAATGCGGCAATATTTAAGGCCACATTACCCGCGCCCCCGGCACGTTCTTCTGATTCTTCTATCTTGACCACAGGCACGGGTGCTTCGGGGGAAATTCGGGACGTAGGTCCATGCCAATAACGATCCAACATTAAATCGCCGACGACTAAAATTTTTGCGTTTGAAAAATCAGGTATGATAAGTTGCATAGCTCGGTTTAAAATCTCTATCAGGTATAATTCTGGAAAAAAAGACATTTATTAGTCCGTTATAATACCACAATAGGAAAATGAAACTAAATTCTCGGTATTGTCGATTGAAATTTTATCACTTAACAGTACAATATTGAAAACCTTATAATAAGCATTGAGTATGAGTATTGAGATGAACCGTGTCTAAAGTTTCTTTTCCCTGGCGAGATTTTCTTGCCCCAAAATTCTGGCCGTCATGGTTGGGTTTGGCAGCCATGCGCATTTTACCCCTACTACCTTATCGACTGCAATTGCTGATAGGCAAGTTTATTGGCCATTTATTTTATCGCATTGCCAAGTACCGCCGTGAGATAGTACAAATCAATATCGCCCTATGTTTTCCTGAGTTGTCCACAGAACAACAAGCCAAATTAGTCGTGGATCATTTTCACTCTCTGGGGATCAGCATTGCCGAAACCACAATGAGTTGGTGGGGAAACGAGAAGAAACTGCGAAAGTTAGTCACTTTCAAAGGCTTTGAGTATGTTGATAATGCCTTGCAAGCCGGAACCGGAGCCATTATGTTAGGTGCGCATTATACCACGATGGAAATCAGTGGTCGGCTCATTGCTTTGGATCATGATTTAGCGGTGAGTTATCAAAAGCTAAGAAACCCCTTATTCAATGCAGTCACTTATAATGCCCGTAAACGAATGTTGCACCGGGTGTTTGCCCGTGATGAAATCCGTGCCAGTTTTCGTTATATTAAACAAAATCATTTAATGTGGATTGCCGCCGATCAGGATGTCGGTATAGAGAATAGTGTTTTTGTGCCTTTTATGGGGCATATAGCCGCGACTCAAACGGTGCCATCACGCATGGCAAAAATCACTAAAGCACCGATTATTCCCTATATTTCCCGCCGCCTTGATAATGCCCGGGGTTATGAAATTGAATTTTTCCCCCCTGTAGAAAATTTCCCTAGTGAGTCTTTAGAAGCCGATGCACTCTGCACTAATTTATTGATTGAAGAACAAATCCGCAAAGCGCCTGAGCAATATTTATGGGTACATCGTCGTTTCAAAACACGCCCTGAAGGCATGGCAAAACTTTATCGCAAAAAACCTCGAAGAATAACAAAAAAATGAAATTTCACCAGTTTGATAATAGTGATACTGAACATTTATTTAAGCAAAATAATTTAGCTGACTTTGCACAATTATGGGATCTGGAGTCGCCCTGGTTTGAAGCACCTAATTATCGTCGCAATGGCTGGAGTGGCGTGACGAAGTTTGTCTTGAAGGATGCTAATGGTGTCAGTCATCCGGTCTTTATTAAGCGTCAGGAAAACCATAATTTTAAAACTCTATTACATCCCATTAAAGGCATCCCCACTTTTCGCCGTGAGTTTATCAATTTAAAACGGCTCAATGATAGAAATATTCCAACGCTGAATTGTTTGTATTATGGGGAGCGCATGGAGAATGATAAAGCGCAAAGTATTTTGATTACTCAGTCCTTGGAAGGCTATGAAAGTTTTGAAGAGAAGTTTAACAATAATTCCGAAGATAGCTCTAATGAAGAAGCTGTTTCGTTTGAAGATACTCGCTTGATCATGCAAGCAGCGGGGCGTAATACACGGCTTTTACATGATGCCAATTATCGTCATGGCAGTCTTTATCCTAAGCATTTTTTTGCTAAATTAGAGGCTAATCAGGCTGATGTACGTCTCATTGATTTAGAAAAACTCAAGTGGTATCCCTTTCGTTATCTGGTACGCTTTAATGATCTCTCACGTATTATCCGCCGCCGTACACCGGTTGATAAAGAGGCTATAAAAATTTTAATTGCTGCTTATCTTAAACAGGGTGAAGATTTAAGTCATAGTGCTTTAGCAAAGAAACTCTATTTGCTCTTGGAGAACACGTAAAGCTGGCACATTGGTAGGATGTGGTGAGGCACGAACCGCATCAATGCAAACAAATGGTTTTAAATAGACATCAATGATGCGATTCGTGCCTCACCGCATCCTACTTTTGAAGTGGCAAGCAGGTTAAAATTAAGCTTGTTCACTATGCTGTAGCATCCCCGGTTCACCATGCCAATAACCATTGCAGTGATCATCTAGTTTATAAGAAATTGTCGGATTAGCATTATTTATTTTTGCTTGATAGGCTTCAATGATTTTTGCCGTGTTCGTTTTTTCCGGACTGATACGCACAATATCAACGCCCATCTCTTGCATTGCATTTAGCTCATGATACAAATCATAAGGTGAGCCTGAAAGTGTTTGAATACCATTTAAGGTAAAGATATTTTGCTCTTCCTGACTTTTTACCAACATCCCACCGGGATAATCAAGGCATTTTAATTCACATTGATCCTTGGGTAAATTATTGGCTCTGGCCGTGAAGCAACGTGCGGATAATGCTAAGGGCATATAACCATAGCTAAAGATTTCAGTTTCTATTTTATCTTTAATACCAAGAGTTTCCAGTGCTTGCAGTATTTCCAATAATGTCTGTTGTGATAGTTCTACTGGCATCACCCAGCGTTGTAGACCCTGACGGTGCAAGATTGCTAGCGTTTGTGCATTATAGACATTGATCGTCGGACCAATCGTGAAGGGAATATTCTTTTCACTTAGCATTTGTACTGCGGCCATATCATTGGCTTCAATGGTGAACTCACCATTATCACAGTATCGCCTTAGGGTTTTGAGCTCTGACTCGGCTTCGATTAATGATAAGGTTGATAATACCACTTCTTTGCTTTTACCCAACTCTCTTGCCAATTCTAGCCATTGTTCAAAACCTAAAGCACGACGTTTTGAACAGACTGTTTCGCCCAGATAGAGGATATCGACTGGCGTTGCTAGCATTTTCTGATAAAAGTCAGTGATATCATCATGCGACCAGAAATAAAGTAGAGGGCCCAGGGATAATTTCATTGTTTTTCTCTCATTGCCATGGCCGGCTATAGGCGCCTAAAGTCGTTTGTGAGCCTTCAGAAACCTTGTCCAATGCTGCTGACCAATGCGCCTGTGTTTGGTAATTTTCCGGTTGAGCATAGTAACTATCAATTGCCTCACGCCATACTTGAGTGACTTGTTGGGTGTAAGCAGGGCTGCGCTGTCTCCCTTCAATTTTTATTGCTTTGATACCAATGCGATCTAAATCTGGCAAGATGGCAATCGTATTCAAGCTGGTTGGCTCTTCCAAGACATGAAAGGTATCATTGCCCACTGAAAAACGTCCCTTGCATAGGGTTGGATAGCCGGCATTTTCATTGTCGTCATAGCGATCGATTAGCACATCATTTAAACGTGATTCTAGTCCCTGTGGGGTTTTCTCCCAACGCACGGACTTTGCCGGTGAGCAAGCACCACAGGTATTAGGGGATTCGCCGGTGACATAAGATGATAAGTGACAGCGCCCTTCAGCCATAATACATAAGCTACCAAAGCCAAACACTTCCAATTCGACGGGGGATTGCTGTGCTAGATTTGCCACTTGTGACAGTGATAAGACCCGGGGTAAAACAGCACGTTTGATACCAAAATTTTGCTGATAATAACGCAGTGATTCATAGCTGGTTGCTGAGCCTTGCACGGATAAGTGTCGGGTCATTTGGGGGTGCTTATTAGCGGCATAATCAAGAATACTGATATCGGCAATAATGACCGTATCCACGCCCAAATCTGCCGCCATATCCACGGCTTTTTGCCAACGAGACCAACCCGAAGGTTGCGGATAGGTATTGATTGCGACAAAAACTTTTGTCCCAGCCTGATGAGCATAATCAATAGCACGGGGGAGATTTTTTTCGTTAAAGTTTAATCCGGCAAAGTGTCGAGCATTGGTATCGTCTTTAAAACCAATATAGACCGCATCGGCACCATTATTCACTGCTTCTTTTAGGGCAGGAAAATTACCTGCGGGGCAAACAAGTTCAATCATATGTCACTATGCATTTGATAAAAAACTGATGTTATCATTTCATCATTGAAATTGAATTGATGGTGATCAATGAATAACCGAGTGATTTATTGCACTATTAGCCTTATGAAAAATACAACCCCTACTCCCCCAAGACCTGATGCTCTATTCTCGAAAATGAGCCATCGATTCGCCCGACAACTCACTACAACGTTGCCTAGTATTGTTAAACATTTACCTGAGCCACCTTTTTTTATCCAAAAAAAAATCGGTGAAAGCATATTACAATCATTGCTGGCAGAACCCGTTGAAATGGGTGATTTTGACTGTCTGGAGGATCGATGGTTACACATTCATATCAATGATGCCGATTTGAATTTTTTTCTCAGTTTTAAAGATGAGCATTTAATCCTTGGGGAAGATATTGCTCAAGCTGACGTCATTTTCAGTGGTAATGTCAAGGAATTTGTTTTATTGGCGAGTCGCAAGGAAGATCCGGACACCTTATTTTTTCAACGCCGACTGACTATTGAGGGTGATACTGAGCTGGGTCTGGAGATAAAAAATACCATTGATGGTATTGATTTTGAGCAATGGCCCACATGGCTCAATCGAATTATCCAGAATATCAGTCGGTTTATTTCAGACGATGAATCTAAACTGCAAGCAATGACCTCTAGCCAGCCTCATTAATGAGGCACGCGAATTAAATTGTATTCTACCTACCCATTCCCCAACTGAAAAGATCGGATGCTAGATCAATTTGAACAAAATGCTTGGAGCAGCATTAAATTCATCACCTCATTTAAATTGTAGGCTATATCAGGTAGAATCGTTTTATAAATTCTACCTTTTTTACTGACCTTTTACTGACCTTTTACTGACCATAGCTAACTGTCTTATGCGCATATCCCGTTTTTATATTGAAGCCTCACTCCAACCAGAGCAAGTCATCGATCTACCCGCTCACCTGGTCAATTATATCGTTAATGTGTTACGCCTTAAAAAGGGCGCAGAAATTGTCCTGTTTAATGCTGACAATAACATTGAAGGTGAATTTACAGCCCAACTCATTGACGCATCCAAACGCCATGTCTCTGTATGTATTTTAGGCTTCACTGCAACCAAAACAGAACCACTCATTGCGGTACACTTGTACCAGGGCATTTCCAAGGGTGATAAAATGGACTTCACCATTCAAAAGTCAATTGAGCTGGGCATCACATCAATTACCCCTGTTTTTACCCAACGTTCAAATGCCGGAAAATTAGATGACAAACGTCTGGGAAAAAAAATACTGCATTGGCAGGGCGTTGCGATCAGTGCCTGTGAACAATCAGGACGCACTCAGTTGGTGAAGATAAATCAGCCTATAACAGTCAAGCAAATCACGGCTCAGAATAAGAGCATTAGCCTAATATTAGCACCTGATGCAGCAACCAGCCTAAAGGATTTACCCCAAGAAACACCTAAGAATGTAAATATTTTTATTGGCCCTGAGGGTGGTCTGAATGCTGAGGAAATAGCCTGGGCGAAAGAACGGGGTTATCTGGAGTTGCGTCTTGGACAGCGTATTTTAAGAACAGAAACGGCAGGACTGGCAATATTAAGTGTCATGCAGTTTTTATGGGGTGACTTTTCTTAAGGATAGATTTAAATCCCCCCTTAAATTTAAGAAGCCAGCTAATGATCAGTCATTACCTCACTCACCATTTTCTCTAAATATGACACTGTGGGGATAATGTATTCTTCGCCATCCAACATGATATGTGTCACTTGCTCACTTTTTTCTTCAGATGGTGCAACCCGCGACTCATCTATTATGGTCAAACTAGGAATGGACTGACAGCCCAGTGCGATAAAAGGAGTACCGCCCTTATTATCAGGTGCATTTAAAATTAATAAACGACGGTATTGTTGTGGTTTTGAGGCTTCACTATTCATAATTTTTTCAAAAATTACCACCGGAACATCCTGCTCACGCCATTTCATTATGCCACCAAACCATTCAGGTGCGCCTAATTTGGGCTCAATGGATGAAACCTCGGTCACTTCAGCAACACAGGCATTTGGAATGAGCATTTTGTAACTAAAAAAGTTAAGTGTCAGGCAACGTACTCGGTCATCCTGACCAGTAACATGCCTTGTCTTGTGAGCTTCAATTCCATGAATAATATTACTGTTTTGGTTCATTGTTAGTCCAATTTTTTCAAGTAGTGTTGTTCAAGTGTTGGTGTTCAAGTATTATTTTTTCAAGTGTTTAGAGCTTATACAATATAAGAGTCTTTACCCATATATTTTACCGCAATTTTCAGTGCCAACGCTTCTGGTGAACCGGAATAACTCACCAAATTCGCCTTACGTACCGAATCTGGCATACTACTGATCACACAGGTGTCCGAGCTTTGCGCCCAGATATTACCCTGATATTTCTCGACAAACTGTTGACTCGCCAATACGCCATCAGCTCCCATTCCACTAAAAATAATGACACCGGATTTTTTTTCAAAGGTTTTTGTTACATCGCTAATAACACTGTCAATTGATGGCTTATAGTGCCCTTTCCAGGGTTTATCAAAAAAAACTATCTGGCCTTTTTCATTGACACTCATACGATTATTTACCGGCACGACAATCACTTCACCATGGCTTATACTATCGCCCTCTATCGCCTCTTTCACATAAAAACTACTGATTCTATCCAGTTGATTGGCCAGTAACGAAACAAAGCCATCACCCAGGTGCTGAGCCAAGACAAAAGCCACCGGTAACTCTCTGGGGACTCTCGCTAAAAAACGTTTTACCGCTTCAGGACCACCGATTGACGCTCCCAAAACCCAAATATTAAGTAAGTCAGTAGGCTCTGATATTGAACCTGTTGTTAGGGCTGTTGTTAGGGCTGTTGTTAGGGCAGCTGTTAATTCAGTTGTTTGTTGCTCAGTGATTTGCTCCGTTGGCTGATTATTTTCTGTCTGCTTTTGTTTAATGATTGATGCTACAACTGAACTGCCAGCATCTTGAAGTGCATCTCGTTTAGCAATAGCAACTTGATCGACTGTGGCTAAAGCGACTGCACCTTCAACTAAGCTAGCTGTATCATTATTTGCTTTTTTGTCTTTAAGACGTGCTATATCACCGGATAATTTTTGTTGAACAGTTTCCAGGGCTTCATCACTTAACATCTCTTCAGCAGATGTACTATCTTCGACAGCCTCTTCAACAACCTCTTTGACTTTTACTTTCGCCAATTCTGCTAACTTAACAGCCAGTTTATCAACAATCGCAGTAGAAATTTCACCTTCGACACTCGAGGCATCCTGCTCATCAAAATCATTGTCATGAAAAAGAATGGGCAGATCAATTTTTTCTAATAAACGATCCAGAGCATCGTCATCTTCTTCATAAGCATCATTCATGTCGATCAAAATCACATCTGCGCTGACATCGTTTTCTAATCGAGCGACAAACTCAAGGTTTAGAAAGCCACAAAGAGTGATAGTTGCACCATGTTGTACAAACATTTCATGCATGCTTTGCTGAATCATTTCAGATCCAGAAGCAATGACAAGATTGATATTTTTAAGTTTTTGCATCTGAATTTTATCTCAGGCTGTCATTAGCACTAGGAGTCTTCAGTTAGCTTTTTAATATTACTAATGAGATCATGCTCCTGATAAGGCTTGCCCATGTACTCATTCACTCCAATCTTCATTGCTCGATCTCTGTGCTTATCACCCGTTCTTGAGGTGATCATAATGATTGGAATATCTTTAAACTTTTCATCGTCACGCATATGAGTGGCTAATTCAAAACCGTCCATACGCGGCATTTCTACATCCAGCAACATCACATCAGGTATGGTTTCATGTAAGGTGGCTATAGCATCAACACCATCTTTAGCGGTAATTACTTCATAGTCATAACGCTGCAATAGGCGTTGCGTTACTTTTCTTACCGTGATGGAATCATCAACAACCATGACAGTCGGTACAACATTTTCAGTGCTATCAATCTTCACGCCTTGTTCTGCGGCAATTTTCATCATTGCGCCTTCACGAGCAAGCACGCCCAGATCCAGAATCAATGAAATTTTTCCATCACCTAAAATGGTTGCACCGGTCACACCCTTAACAGTGCTTAACTGAGGGCCAACAGATTTAACAACAATTTCCCGACTACCGAGCAAGCCATCAACAAAGAGTGCCACACGATGCTCACCCGAGCGAGCTAATAAAATAGGCGCTTTGCTTTTTTCATCCGGTAAGGAGGGATTATTAATGCCTAATGCTGTACCAAGGTGCATAAACTGGTATTCTTCGTCATGCCATTGATAATAGGTATCATTACTTGCAGTTAATCGTTCCAACACATCATGCGTTTCACGAATAATATTTTCGATACCAACCAATGGAATCGCAAATATTTCTTCACCCACTTCGACCATTAATGCGCGACTCACAGACATTGTTAAAGGCATTAAGACTTTAAATATTGAGCCTTCGCCTTCATGAGAATCAATTTCAAGTACACCGTTTAGCTGTTTGATTTCAGCATTAACAACATCCATACCCACACCACGGCCTGCAATCTGACTGACTTCTGTTGCGGTACTAAAGCCTGATTCCAGAATAAATTGGATAATATCTTGTTCGCTTAATTTGGCATCATTGTTTATTAAATTATGTTCTACGGCTTTTTTTCGCACTGCTTCGATATTAATACCGGAACCATCATCGATTACTTTAATTTCTATCTCAGAGCCTTCCCGGCCAATGAGTAGTTTAATCTTACCGCTTGGTTTTTTGCCTAAGGCTTCACGTTCAGTCGGAGTTTCAATACCATGGGCGACGGCATTTCGTAGCATGTGTTCCAATGGAGCCATCATTTTTTCCAGCACTCTGCGATCAATCTCATGATCACCACCATGCATTTCAAAACTAACTTGTTTATGCAGTTCTTGGGATGTCTGGCGAATAATACGTCTAAAACGTGCTAGTTGACTTCTAAAAGGCACCATACGTGTACGCATCAATCCTTCTTGTAAATCAGTATTTACTCGTCCCTGTTGGATCAGTAGCGTATCTGATTCACTATTCAGGTTATTCATGGTGCTTTCGATGCTATCCAAATCAGCTACTGTCTCGGCCATAGCTCGGGTAATTTGCTGCATATTGGAAAAGCGGTCAAATTCCAATGGATCAAATTCTTCATAACGCTCATAGCCTAATGATTCAGCCTGATCCCGTCGTGATTGTATTTGTGCCTCAGTCTCCATTTCAAAGCGGCGTAATTGTTCGCGCAAACGAAGAATGGTGGTATTCATTTCTGCCAGTGACAATTGGAATTCATTACTGCCTTGATCAAGCCGTGAGCGATAAATACTGACTTCACCTGCATAGTTAACCAGTTCATCCAGTATGTTGGCACTGACGCGAACTCGCTCTGTTTTTCTAGCAGTGGCTTGGGGCTCTTCGGCAACCACGGTCTGTGGTAACTCTTCAGGTACTATTTCTTCTGGCTCTGTTCCTGCGACCGTCTGTTCAGGAGCAATGCTTTCAAGCTCATTTGGCTCAGGCTCAGGCTCAGGTGCATCTACAACAGACCCGATATCTGCTGTTATATCTGTTTCTGGTTCCGATTCCGATTCTAATCCGGTTTGCTCATCAACAAGTTCATCTTCGACCAGCTCAGCTTGCTCGTCATTCTCTATTTCTGCTTCGACTACATCTACTTCGGATTCTTCAGTTAATTGCTCTGAATCACTATCAAGACGCAGGTTATCTGCTTGAGAAATAAGCGCTTCTGCAGTCCTTACTGTCTTTCCAGATTTAAGATCATCGAGCATGTCATTGAGCGTATCATGCGACTGATGAAGTAAATCAAAAAATTGCGGACTCGGGGTTTGATTGAGATCGGTCAGTTGTTCGAGCTGTGTTTCCAGACTATGAGTCAAATCACCAATAGGATTAATACCAGCCATTCTGGCACCACCTTTGATAGTGTGTAAATCCCTTAGGAGTTGATTAAGTTGTTCTGAATTATCGGGGTCAATTTTTAATTTGGACAGCGCTGCATCACTTGAATCCATTAATTCCTGAGCTTCTTCCAGGAAAATTTCCATCAAATCATCATCGTATTGCTCAGACTCTGCTTCACTATTGGCGCTTTCTTCTACTTCATTCTGCCCAGTGATTGATTCTGTTACATCTGTATCTAACTCAATGTTATCGGACTCAACGACAACTGAGTCATCGATAGCTGATTGCTCTACATCAGGTGCTAGCATCGAGTCATCAGTACTGATGTTTTCTATTTGACTAATAACATCCGGGCTGTCATTTACTGCCTTACCATTTTTTAAGTTTTCAATCATTGATGAAAGTACATCTTGCACTTGCATCAATAAGTCTACATGGCTCTGGTTAAAAATAATTTCATTTTGGGTAAATTGTTCCAGCTTTGTTTCAAAACTATGAGTCAGATCACCGATGGCATTAACACCTGCCATTCTGGCACCACCTTTAAGTGTATGCATGTCTCTCAATAAACGATTCAATGCATCCGAATCCGTAATATCATCTTTTAGTTTTTGTAATGCATGGTCACTGGACTCTAGTAATTCTTCACCCTCTTCAACAAAGATTTGTAATAATTCATCGTCATAGTCACTACTCTCTGAATCATTTTGTTCTGCAATTAAAGTATTTGCATCATCCTCATTGAGAGCTGCTTCAGAGAGCATTTCTTCATTAAGACGTTCCTCACTGATGCTAATTTCTTCACTGAGTTCTCCTGCATCCAGTAGATTTTCAAGCTGCAAAATCTGTTCATGTTTTTCTAAAATAGCATCTTGTAATTCAATATTTTCAGCCGGTAGTTCGCTGCTTTCATTGAGTTCTTTCAGTACTACTGAACTATAAATTGTCAGCGCTTGTATTAGCTCAAGCACCTCTGCATCCAAAGTCTGTCCCTTTTCAGCAACGACTTTAACCAATCGTTCCATCTGTTCACTGACATTACCCAGTGCATGAATATTAGCCATGTGTGAACTGCCACGCAGGGTATGCAGGCTTCTGATTAAAATATCATCCGGAGTACAAGCTTCTTCCTGAGCCTGGCATTGCTCTAAATATTGATCTATGTTGTCAATATGTCCATTGGCCTCATTGGTAAAAATATCCAATAAGATAGGATCAATCCCTTCTTCCAGCTCGGATTCGTTTTCTTCTTGAGTGGAAGAGCTTTCGGCGGGTATAGAGCCTTCAGCAAGTGAGGAGTCCTCAACTTGTAAAGAGTCCTCAACTTGTAAAGAGTCCTCAACTTGTAAAGAGTCCTCAACTTGTAAAGAGTCCTCAGCGGGCAAAGAATCCTCAACTTGTAAAGAGTCTTCAGCGGATGAAGCCCCTTCAATTTCTAACACATCTTCACTAGAAGCTGAATCTTCATCATCTAAATCAGATAATGAATCAATCTCTAAACTCTCTTCTGAAGAAGTCTCTCCTTCATCCGTTCCAATCAGTGTCAGCAGAAGCGGATCAAATAATTCACCCCGACTTAAAAGTTCGGCATACGCTGCAACAATAGAGGAATCCACATCGGACAACCGTTGTTCTTCAAATGCTTTGATGATTTCCGGCAGTAGTTCTAAGGCTTTTTCAACAATCGCGTAATGTGCTTCAACAGCGATAATCGTCTCATCAATGATACGATTGAGCATGTTCTCAAAAGCCCATGAGAACTCACCCATTTCAATTGCACCTACTAGTCGTCCACTTCCTTTTAAGGTATGAAACGAACGACGCATTTCGGTCAATATTTCTACGCTATTGGTGTTGGAGTTGGTGTTGGATTGCCATTGTGGAAATAAAGTCGCTACTTTGCCAATTTCTTCCTGGGCTTCTTCAATAAAAATTTCCATGATTTCCGGATCGACATCATCTGATGTTTCCAGCCTTTTGATATCAGGATAACCACTTATTGGAACACTTAATACTTCTTCTGCATGACTTTCACTTTGCGCTTGAGACTGCGTTTCTAAGGGCTCTACTTCTAACGTTTCAGCTTCACTGCTAGCATCTTCAACAGCAGGCGAATTATTATCATGACTTAACGCGCTCTCTACATCGTCTACAGCAGCCGGTTCAATCTGAGGCAGTTCTTGTTCTAATTCAAGCGTTTCAGTAGCATTGTTTAATTCTATTGTGCTACAGATAATACGATTAATGGTTTCAGTCGCCCAACGCAGGGTGCTGGAGATATCACTACTCAGGGAATCTTGCTGATCGCCAACCAGACTAATCATTGATTTCATCTGATGAGCAATTTCTTCTGCCTTTTCATTTCGAATTAGCTTAACTTGCTCCGCCACTGAAACAACTACTTTCAGTAAATTATCCTTAGCAGCTGATACCGATACATCCTGCATCCAGATTGCCAATGCCTCACTCAGTTCAGAGTCATAGCTTGGTACATTGCTTTCGCGCCCAAGTAATTGGTCAACACTTGACTGCGCCACACTTTCAATAATGGACAGGTCTTGCTGGTTTTGCGCGATAGCATCTAAATAATATTCTAAAGCGGTAATGGTATCAGCAAGATAATGCAAACTTGTTTCATCCACTAAGACATTATCAACAATAATGTCCTGACTCACAAAAAGCGTACAATCTTTTACAATTTCGGCACCCTGATCTTTATTAAGAATCTCCAAAACGCCACTGATACTGTGCAAGCTATTTTGTACTTGCTGCATACTTTGTTTATTTTGTTCCGGATTTTGAATATTATTAGCAAAGACATCAATGAGGGTAACGATACCTTCTTTAGCTTTCAGTAATTCTTTTTTAGCTTCAGAAATAACATCATATAGGAGTTCTTTTTGCTCTTGATCGGTCATTTTGATTTTTGATAAATCAAAATTTTCGTCTTCATCCGTATGATTAAACAAACCACCATGAGCCAGTTTAGAAACCGCTGACTCGACATATAATAGAGCACTGGCCACATCCATTAACATGTGACGTTCAAGTGCTTCTGAGCCGGTTAAACCCGCCTTTAATTGTTCAATATTTTCCTGCAAAACTCCTCTTGGCACATTTTGCCCCAGCATCGCCAGAGTATCAGAAACCTGAGTCATGGTATCAATGATTGCTTGTAGACTTTCTCTGTGTGCGGAGCCTTCAGCGAGTAAGGAGCCTTCAGCTAGTGAATCACCGTTCGAGCTTTCACTTATATTACGAACAAACACATCTAATTGTTCTTTTATATTTCCTAAATCACCTAAAATAACACCCGTCACTGTTTCCATTAAATCGGCATTAGCGCCACCCATACTGGCACGTGCATCTTCAAGTTCGTTTTCATCAGGAATAATACTGGAAAGCTTGTACAAAGATTTAACCTGACTAATAGCGGAATTTTCAAGTGCATCCGAATTCTGACTATAAGCGATATAAAATAATAAATTTTTCTTTAAGCTCTGTAGTTCTTGCTCATCATTTTGTGAATAAAGCTCAGTCGATTCACCCGTGTCAATTAACTGCTTTAAATAGCGATCCGCCTGTCCGAGTAATAATTTAGTGGATGCACTGGAATCAATGCACTGATCCATAAGCCCTTCAATAAAAGCTTCCATTAAGCTAAAGAGCTGGTAGAAATTAGCTGTTTTAACACTTTCTTTTAGTTTGAAAACAACTTTTTTGATTTTATTAAGGCTACTAATACTCTCACTATTACGATACCAGCCTAGTAAACCCAAGTGATAATGATGGCGAATTTTAGCTGCTAGTTGTCCCGGATCAATACCATTATCAGACTCAGGCACAATATCATCGGCAGTCAAATCAACAGAAAATACCGCACCTTCTGTGAGTAATTTTTCACCACGAGTGGCGCGTAAATCATTGAGTAAAGGCAGCAGAACCATAGGTAAATCACGCGCACCACGGTTCAATCGTTCGAGATAGTCCGGTAGCTGTATTAAGGCCCTCATCAGGACTTCAAAGCTCTCTTGACGCTGGACGACATTATCGTCATAAATGGCTTGCGCCAATAATTCCATTTCTTCGGCGAGCAAGGTTGCTCCCCCAAGTTCCAGCATATTAAGGCTACCTGCTACTTGGTGTAAGTAACTGGTACAAAATTGTAATTGTGAACTATCTTCTTCATCCTCAACAAAGGATTCAAAATGTATACGTGCCTGCTTGAGAGTTTCGTATATCTCTTCAATTACCCATTTCAGGCCGCCATGTTCAAAATTGGTCGCCATTTTTTCTCCACAGTCTTATTCTTTGATACATCAATTTGGCTTACGTATCATTTTTTATTTTCACTGAGCGTTGCAAAGCCCGATAAAATGTCTAAGGCCACTTAACTCTCTTTATGCTGTCTTACTGTATATCGTAGAACTGTAAATCCTAGAACTGTAAATCCTAGAACTGTAAATCCTAGAACTGTAAATCCTAGAGCTGTAAATCATAGAGCTTGTATATCGTAGTAATTTATCAATGCGCTAACTGACTAACTCACTGCGTCTAAAAGCCAGTGCATTAGGATAACTTATTTGTTCCAACTCAGGATGGGGATTATTTAACGATTCCCCCGCCCCTAAAACCAGAAATCCACCCGGTTTTAGACGTTTAACCAGATGCTGTATAATTTGTTTACGTCTATCACGATTGAAATAAATCAGCACGTTCTGGCAAAAGATAATATCCATTGGTTCCAGCAGTGTTTTCTTCATATCAATAATATTAAACGGAACAAAACACACTCTTTTTTTCAATGCCTCAACAATCTGATAACGGCCATTGTGTTGCGCAACAAAATATTCTTCAAGATATTGCTCTGGCACATGGCGCACCTTATATTGGTCATAGAGTGCTTTACGTGCAGTCACTAAGGCCGGCACACTAATGTCCATTCCTGTGATCGCTAAATAACAGGGTTTACTAACAGCACGATTATTATGCTGTTTTAAAAACTGCTGGCATAACATGCCCAGGGTGTAAACTTCTTCTCCTGTCGAACAACCAGCACTCCATATTTGTAATTTCTTTCTATCCGGTTCAGATTTGAACAACTCAGGTAAAATAATTTCTTCTAAAAAGTCCAATGATGGCTGATGGCGAAAAAATCGTGTTTCATGAATCGTTAAACGATCAACTAGCGTCAACCATTCTTGCTGACCATTTTTCTCAGATTGTAAATGATGATAATAGGCGGTAAAGTCTGGTATGCCTATTTCCTTCATTCTTAAGCCCAAGCTAGTCTCAAGAAATGAACGTCTTTCCCGGGGTAAGTGCATACCCGTTCTTTGTTCCAGCAAAGAAGTCCAATGACTAAATTGGACATCATCCATTTGCTCAAAGCATGAGAGGGAGCCATTGAGTACAGCCATTAGTTTAGAAATCCCTTTAAAACCGATAGAGTATTACTGTTTCTATACTTGTATTATTCAGGCAAGGTAAAACCAGCAACCGACTGTCTCAAGTCATTTGCTAATTCAGCCAGATTACCAATAGATGCTGCTGTTTCGTTAGTACCTGCAGAAGTCTGCGTGGTAATTTCCTGTACCACATTCATTGAATCCGAAATGCTCACCGCAGCAATCGATTGCTGCTTGGTGGTGTCTGAAATGGCCTGAATTAATTTTGCCAGAGAGGAGGATACATGCTCGATTTCTTCCAAAGCACCACCCGCATTTTGTGCTAGGCGCGCACCTTGTACCACTTCTGAAGTGCTTCGTTCCATGGAGATAACCGCTTCATTGGTATCTGCCTGAATGGTTTTAACCAGCGCTTCAATCTGCTTGGTTGCATTACCTGAACGTTCTGCAAGACGCTGAACTTCATCCGCAACCACCGCGAAACCACGACCTGCATCACCGGCCATGGCCGCCTGAATGGCCGCGTTTAATGCTAAAATATTGGTTTGTTCTGAGATGTCGTTAATAATTTCAACGATATCACCAATTTCCTGTGATGATTCACCCAGTCGCTTGATGCGCTTTGATGTTTCTTGAATCTGCTCACGAATGGTATCCATTCCGCTAATGGCATCCTGTACAATCATGGAACCTTTATTAGCAATTTCAACCGATGTACTTGCTTCGTTTGCAAGGTCATTCGCATTGGCGGAGACTTCTTCAATCGATGTTGCCATTTGATTGACCGCAGTACTTGCCGTGGTAATCTGAGTCGCTTGCTGATCACTCGCTTCAGCAAGATGCATTGCTGTTGCCTGTGTTTCATGAGCTGCCGAGGATACTTGAACGGTAGTATCATTAATCTGGGTGACCAGATTACGTAAAGCATCAATGGTATAGTTAATGGAATCAGCAATAGCGCCAGTAATATCTTCTGTCACCGTTGCGTGGGCGGTTAAGTCACCGTCTGCCAGTGCGCCCATTTCATCCAGTAGGCGCATAATGGCCGCTTCGTTTTTGTTGTTCTGAGCTTCAACTTCATTACGTTGTTCTTCGGTTTCACGCGCAACCCGTTTTTCTTGAGAAATCAGTAAAGCACCAATCATAAAGAACATCACTACGGTCGCACCCGCTAAGGCATTACCTGTCAGAGAGAGAGTGGTATCATCTGCAACTGCTTCTTGATAAGTGTTGCCCAGTGAACCAATTTGTTGCAGTAAAATTTCTGATTTATTGTACAGAGACATGGCACTATTATTAATTTCAAAGGTTTCAGGTGAACGCTCTAAAATATCCGCTATTTTGGTTTTGATACCATCATAAATTTGCGCAATTTCACTCAATAATTCTGAGGCATCTGGGTCTTCCACCTTGCCTACACCCAACATTTTACTACCATTGATTAGGGAGTCTAATACCCGTTTGAAGGTTGCCGTGTCTAAACCAAATCGTTGCGCACTTTGTGCTGCATCATTATTACCTGACATCATGACAGAAATATTGCCGGTAATTCGCTCAATAAACATCAACTGCTGTGTGGCCAAGTAAACCTGACGAGTCGGTGAGTTGCTGTCTACTAAAATTTCAGCCACTTCATTGGATGCATTTAACATGTCAGGCATCTGTTCATTAATGACTTTAATGTCTTCGGATAAAATCAGAATAGTTTCCTGACTGTCCAAAATAATTTTAATGTGCTCGTTATATTCTTTCCAACTATTATTGAGAATATTATAAACATTTTGGGCACTTTCCGGCAGGATACTTTCGTTGCTCACTGGGTCAATTTCTGCCAGTGCGAGCATGTTCCGACCAAATTCTTTCTGGTATTGTTTCAGGGTAGTAAAAGCATCCTCATTACCTGCAGCAGCCAAGGTTGCTGACTTGGCCAAACCCTGTGACAAGACACGTTGTTCAACAACCAGGGACAAATACTGGGTATCATGATTTTCTTTCGTAAAGGCCAACCAATAAACGACAACCATGGCGACCACGAATATTATCAGAAGTGTAAAGGGCAGGTAGACGCTCTTTTTGTTAGTAGTTTCACCTTGCATTTTTTATAAGCTCCTAAATCATCACTTGCAGAGATTTTATGTTATTTTTTATTATTTCGTATAAAAATTGATTAAACGCAAATCCTTAACTTTGCTTGTCATCCGCACAAAGTTAAAGCCCAGTATTTATTGACAGTATTAGCACTTCATCTGGTACTTTCTATTAATTGGCAACATTAAGAAACTCCCTACTCTCAACGAGCTGTTGCATATTAAAGACCACCCAATTTTCGCCATCTAACTCATATCCGCCACTAAAATAATTCTTCCATTTTACGTCATGGCCCATTTTTGCATCAAAATGAGTCTGATCAAAATATTTCATGCCGTAGATTTCATCAACAATCAAACCAGCACTGAGTTTATCTTTCGCTATAGATAAAACACGTGTTTCGCGTCTGATGGGTGTTGTTTTTTTCCCCAGAAACCCTTGCAGATCAAAAACGGGCAATAAATTACCGCGAACATTAGCGATTCCACGTACCCAGTCCTTACTTCCGGGCACTTGCGAAGTGCTGGGGTATTTCATTATTTCACGAACAAAGCCCATTGGCACAACAAATTTGTGTTTGGCAATGCGAAAACCAATGCCAGACCATAATGATTTGATCCGCTCTTCCATGGGTAGAGGCGCAGCATTTTTTCTGCTGTAATCCTCCATCTGTTGTAGCAACTGGACAATTTGTAGTGAATTTTGTGGTTCAAAACTCATTTTATTTCCTGAGACATAAGGCTAACAATTAAGTATTATTGACTTATGCCAATAACAAACGATTCACTTCCTGAATCAGTTCATCTTCAACGAAGGGCTTGGTAATATAACCCTTGGCTCCCTGACGTTCGGCCCACATTCTATCGGTCTTCTGATCTTTAGTGGTCACCATAATGACAGGAATATTCTCAGCTTCAGTTTGTTTGGTGAGTTGACGTGTAGCTTGAAAGCCATTCAACTCTGGCATCACAACATCCATTAAAATTAAATCAGGCAATGTTTGTGTGGCCTTTTCTACACCATCTTTACCATCAACCGCAACAGAAACGCGGTGTCCCTGTTTTTCTAGTGCAGTTGATATAATGTGTGTTTCTGTGGGTGAATCATCAACAACGAGTATATGTGCCATGTTAAAAATCTCTCTTTATCGCAGTAATTATTATAGTTATTTTTATTTGTTCTTCTTAAAAATGCGTTTTTAAAATACTATGAAAACTTAAATATCATTTTATAAGGCAATGAATCAACAGTCTGGGTTAAGCTGTTTTAGTAACGTATTTTGTAATTGCACCAAGTAGTTCATCTTTAGTAAAAGGTTTGGTCAGGTATTGTTCTGAGCCCACTATTCTGCCACGAGCACGATCAAATAAGCCGTCTTTGCTGGATAGCATGATAACGGGGGTCTCTTTAAACATTTTGTTATTTTTGATCAGCGCACAGGTTTGATAGCCATCTAATCGAGGCATCATAATATCGACAAAAATAATATTGGGACGGTGCTCCAGTATTTTTGACAGTGCTTCAAAACCATCTGTTGCCGTCACAACTTCGCAACCGGATTTTTTTAATAGTGTTTCAGCAGTACGACGAATAGTTTTACTGTCATCGATGACCATTACTTTTAAGCCATCTAAAATAGTTGAATCTGAATTTCCCACTTATCCCCCAAAAAAAATGATAGTTGCCAAAGCAGAGGAAATTTCGTCGGGTAGACAATTCCTCAAGCAGACAGGTAAATAATGTGTGTGAATAATTTGTTAGGCTTATTTTTTAATCATAAATTTAAGCAGATTTGATTCCATCAATCTTACTCATTTTATAGCCTTTTTTACCACATCCCTGTTAACTCACTTATAGCTTACTCTTGTAATTAATACAGTTTTATTCTAAATAATTTATTAAAGCACTTACACAATCTATACTTTAATATATATACTTTAGCTCAAACTATAAAAAATACAATTAGATCGTATTTTTAGCATAACTTTCGCACACATACCACCCATTTTAATGATTATTTTAACAAATTTGTGTAACACATTATAAAATAACAATAATCATATAAAAAATATTGACTTTAATTTTTGTGCTTAATTTAAAGCACTCTGAATATCAATATTTCACTACATTCTTATATTTAACTATTATCTTTTTCTTTCACTCTTTAATTTGCTTCATTTAAACGATTAAACCGCTATAATAAACGAATTAATATCATTCAACCGAGAATAAAATGGCTCTAAAACTTGGCATTGTTATGGATCCTATCCAATCCATAAATATCAAAAAAGACAGTAGTTTTGCAATGTTGCTTGAAGCACAAAGTAGAAATTATGAACTGTATTATATGGAAATGGCTGATTTATTCATTGATGATAATCAGGCAAAAGCCTATACCAGACAATTAAAAGTATCTGATAAATCTGCCCACTGGTATGAATTTATTGATGTGAGTGACTCAGCACCAACAGAAATATTTTTAGCTGATCTTGATGTTATTTTAATGCGCAAAGATCCGCCCTTTGATATGGAATATATTTACGCCACTTATATTCTGGAACTGGCCGATCAATCCGGTACTTTGGTCGTTAATAAGCCACGTTCTCTACGCGATGCTAATGAAAAACTCTTTACCCATCAATTTCCGAATTGCACAACACCCACTTTAGTCAGCCGTAACATTAAACAATTTAAGCAATTTTTAATTCGTCATAAGGATATTATTGTCAAACCTTTGGGTGGCATGGGCGGTCATTCTATTTTCCGTATCAAAGAGAATGACCCCAATTTAAACGTCATTCTAGAAACCATGACTGAACATGGCACGCTGTATATTATGGCACAACGCTTTATCCCGGAAATTACTCAGGGCGATAAACGTATTTTAATCATTAATGGCATACCCGTTGATTATGCTTTGGCGAGAATTCCACCCAAAGGCGAAACACGGGGTAACTTAGCTGCCGGAGGTAAGGGAGTCGGTATTCCTCTCACAGAACGGGATTATTGGTTATGTGAACAAGTTGCCCCCAAATTAAAAGCAATGGGGCTTATTTTTGTTGGCATGGATGTGATCGGTGACTATATTACAGAAATCAATGTCACCAGCCCAACCTGTATCAGAGAATTAGATTCGCTTTATGACTTGAATATCAGTGCTTTATTAATGGATAGTATTGAAGCAATTATTCACGATAACAAGTCAAATTAAGTTTGAACAGGCGACTTCATTTATTGCATGGTGATTTTTATTGCAAGTATTTATTATTGCCACTCTTTGCCCTGCTCAGTGTCATCTTGCTCAGCGCTTGCCAGCCATCGTCTAATACCCCGCAACAGTCCATGTACCAACAGCAACTGTTTAGCTTTGGGACGCTCATTGACATCAATATTCTCAGCAATGATAAGCACCATGCCAAACAAGCCATTGCTGACATTAGTCGTGAATTTGAGCAGTTACATACGCGATGGCATCCTTGGAATTATGGCGCTTTGGCTCTGCTCAATCAACATTTCAGTCAATCAGCCAATAGCCAAACAACACCTGATATTATAAAGCTTATTCAAGACAGCCAATTATTATCTGAGCAAAGTAATGGCTTATTTAACCCTGCCATTGGCCGACTGATTCAGCTCTGGCAATTTGATCAACTTGAAGATGAGAAACACGCATTTAAACTACCTGACCCACAAGCCATACAACAATTAGTCTCAGTCAAACCTCAAATGCAGAACATTCAAATTCACAATAATGAGGTCAGTGCGACTAAGATGGAAATCGCACTGGATTTTGGTGCTTTTGCAAAAGGGGTGGCCATTGAAAAAGCCATTAAATTATTGAAAAAAAATTCCATAAAAAATGCTTTAATCAATGCCGGTGGCGACCTGAAAGTGCTAGGTGATAAAAATGGCAAGCCTTGGCGGATCGGCATAAAAAATCCTTTAAAAACTCAAGATTCAAGCACTAAAGCGATTATTGCTGCTATTGAATTAAAAAATAATGAAGCACTATTTACCTCCGGTAGCTACGAACGTTTTTTTGAGTTTCAGGGTAAACACTACCACCATATTATCGACCCTCGCACAGGCTACCCGGCACAAGGTACACTCTCTGTTACCGTACTTAGCGAAGATGCCGCTTTGGCAGATGCTGCTTCTACGGCGCTATTCATTGCTGGTCCCGAGTTATGGTCAGAAATTGCTAAAAAAATGCACATTCAATATGTGATGCTTATGACGGATGATAATAAAATCTACTTAACACCGGCTATGGCTGAACGGATTGAGTTATTGACGGATATAAGGCCGATTATTGTAGAGTAAGGATTTCATTTACAGAATTAGCACAGGCTTGTATCATCAAATTAGAGTTTTTTAATCCAGAGGCTAATGAGATAGTTATTACTTCTTCTAGGGGACGCTTCAAGGGGCTCGCTCTACCCTCGGCATCCATGCCTCGAAAAGCCCCCATAACAAGCAATAACTACCTCATCACCCTCTTACCAGTAGTATGTATCTCACGTAAGAGAAAAGAAAAAACAACAAGGCTGCTTTTATCTTTTGATTTTCTACCACTAGAGAGAAACATGACACGACCAAACCCTAAAAATAAATCATGAATCAAAAATTCAAAACAACAATATCGACCTTATTTAATCCCGCCGATATTGTGATCTTAGTACTCGCCAGCACCCTTTCCATCTGGCTATATACTCTATTGTGGTTTGATAATTCCCAACAAGGTACAGCGGAACGCTTACTGATACAGTATGCAGATAATCCTCCCACAGAATATGAACTTGATGAAGGTAAAAGCATCACCATTGATGGTCATCTTGGCCCCAGTATCATTGAAATCAAACAGGGTAAAGCCCGTTTTATCCATTCATCCTGTCGTAATCAACTCTGTGTATTTCATGGTTGGCTCACGCTCACAGGTGATACCACAGCCTGTTTACCTAACCGGATCAGCATGACATTAAAAGGCTCGAACAATACTTATGATGCCATCGCAGGTGGGCAATGAAAATTCACTTTAAGACCACCTCAGAAGATCATAAAGTCGCTTTATTGGCTGCTTTAGCTATCAGTATTCATATCCTTGAATCGGCCTTTCCCAGCCCTCTGCCCGGAGTGAAACCCGGCTTGGCTAATGTCATCACCTTGTTTTGCTTTATACAATATGGCTGGCGAACAGCCTTACAAGTGAGTTTATTGAGAGTCGTGATCAGCAGTTTATTGCTGGGTACGTTTTTATCACCTACTTTCTTACTCAGTCTCAGTGGCGCATTACTCAGTTTGGCTAGCCTTATCTTTGTTCAGCAGATTTTTCGTATTGGAGAGCCTTTATCAAGCTATTTACTTAGCCTATTAACCCATAAGCCAACAGGCCATCGTAACAACTATGAACCCGGAGCAATCGGTTATGCAATCATTGCTGCCATGAGTCACATGATGGGACAATTCATTGTCGCCTGGTACTTTTTTATCCCACATCCGGGAATATTCAAACTATTGCCCATTTTCATCACTTTTGCCGTGATACTTGGTATTGTTAGCGGTATAATCACCCAACTAACAATCAAGCAATTATCATCGAGCCCGTTATCATCAGATTCACTATCAACAAACAATGGATACTCAAGTGATAATGCTCGCAAGTGATTTTGGAATAATAAGGCCCTATGGCAAAACGTAGCAAACAAACATCTCACTCGATCAATACCAGGATGCCACCCACATCACTGCAGAGTAATGAAAGCCTTATCACTGCATTTTTTATTACCGTGCTGGTACATAGTGCCATCATTTTTGGTGTCACCTTTGGCATTCCAACACCACCCAAACCAGCCAGTCAACAAACTTTAGATATTGTTTTAGTCAAAACAGAAGCTGAAAAAGCCCCAGAAGATCCCGATTATCTAGCTCAGGCTGACCAAATGGGCGGTGGTAACTTAAAAGAAAAGGCCAAACCCACCAGTAAAAATCCCGGTGAAACACCCACAGAAGGCAATGCTTTGGAAAACAAGCCCGAAGTAACCCCCCTGCCCGAGCCTGAAGTAAAAGAAAAAAAATCTATCTTATCTGCGCAAAAACCCAGTGAGCATAAAGCCCAAAAGCTCACCAAGAAAAAACCACCGAAGAAGAAAAAAGCCCCCATCATGGCGGCTGATTATATTGCTAATTTGCAACAGCAGATTATTGATATGGAAGCAGAATTTGATGAACAAACCAAAATGTATGCCAAGCGTCCTAAGGCGACTTATATTACCGCATCAACCCGGCGTACACCCGATGCCATGTACCTCAAATCCTGGACAAAGAAAATCGAACGCTTTGGTAATCTCAACTACCCGGATAAAGCGCGACGTGGGAAATTAGAAGGCCAATTAGTGCTATCCGTTGCCCTCAATCCTGAAGGCTATATTATTGATATCCATATCGGGACTTCATCAGGACACAAAATTCTCGATGATGCCGCTATCCGTATTGTAAAACTAGCAGCCCCTTTTGCCGCTATTCCCAAGGATGTATTACAGGGTAATAATCGCTTAGTGATCACCCGAACCTGGCAGTTTTCACACCATACAGGCAAGGGCTTTTCACATAAATAAATGTGCCTAAAAAATTTTTATCAGGCTGGAAAGAAACCATGAATCTGACCAACAACTTAATTATTGCCATGCCCGGACTCGCTGATCCCCTGTTTGAAAAAAGCGTCAGTTATATCTGCCAGCATAATGAACATGGCGCTATGGGTCTGACCATTAATCGTCCAACAAACATCAGTTTTGCCGAATTACTCGAACAGCTCGACATTCCTTTACAACTTAAAAGCTTGGCTTCACTGCCTGTGTATCAGGGTGGTCCAATGGAAATAGGCCATGGTTTTATCTTGCATTCAAATGATGGTGACGCTGCTCGCTGGTCACAAACCCTGAAAATTAATGATAATTTATCCCTCAGTTCTTCAAAAGATATTTTAATTGCCATTGCCAATGGTGAGGGTCCGTCCAACTTTCTCATCACTCTGGGTTATGCCGGTTGGAGCAAGGGGCAAATTGAACATGAGATGACTGAAAACTCCTGGCTTAATGTACTGGCCGATGATGACATTATTTTTCATACACCTAACGAGCTACGTTGGGAAAGTGCTGCCATGAAACTCGGTATTGATATTAATTTAATCTCCGGTGATGTAGGTCATGCCTGATTACCCTTTAGCCAGCACTTTTCTGGGCTTTGACTATAGTCAAAATAAAATTGGCATCGCCGTTGGTCAACGTCTAACGGGTACCGCCAGCTCATTGACTACACTAATTTCTCGTAATAAAAAAATTGACTGGGTCGGCATAGAAGAACTATTAAAACAATGGCGTCCGGTGGCTTTTATTGTGGGTCTACCTTTAACCATGGATGGCGAAGAACAGGAAACCACCGCAGCGGTAAAAATTTTTGGCAAACAGCTCAATGAACGTTACAATCTTCCTATCCATTATATGGATGAACGACTGACTTCCCGTGAAGCCAGTTATTTACTGGGCTATGATGGTCTGACTTCTCCTCGACGACATAGCAAGCCGGGGAAAAAAGTGAAAAAAAAGAAACAACAGGGTCATGACATTGATCAGGTAGCAGCACAGCTTATATTACAGAGCTGGCTGAATGAAAATATTTAAGAATATTCTTATTTTTAGCACGAATACAGGTAAACAAATAAATGACGACGACTAGTAGCGTTGAATCAGGCTCGCAAGAGTTCACTCCCGCAATTGATTTACAGCAATTACTGGATACGATGTATCAGGCCATTGCGCGAAAAATTCAGGGCTTGAACAAAGATGATGTGATTGTCATCGGCATTCATACCGGCGGTTTCTGGGTGGCAGAAAAACTCTATCAGCGACTTAATATCCCATCACCGCTGGGGAGTCTGAACATTTCATTTTACCGTGATGACTTTACTAAAATAGGTCTGCACCCTGAAGTAAAACCCTCACACTTACCCACCGCCCTAGATGATAAGCATATTATTCTAATTGATGATGTGCTTTACACCGGGCGCACGGTGCGTGCCGCCTTAAATGAAATTTTTGATTATGGACGACCCGCATCCGTCACCCTTGCGGTATTATTGGATCGAGGCGGCCGTGAATTACCTGTGCACGCAGAAATCATTGGGCAAAAAATTACTTTAGATGCAGGACAACAAATCAAGCTCTGTGGCCCTGAGCCATTAAAACTGGTAAAAAATCGATGCTAAATAGCACTCATCATACTCTCAGCACTTATTACACAAAAATAAAGGCCAAGCCATGATTGCAAAAAACATTCAACTTGACGAGCAGGGTCGCTTAAGACATTTTCTTTCCATTGAAGGTTTTAAGCGTCAAGATTTGGTTAACTTGCTCGATGCCGCTGAACCCTTTGCCAATGTGCATGAACAAGCTGTAAAAAAAGTCCCCTTGCTACGGGGCAAAACGATTGTTAATTTATTTTTTGAAGCAAGTACCCGAACCCGCACCACCTTTGAACTCGCCGCTAAACGTCTTTCGGCTGATGTGTTAAATATTAATATCAATACCTCAGCCACCACTAAGGGTGAAAGTCTGCTCGATATGTTGCACAACTTAGAAGCCATGCACTGTGATATGTTTATTGTGCGTCATAAGCAAAGTGGTGCGGCACACTTGATTGCTCAGCACGTATCACCGCATATCAGTGTGATTAATGCCGGTGACGGTTGCCATTCACATCCTACTCAGGCGATGTTGGATATGTTTACTATTCGCCGCCATAAAAAAGATTTTGCGGATTTAAAAGTCGTTATTGTCGGTGATATTTTACATTCTCGCGTCGCCCGTTCACAAATTCATGCACTCACCACTCTGGGAGTCAGTGAAGTCAGAGTGGTGGGTCCGAAAACCTTAATTCCCACTCAAATTGAAACCTTGGGTGTGCATGTCTATCATGATTTAAGTGCCGCACTTATCGGTGCAGATGTGATCATCATGTTGCGCTTGCAAAAAGAACGTATGCAAGGTGCATTGCTACCCAGTGAAAGTGAATATTATCATCAGTATGGCCTAACCGAGCAAAAGCTAACACTGGCAAAACCCGACGCCATTGTGATGCATCCAGGACCGATTAATCGGGGTGTTGAAATTGCCTCCAGTATTGCCGATGGCCCACAATCCGTGATTCTGGAACAAGTCACCAATGGTATCGCTGTACGCATGGCGATCATGTCTCAAACCCTAGGTCGCGCCAGTGGAGGTACAGCATAATGTCTGATATTAACCAGATTTCCTCTATCTTAGCAGCCAAGAGTCCGGCTATCAGCATTATTAATGGCCGCTTGATTGATCCGGCCAATGACATTGATCAAAACATGGATCTACACCTAAAAAATGGCAAAATTGTTGCACTGGGCAATGCCCCCGATGATTTTATTGCCGAGCAGGTGATCGATGCCAAAGGGAAAGTTGTCTGCCCCGGCTTAATTGATCTGCGCTTTCGCCTGCGCGAGCCGGGTTATGAAACCCGGGGCACGATTGCCACAGAAACCCGTGCTGCGGTTGCCGGTGGTGTAACCGCTTTATGTTGTCCACCCGATACCGATCCGATCATTGATAATGCCGCAATGGTTAAGCTCATTCGTCTTAAGGCTGAAACCGAAGGGGTTGCGAAAGTTTATACCCTAAGTGCTTTAACCCAGCAATTAAAAGGCGAAAAGCTCAGTGAAATGCGGGAGTTAAAAGATGCTGGCTGTGTGGGCACCACCAATGCCTTAAAGCCAGTCAAAAGCACCCTAGTCATGCGCCGCGCTTTGGAATATGCCGCCAGTCATGACATTACCGTCTTTATTCAGGCTTTTGATCCCTGGCTCAGTGATGGTTGCGCCCATGAGGGCGCTGTCAGCACCCGTTTAGGACTCGCTGGAATCCCCGTCAGTGCTGAAACAATTGCCATTGCCAGAGATTTACAACTCATTGAATTAAGCGGTGCTAAGGCACATTTTTGCCAGCTTTCCAGTGCTAAGGCAGTACAACTCATTCAGCAAGCTCAACAAGATGGCTTACCCGTCAGTGCGGATGTGACCGCACATCACTTGCATCTCACGGAAATGGATATCGGTTATTTTGACAGTAATTGTCATGTCATGCCCCCACTTAGAACTCAGCGTGATCAAGAGGCTTTGCGACAAGCGGTTAAGTCCGGTGTTATCAGTAGTATCGTCTCTGATCACCAGCCTCATAGCAGTGATGCTAAACTTGCCCCCTTCGCAGAAACAGAGGCTGGTATTAGTGGTGTGGAAACCTTACTGCCACTGGCCTTAAAGATGATTGATTCACATGATATGAGTCTGAGTGAAGTCATTACACGTTTAACCGTTCAGCCAGCAAACACCCTCAATCTACCCGAAGGGACTTTAGGTCTCGGTGCTGATGCTGATGTCTGTATTTTTGATCCGGAAGCGTATTGGGTGGTTGATCGTGAAAAGCTCTTGAGTCAGGGGAAAAATACCCCTTTCCACGGTTGGGAACTCAAAGGTAAGGTGACTTATACTATTAAGTCAGGTGAAGTGGTGTTTGCTACTGAAACCTTGGTGGATTGATAGTGCGCTTGGTGCCTCAATCCGCAGCCTACGCACATTCTTCCTACATAATTAATGCTTTATCGGAGTCCCATACTACCAAAACCACCATCCCGGTCATCATTGGTATTAGTAAAACTTACCCCTTCAAGTGATGAGCCCATCGATTCTGATGCTTCTTCATCACCGAGTTTGATCATCAGGCGCAAGTCATTGGGTGAGTCTGCATGGTGTAACGCATCTTCATAGGTAATGGCTTCGGTGCGATAGAGATCATAGAGCGCCTGATCAAACGTCTGCATACCTTCTTCTCGGGATTTTTTCATGATTTCTTTGAGCTTATGTACTTCACCTTCACGAATATAGTCTGAAATCAACGGGCTATTCAGGAGAATTTCTACTGCGGCTCTGCGCCCCTTACCATCAGGCGTTGGGATTAATTGTTGAGCAACCAAAGCGCGCACGTTTAAGGATAAATCCATTAATAGTTGGCGTTTACGATCTTCAGGGAAGAAGTTGATAATACGATCCAATGCTTGGTTAGCATTGTTGGCATGCAAGGTCGCCAAACATAAATGTCCCGTTTCAGCAAAAGCGATAGCATGATCCATGGTTTCGCGGGTACGAATTTCGCCAATCAAAATAACATCTGGCGCTTGGCGCAGGCTATTTTTTAGTGCCACTTCAAATGAATCCGTATCAATGCCCACTTCTCGCTGAGTAATAATACAACCATCATGGTTATGCACAAATTCGATCGGGTCTTCGATAGTAATAATATGGCCACTACCATTTTGATTGCGATAGCCAATCATTGATGCCAATGAGGTTGATTTGCCGGATCCCGTCGCACCAACAAAGATAATTAAACCACGTTTAGTCATCGCCAAATCTTTGATGGTTTCTGGTAATTTTAATTCCTTATAGGTCGGAATAGTCGTTTCAATACGGCGTAAAACCATCCCCACTTGACTGCGTTGCATAAAAGCACTGACACGAAAACGACCCACACCTGAGCGGCTGATAGCAAAATTACATTCATGAGCCTCTTCAAATTCGGCACGCAATTTATCTGTCATGACGCCGGTGACAATTTGATGTACCTGCGTTGAGTTGAGTGCTTTTTTGGTTACTGGTGATATTTTACCATTCACTTTCATGGATGGCGCAGTACCAACAGTAATAAATAAATCTGATGCTTTTTTGTGCACCATTAATTTCAGTAATGAATCAAAGTCCATCTTATTTTTTACCTTGTTATATTAGTCGCTGTTCAGTGTAATTAACCGATTCGATTAAATAGCTTGCCCTTATAGGAAATCTTCTTTCTGAGCAGCATAACTTATGGCATCAGCTTTTGAAATCATGCCCTGAGAGAGCAGTACTTTCAGGTTTTGATCCAATGTCTGCATACCAATATTTTGGCCGGTCTGAATAGCGGAATACATTTGCGCAATCTTAGCCTCACGGATCAGATTTCGAATCGCCGGTGTACCAATCATAATTTCATGCGCTGCAATACGACCGCCGCCATTTTTCTTTAATAGTGTCTGGGAAATAACTGCACGCAATGATTCTGATAACATTGCCCGCACCATATCTTTTTCTGCGGCGGGGAATACGTCGATGATCCGGTCAATGGTTTTGGCCGCAGAACTGGTATGTAGAGTACCGAAAACTAAGTGACCTGTTTCTGCTGCAGTCAGCGCTAAACGAATGGTTTCTAAATCACGTAATTCACCCACGAGAATAATATCCGGATCTTCACGTAGTGCAGAGCGTAATGCTTCATTGAAGCCTAGCGTATCACGATGCACTTCACGTTGGTTGACCAGACATTTTTTACTTTCATGTACGAATTCGATAGGGTCTTCAACGGTGAGGATATGTTCGTAAATGGTATCGTTTAAATGATCCATCATGGCGGCTAATGTGGTTGACTTACCTGAGCCTGTTGGTCCTGTGACCAACACAATGCCACGTTTATTTTCACAAATTTCTTTAAAAATAGACGGACAACCGAGTTCTTCCAGAGATAAAACATTTGATGGAATGGTACGAAATACTGCACCCGCACCCCGGTTCTGGTTAAAAGCATTCACACGAAAACGGGCAAGGCCGGGGACTTCAAACGAGAAATCAGTTTCTAGAAATTCTTCATAGTCTTTGCGTTGCTTATCGTTCATGATGTCATACACCATGTCATGCACTTCACGATGTTCCAGTGGCGGCACATTGATTCGACGAATATCACCATCAACCCGGATCATCGGTGGTAAACCAGCTGACAGGTGTAAGTCCGAGGCATTATTTTTGGCACTAAAAGCAAGCAGTTCTGTTATATCCATGTTTATCGCTATTCTCTATTTTTATGTTGTGCTTTTTACTTAAATTCAAACTTTACTTAAATTCAGGTTTTATTTAAACGCTATTTTTAAAAGATAAAGTTATACTTATCTACTTGAAAATAGCTTAAAAAAGTACAATTGTTATAATGTCTGGCAAAGCATCAATTACTACTGCAAAGAAATATAAGCTTTTGATGATTTTCCCAGTGCTTCCAACGATTTATAATCAGTATAGACTAAAATGAGCATGACAAGAAAGCGATTCGATCACATTAATCAACGTATAGCTGAGGCAATGCAAAATAGTCAGCGCTCTGCTGACTCTCCTGTGACATTATTAGCTGTCAGTAAGCGTCATTCATGGGACAAAATTCAAGCCCTCTATGAGTTGGGACAGCGGGAATTTGGTGAGAGTTATGTGCAAGAAGCACTGGAAAAAATGAAGCAATCACCCCATAAGGACATTATCTGGCATTTTATTGGCCCTATTCAATCCAATAAAACCAAGGATATTGCCCCTAATTTTCACTGGGTACATTCAGTTGATCGGCTTAAAATTGCCCGCCGCCTAAGTGCACAGAGAACAACGCATGAGACACTAAGTAAACCATTGAATATCTGTCTACAAATCAATATTAGTCAGGAGCCACAAAAATCAGGTTTTTCCACTGATGAAATTTTTACTGCCATAGCAGAAATAATGACATTGCCCCATTTAAAGCTTCGCGGCCTCATGGCCATCCCCAAGCCGAGTAAAGCTCCTGCAGAACAAAAGTTGGCTTTTAAACAATTACGGGAGTTGATGCAGCAATTAAATCAACGATTTAATCTCCAGATGGATACACTTTCAATGGGCATGTCCGGTGATTTAGAAGCAGCCATTGCTGAGGGTGCAAGCATTATTCGTATTGGTACGGCACTTTTTGGTCCACGAGAATATTAGTGGCTTATGGCAAGCTCTAAACTGGGGTATAATAGTTTCATCTTAGAAACACAATGTAATTAAATTCTTGGGATAGGGAAATTAATGATTAACAAAAAAATTGGCTTTATTGGCGCTGGTAATATGGCTTATAGTCTAGTCGGAGGGCTCACTGCAACGGGTGTCTCTGGGGAAAATATCTGGGTCAGTGATCCCAGTGCCGATAAAATGACCCAAATGGCTGATAACTTTGGCGTCAATGTCTGCCAGAGTAATAATGCATTAGTGCAATCCGTCGATATTGTCATACTCGCAGTCAAGCCTCAGCAATTAGCACAGGTCTGCAAAGATATATCCGAGGATGTACAGCAGAACAAGCCACTTATGATCTCAATTGCAGCTGGGGTATTGAGCAAGGATATTGAAATCTGGCTTAATAACGACTCCATAAATAACGCATTAGCATTGGTTCGGTGTATGCCCAACACTCCCTCTTTAGTACAAAGTGGTGCTACAGCGCTCTATGCGAATAGTCATGTCAGTGATGAGCAAAAAACTCTGGCAGAGTCCATTTTACGCGCAGCGGGACTAACACTATGGCTGGACAATGAGAATGATATGGATGCGGTCACAGCTTTATCCGGCAGTGGCCCCGCTTATTTCTTTTTAGTCATCGATGCCATGGAAAAAGCCGGGGTTCAGTTGGGTTTGGATGAAAAAACCGCACACCTATTAGCCATTCAAACCGCTTTTGGTGCTTCTAAAATGGCCTTAGAAAGTGATGATTCCCCAGAAACCTTGCGCAAAAAAGTCACCTCTCCCGGCGGCACGACTGAAAAAGCCATTGGCATCCTACAAGAAGGTCAGTTAGAAACTCTTTTTGCTAAGGCACTTGAGGGTGCACGGGATCGCTCGATTGAACTCGCTAAAATATTAGGTAATTAACGATGGATAATTTTCTAGTCAGTGCCGGTGCTTATGTCATCAGTACCGTTTTTGGGTTGTATATCATCATCATATTGCTGCGTTTTCTATTACAATTAGTGCGTGCTGATTTCTATAATCCGCTGTCACAATTTATTGTCAAAGCCACTACGCCGGTACTAAACCCCATGCGTCGACTGATTCCCGGCTTATTCGGGATTGATGTTGCCTCCATTATTCTGGCTTATTCGCTACAGTATATTGAAAATATATTACTCTTTGCCATCAAAGGTATTGCCGTCAACCCTATTTTTCTACTTTGGTATAGCATCGGCTCCTTGCTGACGTTGGTTTTGTATATTTACTTTTTCGCAATTCTGGTGCAAGTGATTATAAGTTGGATCAACCCCGGCACTTATAACCCGGCTACAGCACTGATTCACCACATCACCGAGCCTGTTATGCGTCCGGCACGACGTTTATTACCCCCATTTTCCGGCTTTGACCTGTCGCCCATACTGGTTTTTATCGTATTAAACCTATTAATTATGTTTGTTCCGGTTATATTTGGTTAACAATTGGACACCTATCACACTTTTTGTGATAATTTTTGCTAGACTTGGATAAAGGAGTATTCTAAATAAATTAGTTCAAAGTGATGATTTAGCACAGCAATACCCCGACACTTTAAACTAAGAACTAAAACACTTCACCAAAAGATAAGACGAAGATAAGACTATGACCAATGAAAACTTTTTCGAAAACATCCACGCCTATGGAAAATGGAAAAGCGACCTTGTCAGTGCCATTGAATCCTTTCAGGATTGGCTGGACACAACCGGCCTTGAAGAAAGCGAACAAAGTCTAAAAATCTATGAAACGCTACAAACACTCAAACACGACCGTATTACCCTCGCTTTTGTCGGCGAATTTTCCCGGGGTAAAACTGAACTCATTAATGCCATCTTTTTCTCTCAGTTTAAGCGTCGTTTATTGCCCAGTGAAGCCGGTCGCACCACCATGTGTCCCACCGAACTCTTTTATGATGTTGATGAGCCCCGCTCTTATATGCGTCTCCTGCCGATTGAAAGCCGTATGGAAGATGCCAGCATTACTGAGCACAAGCAAAATACCGTCAATTGGACCCATATCCAACTGGATATTTCATCACCAGCCAGCATGGCCAGCTCCTTTGCACAAATAACTAACACCAAAAAAGTCAAAGCCGTTGAAGCTAAACGCCTAGGTCTTTATGACATTATTACCGATGATAATGGCACCGAAATATCCGATGATGCCATTGTTGAAATTCCCATGTGGCGGCATGCGCTGATTAATTTCCCCCACCCTTTTCTCGAACAGGGCTTAACAATTCTTGACACCCCGGGACTGAATTCTCTTGGTAACGAGCCGGAACTCACCCTGAATATGCTACCCAATGCTCAGGCAGCTATTTTTGTACTCGCAGCCGATACCGGTGTGACTCGTTCTGATATGGATATCTGGCGTCGCCACTTAAAAAGCTTTCGCCGTAACCATAATAATGGTCTGGTTGTCGCTCTAAACAAAATTGACACCCTATGGGATGATCTGAAAAGCGAAGAGGAAATCAAAGCCAGTATCCAGCGACAATGTCTGGAAACGGCAAAAACACTGGGCATTGCCGATAAACGCGTATTTGCAGTATCAGCACAGAAAGGCTTAATTGGCCGCGTTAGAAACGATCCCAAACTAGTCAAAGCCAGTAATCTAGCGGCTATGGAAAATGTGCTTTCCAATGAAATTTTGCCGCAAAAAGAATTATTAGTGCGCAATACGCTGATTGCAGACATCAATGAAATGATGCAGGAATCCAAAAGTATTTTATTGAGTGAATTTAATGCCAAGAAAAAATCCATCAATGCTTTTAGTGGTCTGGGTGGCAAAAATGAGAATGTGATTCAACAGCTATTAGAAGCCACGCGTGCTGAACAAACTGTTTTCCATCGCAATGCTGAAAGTCTGCAATCCAGCCGACAAATTCTCTCGGGGCAGCATAATCGTCTGAAAAGTATTATTGATTTGGATCGTTTAGATAAGCAAGTCAATGAAGCCCGTAACTCTATGAAAGGTAGTTGGACACCAATGGCATGAAACGCGCCATGAAAACTTTGTTTGATGGCATCAGCAACACCATGAACGAAGCGGCCAAACAAACAGAACTCACTAATCGCCTGGTTAAGTCTATTTATAATCGTTTTCAAAATGAAAATGAAGATGCCGACGTGCAACCCAAGCTATTTTCTATTGCCTCTTATAAGCAGGAAATTGAAACATTGTATGAAGATGCCGAAGAATATCGCACCAGTGTTTATTCTACAATGACGGAGCAAAGCTTTGTGATCAAGAAATTCTTTATTTCACTGGTTAGCCGGGCAAGAAACCTTTACTACCAGCTTAATAAAGATGCGGATGACTGGGGCAAGCGCGCTCTGACCCCCCTTATTCGTCAGGTTAAGGCACATAAAAAAGAGCTGCAATTACGCCTTGAACAACTGAAAAAGGCCGGACAGTCCAGAGATACGATTGCCGATCGTGTTAGCGGACTTAAGAAAGAAGCCAAGGTATTGCAAAAGAACATCTTTGATGTCAATAAGATGCTCACCACCATTAATAGCCCGATGCCTGCAGTTGCTCATAAGAAAGAAATGCCCAATAATGTCACTGCAATACGCGCATAATGATAGGCCTTATTCAGCGAGTTATCCGGGCAGAAGTTCAGGTCGATAAGCAAAGCATTGGCCAAATCGAGCAGGGACTGCTTGTTTTGGTCGGCATGCAAAAAAACGATCAAATTGAACAAGCTGACAAGTTATTACATCGCCTACTCAATTATCGTCTCTTTGCCGATGCAGACGATAAAATGAATTTAAGCGTCAGCGATATTCAGGGTGGCTTGCTCCTGGTACCTCAATTCACCTTGGCCGCTGATACCAAAAAAGGTCTGCGTCCCAGCTTCAGTACTGCAAAACCACCTGCTGAAGCTGAAATCTTATTTAACCATCTATTGAAGCAGGCAAAAACTCAATACGAGCATGTAGAAGCCGGTCAATTTGGTGCTGATATGCAAATCTCCTTAGTCAACGATGGCCCGGTCACCTTTTCCCTCTCTGTCTAATTTTTTATACTCAAATTTTGTAGTATGATAGCCACTATATCGTCAACTATTTTGAGATTTTTTATGAAACCAATAGCTATTTTCAGCCATTTTTTATTATTAATTAGCCTGATTGCAGTATTTTTGCTTTCTGCCTGCACGCCGGTTAAACCCAATACCCCACAAACCGTTGCCGAAGCCTTTTGGGCTGCTAGTTTAAAAGGTGATACTGAAGCAGCCAAACAGTTAATTACCCCCCAAAGTATGGCCAGCTTTAAAATCATTTTACATGATGCTAAAGATTTCGTTGAACTGGGCGAACAAAGCCTGACTCTTTCCAAGGCAGAAATACTCACACAAATAACCCGTCATGAAGGCACCGAAAAAAACACCACGGCATTGCGCACGATATTGCTTAATCAAAATGGCCAGTGGCTAGTCGATTTTAATGCCACCCGAGATTCAATGCTGGGCAGTGAACTACAATCGGTCATTGATCAACTGACCAACACTATGCGCGAAACCATTGATAAAGGCGTTAAGGTGATGGGCGAATCAGTGAAGGATGAACTACAACAATTGGAACACTCTTTAAATGAAACCTTAGAAGACTTAAATCAGGAAATTGAGCAACAACGACAAAAACAACAACAAGCGACTCAGCCACCGAAGACAATTTAAGTCTATACCCATGACACTTGGAAATGCAAACTTCGTTATTTTAACTAAAAGCCTCCAGCACTTTGATCGCTCTCGCTAGGATTCAACTGAGGTTTCTAGGATTATTAGCTATAATATCCTATAGTTAGAACAACTCTAAAAAAAGAAGTTGTATTGCTATGCATCAAACAGAACTGGCATCACAAGTTATTTTTGGCTGGGATCCTTTCTGGGTTTCAACGGTCCTCTTTATTGGTACTTACCTAGTTGTCATTAGTGAAAAAGTAAATCGTGCAATTATTGCACTATTGGGTGCTTCTCTGATGATAATGCTCGGTGTACTGACCCAGGAAGCAGCGGTTAATGGTGTTGATTTTAATACCATCGGCTTGCTCACCGGTATGATGGTCATTGTTGCCATTACCCAGCGCAGCGGAATTTTTCAGTATATTGCCATCTGGTCAGCAAAAAAAGTCAAAGCCTCCCCCTGGGGCATTATGCTCATGTTATCGGTGGTCACAGCTATATTTTCAGCCTTGCTTGATAATGTCACCACCGTCTTATTAATCGCACCCATTACACTATTAATCACTCAGGAACTTCAGATTCCTCCCTTCCCATTCTTGTTTTCTGAAATTTTTGCCTCTAATATTGGTGGTGCTTCTACTCTTATTGGCGATCCACCCAATATAATGATCGGCTCGGCTGTTGGTTTAGGCTTTAATGATTTTGTTTATAATCTGGCACCTATTACTATTTTCATCATGCTCATTAACCTAGGAATGATTTATCTTATCTGGGGAAGAAAACTAACTGCCTCTGACGACAAACGCCAGCATGTCATGAGCTTTGATGAGCGCAAGGCTTTACAGGATATTCCATTATTGAAACGCTCTCTTTTTGTTCTATTTCTGGTGCTGGTACTGTTTATGAATGCCCATAGCCTGAATTTAGAACCTGCAACCATTGCCATGGGCGGCGCTGCACTGTTAATGTTGCTGGATAATATAGGCCGAACTTCAGAGGAACAAACTATCAATGTCGACAAGTGCTTTAAAGAAGCAGAATGGATCACTATTTTCTTTTTTGTCGGTCTGTTTATTATAGTCGCTGGTGTCGAGCATTCTGGTGTACTGAGTTTACTGGCCGAAAAAATGCTGCACTTAACCGAGGGTGATTTTAACACCACCACACTGGCCATCTTATGGATGTCAGCCATCATTTCTGCTCTAGTAGACAACATTCCTTTTGTTGCCACCATGATCCCCATGATTAAGTCCATGGCACCGGCATTTGGCGGAACAGAGGCATTAATGCCTCTCTGGTGGTCATTGGCTTTAGGTGCTTGTCTCGGCGGTAATGGCTCCCTGATCGGTGCCAGTGCCAACCTGATTGTTGCAGGATATGCTGAGCGGGCAGGCTTTCCCATCGCATTTTTAAAATTTATGGCTTATGCTTTCCCTCTGATGCTGGTAAGTATTGCCATCAGCCATGTTTACATTACCTGGCGCTTTCTTTAGGATAAGCAAATGATAGTAAATACAGATATTAAAGAGATCATTATCTCCACAGCAACCGTGAACAGCGGAGAGACTGTCAAAGATATGTTTGAATCCTGTATTGAAGCGAATGTACCGGCGCTGCCCTTTCGTGATAAAGAAGGTCTGATACAGGGTTTTGTTTCGCTAAAACGAGTGATGGGCAAAGATTGTCTGCCCAACTATTTAGTAGAGCTTGCAGGCCTACTGAGCAATGATATGAACTGCACTACCCAGGCAATGGAGAAAATTAATACCTTACTCCACAAACCTGTCGATGATTATATCGAAAAACCTTTTCGTTTCGTCGCTTCTAACACCATATTGATCCGCGCTGTTGCACTGATGGAGCAGCATAATAGCAGCTTCATCTTTGTCGCTGACTGCGCTGATAATGTAGACAAATCTCATTGTGATTACAAAGGTATTATTACCCGTCTATCTGTCGCTAAAAAAATGCTGATAATTAAAAATACACCATCATGCTCACCTGAATTTCCTAACTAGTGTCCATCCGTTTATTCTAGAATTATTTGATAATTTTGACCGTAGGGTGGGCACGCTTTTTGTGCCCACGCTGAAAGTGTACATAATAAGCGCTTGAGTCAGCGTGGGCAGATAAAGCCATGCCCACCCTACGATTATTTATATAAAAAAACTATTTACGGATAGACACTAAAAAAGTATTGAAGCCGTTAATTGGACCAATAAGGTCTTCGACTCAAATTAAGTAGAATAAATCAGAAAATTTTGCTTATAATGATCTCTCAACTTACACTCTGGTTAAATGTCAATGGGTTTACTCTTTTTCTATCTATCACTAGCACTTTTTGTGTCATTTTTATGTTCAGTACTCGAAGCTGTTTTGCTTTCGATTAGCCAGACTTATATTGTTTCACTCGATGATAATTCCCGCTTTAAGAAAATTCTCAGTGGACTCAAATCTGATATAGATACATCCATTTCATCCATTCTAATCTTAAATACGATTGCACATACTATGGGCGCTGCTGGGGTAGGCGCTGAAGCTGTTCGAATTTTTGGTGTCCAGTGGCAAAGCCTTATTGCAGTCATTTTAACTCTGCTCATTCTTTATTTCTCAGAAATCATTCCCAAAACTATCGGTGCCACCTATTGGCGTGAACTCGCTAAACCTACTGCTTATATCATTAAATTCCTTACTCGCATTCTTTTACCCTTCTTATGGTTTTCCAGTTTGATCACTCATCATATTAAAAAGGGTTCTGATAACAGGCCTACACGAGCGGAAATTGTTGCTATGGCAGAAATAGGTGAAGAAAGCGGGATTCTGGAAGAAGATGAAAGTCATCTGATTGAAAACTTACTTAAATTGAAACAGATCAAGGTTAAAGATATTCTCACACCACGCAGTGTTGTCTTTTCACTGGATAGAGAAGATAGTATTGAAAGTGTTTTACTCAATGATGATCTGTACATCTATTCCCGTATACCTGTTTTTGAAAATACCAGCGATAATATAATCGGACTTGTTTATGCTAGGACGATACTTAAGTCAGCCTCTAAAAACAAACAAATCCATGAACCAATAAAAAACTTTATGAACTCAATTTATCGAGTACCGGAAGATATGCCTGTTTATTTTCTTGTAGATAAATTTATCAAACGCAAAGAGCATTTATTTCTTGTCCATGATTCATATCGTCAATATGCCGGCATTGTCACCCTTGAAGATGTCATTGAAACACTTTTGGGGAGAGAAATTATTGATGAAGTGGATAAAGTTGAAGATATGCAAAAATATGCGCTTGAAAAAGCAGCGCTCTGGAAACAAAAATTAGGAAAAAAAACGTAATTCATCAAGATAGATAGAATCAAAGCGACATTGTTCATAAGGAAATAAAAAATCGGAATCATTCTTAGGCTGCTGTTTCACCAGCCGAACACAGCCCGCATAAAAACCACTCACACGATATTGTAATAAACCTAAAAAAATCATTGTTTACAGCATTCTGTGATGCCGTTTATGTTTTTCTAGTGGGACATTGATGAGTTGGTTTATTTTTCTGCTACCAGCAAAGCCTCATTGCGCACACCTTTATCCTGATTACCTAAAATACCGTCTTCACGATAATAACGCAGTGTCAGGCCAGGAAACAATTGTAGCAGTTCATTTTTTTTGAGGCGAAAGCTTTTATTTGTTGGCCCACTACGGATAGGCTGCTCGCTGTCTATTTGTTCTTCTATAAAAGTTTGATAAAAAATTAAGCCGCCGGGCTTTAAGGCTGAAATCAATGAGGGGATCACGCCTCTGAGTAAAAAATGTCCCACCACTATGACATCAAAGCCTTCATTGTGCAGCGTTTGCTGAACATCGTATTGGCTAATATCACATTGTCGGGTAGCAATTGTTAAATGCCGTTCACGGGCAAACTCTTGCACTTTTTCAACGGCTGCATCTGAGATATCCCAGGCATGACTTTCTAAGCCCAGCTCTGCAAGCCTTAGGGCATTACCTCCTAAGCCACAAGCTAGGTCGAGTGACTTGCCCTGTTTGGGTAGTAAGTGACCATTTAATTCTAAAACATCGATGACTTGATTGGGCGCATAGACTTGCTCATAACGCTCGTTCCATTTTTTTCTTATTGCTTGCATCGTTTTTACTATATCTCTTTTTTATTAATTCAGCATTTTTATATTTTTATTATCTTTATTACCTGCGCCAGAAAGCCGGGGTTAGGATAACCAACAAGGTGAAAATCTCCAGACGCCCTAGCAACATGGCAAAGCAGAGTACCCATTTGGAAAAGTCATTAATCCCCTTATAGTTCGCCCCCACATCACCTAAGCCTGGGCCTAGGTTATTTAAACAGGCCGCTAATGCTGAAAACGCCGTCACCTGATCCAGACCGGATGCCATGAGTAATAACATCATAACGCTAAAACTGGCGACATAGAGGGCGAAAAATCCCCAAATGGCATTACTGACATTTTCAGGCATCACTTTGCCACCAATTTTAACGGGAATTTGCGCACTAGGATGAATCAAACGGAAAATTTCCCGTATGCCTTGTTTAAACAATAAAATAAAGCGAATGACTTTCATGCCACCACCGGTCGAGCCAGCACAGCCACCAACAAAACTAATAAATAACAACATGACCGGGAGAAAGCCCGGCCAGTTATAGTAATCTGAGGTAGTAAAGCCGGCAGTTGTACCAATTGAAATCGTCTGGAAAATACCATGATGCAAGGCATCACTCCAGGTCAAAAAGGTTTCGGTAAAATACAGGTAGAGAACTGAAATCATTGAAGCGAAGCCCAGAATCGCTAAATACACACGAAACTCAACATCAAACCAATAGGGTTTTAAGCTTTGCATACGCAAGGAACTAAAATGTAGCGCAAAATTAATCCCCGACAGCAGCATGAAAAAGCCCGCAATCACTTCAATCAAGCGGTTATTAAAAAAGCCTATCGAAGCATCATGGGTCGAAAAGCCACCGATAGCAACAGTGGAGAAGCTATGTGCCAAGGCATCAAAGGGTGTCATGCCTGCAATCCAATAAGCCAAGGCACAAGAAATGGTAAGGCCTAAATAAATATACCAAAGTGCCTTGGCGGTTTCTGTAATACGTGGGGTCAGTTTATTGTCTTTAATCGGCCCGGGTGTTTCAGCACGATACAATTGCATACCACCAATGCCCAGCATCGGTAACACGGCAACCGCCAAAACGATAATACCCATACCACCTAGCCACTGTAGTTGTTGTCGGTAATAGAGAATTGAGCGGGGCAAGTCATCAAGACCGGTGAAGACGGTCGCCCCCGTGGTAGTCAAGGCTGAAATGGATTCAAATAAGGCATCGGTAAATGAGGCGTCCAGACTCTGGGATAAATACAGTGGCAATGAACCGACGAGGCCAAAGACAAACCAGAATAACACCACAACAATAAAACCATCTCGGATTCTAAGTTCTCGTCGAAGATCTTTGACCGGGATCCAGATGAGAAAGCCACTCAGGAGAATGACTAAAAAAGCATTTAAAAATGCGGTCGTTTCACCCTCGTCATACCACCATGAAATAATCAATGAGGGTATCACGGTGGAACTGAAAATCATCAGTAGCAGACCGACGATGCGAAGAATAACCAGTGGTTGCATAAACTAACTCAGTTTAAATATTTTGTTGATTTTATTGGTATTGGCATTAGTATTGGTGTTATATAAAGGTCACTGCGACCTGAAAAAGACGTTCCACATCAATAATATGACGCTTGTCCACGAGAAATAAAATAATATGATCATCGGATTCAATCACCGTATCATGATGGGCAATAATAACTTCACCCGCACGAACAATAGCACCAATATTGGTACCCGGTGGCAGGGAAATTTCTTCAATCGCACGTCCCACCACTTTAGAAGTCTTTTTATCACCATGAGCAATGGCTTCAATAGCCTCTGCAGCGCCTTTGCGTAGTGAATGTACCATCTCAACATCGCCACGACGCACATGAGCGAGCAAGCTACCAATGGTTGCTTCCTGTGGTGAAATCGCAATATCAATATCACCACTTTCGACTAAATCAACATAGGCTGCCCGATTGATCAGCGCCATCACTTTTCGAGCCCCTAGTCGCTTGGCCAGTAAGGCCGACATAATATTAGCCTCATCATCATTGGTCAAGGCACAAAATACATCGGTGCCTTCGATATTTTCTTCAATCAATAATTCTTCATCGGAGGCATCACCCAAAAGGACAATGGTTTTTTCCAACTCTTCTGACAGCATACGGGCATTGGCAGGATTATGATCGATGATTTTGACATGCAGACGGTTTTCCAATGCTCGAGCTAAACGCTGGCCAATATTACCGCCTCCGGCTATCATAATGCGCTTATAGGGCTTATCAACCCGGCGTAATTCTGACATCACCTTGCGGGTATTACGACGGTCAACAATGAAGAACACTTCATCATTTTCCTCAATAATGGTATCACCCATCGGTGTAATAGGATGGCCCTTGCGATAAATAGCCGCCACCCGAGTATCAACATTGGGCATGTGATCACGCAATTCTTGTAGCTCATGCCCTAATAAAGGGCCGCCCTGAAAAGCTCTCACTGCAACGAGCTGCACTTGACCACCAGCAAAATCCAGTACCTGTAAGGCACCGGGGTAGGCAATCAAGCGCTTGATATAATCGGTCACTAATTGCTCAGGGCTAATCAGTACATCAACCGGCAGAGCTTCATGAGAAAAAAGTTCCGGGCGACTCAGGTATTGATTGGAGCGTACACGAGCAATTTTCATGGGGGTATGAAAAATAGTATAAGCCACCTGACAGGCGATCATATTGGTTTCATCACTATTGGTGACCGCAATGATCATGTCGGCATCATCACAGCCAGCCTTGTTCAGCACATCAGGATGTGAGCCTCGACCTCTGACAGTGCGAATATCCAAACGGTCTTGTAAAATAGCTAATTTGCGGCCGTCAACATCGACAACGGTAATATCATTATCTTCACTGGCCAAATTTTCAGCCAGTGAAGAACCTACCTGACCAGCACCTAAAATTAATATTTTCATAGCGCAGGAATATTACCCTTATGTAAAATATGTAAAAGAATCATTAGAGTTTAGCAAGTGATTAAAAAAATGCATTACTCTTTTGCCTTTTTAGAAATTTTCTTGGCATCAATGCCAAGTACCTTCATTTTCCGATACAAGTGTGTGCGTTCAACACCAGCCAACTGAGCAACCTTGCCCACACTGCCACCAACAGCCATCAGCTTTTCTTCCAGATAAGCTTTTTCAAATAATTCCCGGGCTTCTTTCAGCGGGTGTTCAAATAAAGTTTTTAGAGCACTATTTCCCGGCAATGAATCATCCTGTTTGTCTAATCGTTGTGTTTCGTATTCGATACTACTCTCAACTTCTTCCAGAGTAATATTTTCTTCATCAGAAACAATCAATAAGCGCTGCACTAAGTTTTTTAATTCTAATAAATTACCCGGCCAAGGGTAATTGCGTAATTTGTTCAGTGCCGCAATGGAAAAGTTACGATAGTTAAATTGTTCTTGTTGCACAAAACGGTCACGATAGTAATTCAGTAAATCAGGCACATCTTCGCAATGCTCTCGCAGCGGAGGAAATTTGACCTGTAACACATTTAATTGAAAATAAAGCTCCGATTTAAACTGCTCCTGAGCGATTAATTGCTCCATGGAATAATGCGTAGCAGTAATAATGCGACACATGAGATCGATAGATTCTGAGCCACCCAGACGATGAAAGCAACCGGTTTCAAGGGTGCTTAACAAACGTCCCTGAGTCGCCATATCCATTTCACCAATATCATCAATATACAAAGTACCCAAACCGGCCTGTTCTAATAAGCCGTAATATATTTTGCCATCGACTTCCGAGCCAAAGAGTTCACGTGCGGAGTTTTCTACATCCAGTGTGGCGACGCCTAATTCGATATAGGGTTGCTCTGAGCGCTTACTTAAACGGTGTAATAAGCGTGAATATTTACTCTTGCCGCTGCCCGGCTCTCCCACAAATAATACCCGTGAATCATGCTGGGCAATTTGCTTAATCTCTTGTGCCAGATCTTGATTGGCCTGACTCTTACCCACGGGCTCATCGGCAATGGATAATTGCTGACGCATGCCCTGATTTTCCTTATCCAGTTTATGCGCCTGCAAGGCATGTTCTACTGTTAATAATAACTTTGCCAGAGAGAGGGGTTTTTCCAGAAAATCATAGGCACCTAGGCGGGTGGCTTCAACCGCTGTTTCGACACTGCCATGACCTGACATCATAATAACCGGGAAATTACCCATGGTGCTATTATCAGTATTTTCTTTCCACTCTTTAAGCAGGCTAATGCCATCAATATCCGGCATCCAAATATCTAATAAGACTAAATCCGGACGTCTTTGACGGCAACTGTCACGAGCCGTACCACCATTTTTAGCGGTTTCAACTTCGTAGCCTTCATCTTGAAGGATTTCTTGTACCAAACCTCGAATATCAGGCTCATCATCAACAACAAGTATATAGCTTGACGCCATTTTGTTTCCTCTCACTGAACAATTTTTTATATAGCTAAGCTTTTATCGATACGGACTTATCGTATTATTTAGCGATTACACTACTGGCAATTGAATGACCACTTTTGCCCCACCTTCTGCGGCATTTTCTGCCACAATCGTACCACCATGTTCTTCAATAATTTTTTTCACAATCGCCAAACCCAGCCCGGTGCCCTTAGGTTTATTGGTCACATAAGGCTCAAAAATATTAGCCAGCATATCTTCAGGGAAACCTGGGCCATTGTCGGTAAGGATTAACACACACCATTGCTGACTATTGCTTTCCATTAACTGCGTTCGCACTAGAAAACAGCGTTTTTCCTGTTCAACCGAAGCTTCCACCGCATTTTTAATCACATTGTGAAACACCTGACGCAAGCGGCCGGAATCTGCTTCAACCATCGTGCCGCTAATAGACAACTCCGAATAAATCGTCAGTTTATCACTACCACGATATAATTCGACCACGTCCATTAATAATTTTTCAATATCAACGGGCTGCATTCTTAATTCCGGCATTTTCGCATATTCAGAAAAGGCCTTAACCATTTCTTTCATACTATCAACCTGATTAATAATTGTCGATGTCAATCGATCCATGGTTTCTGCATCCTTGGCATTCATAGTTTTTAAATATTTATGACGCAGACGTTCAGCAGACAGTTGAATAGGCGTTAAAGGGTTTTTTATCTCATGTGCCAACCGTCTGGCCACTTCACCCCAGGCGGCATCTCTTTGTGCCTGTACCAGTGAAGTGATATTTTCAATGACAATAACATAGCCACCATCAGCCAAAGCATTGCCCCGACACAATAAGTTTTTTCGCCCATCGGCTTCCATCAGGGTCACTTCTTCACTCCAGTGTTTAACCTTATTTTGCACGGTGGTCATAATCCAACGAATCAATGATTCCAGCTCGGGTTTTTCTCTGGTGAGTTGAAACAAAGACAGACCATGGAAATCATTGACGTTCACGCCCAAAATAACACTGGCTTCTGGGTTGCTGGTGCGGATTTCTTTGTTTTGCGTCAAACTAATAATGCCGGAAGACAAATTATTCAGCACCACCTCAAGGTAATCACGCTGACTTTTTGCCTGTTGGTGACTTTCTTCGAGGGCATTGTGGGTTTGTGATAAACGCCTCACCATTTTATTGAATGACTGGATCAATAAACCAAAATCATCATCATTTAACAAGGGGATCGGCTTGTGGTATTCGCCCTCTGCCACGGCCTTGGTACCTTCAGCCAAATCACGAATCGGCGCTGCAATCCGCCGTGCTGAATAAAAGGCAGCCCAAACGGCACTTAAAATCCCCAACAACAACACCAGAGATAAGGTCAAAGTGAAGCTGATTTTGAGTGGTTTACGCAGATAGACCAAACCTTTGTATTCAGAAAAAGCTTGTTGCACACTGGCTGCCAGACGATACTGACGACCACTTAAGGGCACCATTGCCTGCAAGATTAAGAAGCCTTTTTCACCCTCAAAGGTAATACGCACCAGCACCCGAATCATCCGATCTGATTTTTCACTTAAGTCCAGAACCACATGGTCACGCCCTTGTTGCAGAGGTAATAATAGATCAGAACTGGGGATGTCGGGGACAATATCCCCCTCTTCAACGGAACTAGAACCCAGAATTCGTCCTCTGGAGGTCATTAATGTGACTTCATCCACTCCACTTTTTTCTCTAATTTCACTCAAGGACACCACTGAAATTGTATTGATATCGGTCAGGATCTCATCACTCAAACGACGAATTTGACGCAATAATGCTTTCTTCTTTTCATCCACCGCAGAACGACTTAAGTCCATGGCATCTTCTAGCGCTTGCTCAACGGTGACATCAAACCAACTATCAATACTTCGATGAATAAACTGAATGGAAAAACTGTAAACGACTAGCGCCGGAAGCACTGCCAGACTGACAAAGATAATCACCATTCTCAGGGTTAGTTTGGCACCAGCTACATGTTGGCGTAGTTGGGATGATAAGCGCCATGCCTGCCGGGCAATCAGGAATACCAGCATCAGCAGAATGACCAGATTCACAGTCAACAATAAATAATACAATTGCTGGAACTCTTCCGCATCCATGGTAGAACTACTGATCATTTTCAAGGAGAAAAATAACACCAGTAACATCACAAAAATCGCCACCGGCCCATTAAATATTTTTCTGATCATTTTGCTGACTCTTGCGTGGGTTTATTGGTCAATTGCTGAAAAATTTTATCCAGTGTCTGCGCCCAGTTAGGTGATATTGCTATGTTTTCATTATCAATAGCGGGACCAACTTGACGTTTGTTTTGCTGTCGGATATCCCAGCGATACCAGGCACTTTCCAAACGCCAATCGGGAGAGAGCGAGGCAATTTGCCTTAACGCAGGGGGTAAGCGACTAATATCCAGCAATAGGCGCATCTGCACTAAGTAATGATGATTTTTACTTAAATCTTTTTGCTCAATCAAATACGCTCCTCTAATGGTGCCCAAAACGGCCATTGCATCCTGGCGACTATTGAAGGTATATCGATCATCACTGGCTATATTTTTGATTTCATGCACATTGGTCAAGGGATGATAGCGCAATTCAAATAATTGTGTCGATTCTTTGATAATGACATTGCGCCACCATTTTCTCTCACGCAAAACCTGCACATCGACTGCAATCGTCAATGGAATACCATTTTCTAACGCTTCAACCACCACTTCAGGAAAGCTGATTTTTAAATCTGCATCAATGGCAATACTATCACCCCGCTTAAAAGAACTTGCACTTGTCACTTGAAAACTCCCTTGATTGACTAGGCCAGGAAAGACATTAAAAAAAAAGGAGAGAATGATTGAACTGACGAGAAATAAGCTCAGCGCGATAAAAAACTGACATTTCGGACAACTTTTTCGCTTTCTACGTTCTCTGACAGATAAAGACAATAGTGGCTGTTGAGTTTCAGCATCATCATTATTATTAATCTCCGTCCGTTCAGGTATCATTTTTCAGCCTGCTTGCTCAACAAGGCATAATAAAAACCATCCATATTCTGACTTTCAACATCATTATTTTCCACACGCTGAGAATCCGGCAATATTTGCCGACCTACCGGCATGGCATAGCCCCAGTCAGCAATAATATTTATTTCACTCGCATCGTCCTGCTGGGCAAGAAAAGCCTGTATTTGACGATCATTTTCATCTCTTAAAATAGAGCAGGTTGCATAAAGTAACACCCCCCCAGGTTTCAGCATTGACCAGAGATTGCGTAAAATCTGCCCTTGTAATAATACCAACGCAGCAATGTCTTCTTCACGGCGCAAGACTTTAATATCTGGATGGCGACGAATAACCCCCGTGGCTGAACAGGGTGCGTCTAATAAAATTCGCTCAAACATTTCACCATCCCACCAATCCTGCTGACTGGCGTCCCCGCTGATTAAGCGTAATTTTTCAGCGGGGACTTTCAGACGCTGACTGTTTTCGCTCACGCGGCTTAATCGTTCCTGACTAACATCCAGTGCAACGACCTCGGACAACAAGGCTTGCTGCTCAAACAAGTGCATGGTTTTGCCACCTGGCGCTGCACAGGCATCGAGAATACGATCCCCTGGCTGTGGCGATAAGAGTTGTGCCGCTAATTGTGGTGCCGCATCTTGAACACTGACTCCCCCCTCGGCAAACAAGGGTAGTTTATCAACGGCAATAGGCTTATCTAAAATCACAGTATGACGATGATAGGCATCTGAATCCATACTAGAAAAAGCAATATCACTAGCAGCAAGGCGCTGTAAATAATCACTCAAATCAAATTGCTGATTAATTCTCAGGGTCATGGGGGGACGTTGATTACCGGCTGTCAATATTTCATCTAAGGACATGATATTGCTCGGTGCAATGCTTTTTTTCCAGGAATTCTTGATGGCATTAATCAACCAGTCAGGATAGGCAAACCGACTGGCATAGGACTTATCCAGTTCAGCTATCAAACTGTCTTTTTCTCTAAGAAAACGACGCAAAATGGCATTGACCAAGCCTTTGGCCCAGGATTGCTGTAATTCATCACAGGCATTAACGGTTTCATCGACTATTGCATAGTCAACTTTATCCAGATAAATGAGCTGATAAAGACCCGCTAATAAAAGATAATGAATCGACTTCTTTTTTCCTCGTAGCGGCTTGCTCAACATGGAAGCCAATAAAGGGTTGAGGCGATAATACCAACGTAGGACACCAAAACTGATTTCCTGAGCCAAGGGACGTGCTTCTAACTTGAGTGGCTCTAAATAACGGGGTAGCAAGTTTGATAATGACTGACCTGATTCGATACAGTCCTGCACTATTTTTACCGCCACGGCCCGTGAAGATAAGTCACTTGCCCCTGAATGAGCTTGCTTTGATTTTGTTTGAGAGGAACTCTGGTGGCGCTTTTTTTGCTTCATGTCGTTGTTATTTTCACACTCATATTGACTCACTCATTCATACATACTGATGCAGACAGGCACTTTAAATCTAAATAAATCTCTTGGCCTACTACTAGCATCCAATGCGCTGAATCTTCAAGACTTTCCAAAAACATTTTGACAGATCCGTAGGGTGGGCACGGCTTTATCTGCCCACGCTGATTCAACACCTTATATTCACACTTTCAGCGTGGGCACAAAATGCCCACCCTAGCACTGACATAGACAGGCACTTTTTCACTTGATTAAAAACAGACACCCAGCAAACTTTGACCATTAATAAAATCTTTAACCATGATCCGTTTCTTACCCGGCATTTGCAACTCTAATATACGCACCACCCCATTAATAGCCACAATATCAATACCGGCTGAAGATTCATCTATCACTTCGCCGCAAACCAGTCCGCTAGTATCTTTAGCAATTAGACGAGCCTGCCATAAACGTAAGGATTTACCCTTAAAATCAGTATAGGCCACTGGCCAGCTATTAAATGCCTGAATTGTTCTCACAATGGTCGCAGCATCTTGCTGCCAATTAATTTTGGCTTCTTTCTTATCGAGTTTATGGGCATAGATTGCCAGTGAATCATCTTGCTTCCGAGCATCCAATTGATCATTTTCAATTTGCTGCAAGGTTTGCATCAGCGCAAGCGCACCGATGTCTGCCAGACGGTCATGTAAACGACTGCCTGTATCTTCGGCAGTAATCGGGCAGGTTTTTATGTTCAGCATATCACCCGTATCCAGACCTTCATCCATTTGCATGATGGTAACACCACTTTGGGCATCACCGGCCAGAATTGCCCGTTGAATCGGGGCAGCACCGCGCCAGCGTGGTAAAATCGAAGCATGAATATTTAAGCAACCGTATTTGGGTGCACTTAAAACTGCCGGGGGCAAAATCAAACCATAGGCCACCACGATCATCACATCCGCTTGTAATTGCGCCAATTCAGCCTGCGCCTCAGCATCTTTGAGACTAAGTGGCTGATAGACGGGAACATTGTGTTCCAAGGCCAAAGCTTTCACCGGACTAGCGGTTAACTTGCGTCCTCGCCCTGCAGGGCGATCGGGTTGAGTATAGACAGCAACAATTTCATGTTCAGATTCTAATACGGCTTGTAACGCAATGACCGAAAATTCCGGCGTACCGGCAAAAATTATTTTCACTATCAGTTCCTCATCACATCATTTTTTGCTGTTTAGCGAGTTTTTTACCAATACGATCACGCTTGAGACGAGACAGGTAATCCACGAACAACTTGCCTTGCAGGTGGTCAATTTCATGCTGTAGACACACGGCTAACAAACCATCTGCTTCAAGTTCAACTTCTTTGCCATCCCTGTCCAGATATTGCACCACAACAGCATCAGCACGTTCGACTTCGGCATAGGTTTCAGGCACAGAAAGACAGCCTTCTTCCATTTTTTCCTTGCCCGAATGAGAAATCACTTGAGGATTGATCAGACAATAAGGATCACTTTTATCTTCTGAAATATCAATAACAATAATTTGCTCATGAAAATCAACCTGCGTGGCCGCCAAGCCAATACCCGGGGCAGCATACATGGTTTCCAGCATATCATCGATTAATTGCTGATGTTTGGTCGTAATTTTGCTGATTTTTTTTGCCCTTGTGCGCAAACGATCATCAGGAAAACAAAGAATATCTAATAATGCCATATAATCTAACTCTTTTTTCTAAAAATTATTATACCCGTGCTTTGCAATGTTACCTCGCGAAGCCTGAAAACCAATAATTCACTTCTGTTTCGTACTAAAACAGCGATTTTATCAAAAAATACCCCTCTTTTGATAGAAAAAGTGTTAACCAGGTTGGTAATTTTTGATAAAACACTTTATATTTAACAATAAACATTATAAATTTAAGCTAATCTTTGGATTTTATTATATTTTTTTAATAATTTAATGGTTTTATTTTAGACTCTTGACTAGAATAATCTCAGGGATACAAGTTCAGACTGTAATATTTCGGGCGCAATACTCTGAATGACAGGTTTGACTGTTTAATTCGATCAATATTTCCAATGAATTTAGGGATTCATATGAAAAACAATAAACGTTTTCTTACTCAGACACTTGCCATTTTATTATTGAGCAGTGCATTATTTGTATCCGCTCAGGCAGAAAAAATAAAACTAAAACCTGGACACCCAGAAGAATACGTCGTGGTCAAAGGCGACACTTTATGGGACATCTCCGGGAAATTTCTCAGCGAGCCCTGGCTATGGCCAGAAATCTGGCAAATCAACCCGCAAGTTAAAAATCCTCACCTGATTTATCCCGGAGATGTTTTGTATCTGGTTTATATTGATGGCAAGCCTTATATCACACGTAACAAACATGGCAAACGTACCGTTCGTTTAAGTCCTGAAACTCGAATTGAAGCTTTGGACAATGCCATTCCCACTATCCCTCTGGATATAATCGCTCCCTTTTTAACCAAAAATAGAGTGCTTAACTTCGGTGAATTTGCCAATTTACCTTATATCGCGGGCATGACCGATGATCGTAGCGCTGCGGGTGCCGGGGATTCTGTTTATGTCGTTGGCATTCCCCAAGAATCAACAGATACTCACTACGCTGTTTACCGTCGAGGCAACGCCTATAGAAACCCCAGAAATGATCGCAAGCCGATAAACAAAGGTGTTGATATTTTTGTATAAAAACACCCATATTTGCTCAAAGTAATGAATTTCCAAGTTTAGAAATAGTTTTTAACAATGCTTGTCTTTTGATTTTGTTATCTTCATTATGTGCTACTTCACTTAATGCTGATAACTCTTTATGTTTCTTATTATCTGCATCAAATTCTGGTAAATTCATGTGTTTAAACACATTACCCACTTGAATTGAAATATTATGACTATCAATAAAAGCTTGTACTGTAGAGCTGTTTAGTAAACCACAAAGATAATAGGCTGGCTCTGAATCATAAAAATCAACAAAAAACAATTTGTGGTCGGGAACAAAAACTTTTTGACCACTGATAGGATCGTTACCTTTTGTAATGACTGCCGCTCTAAATGATTTATTGCCAGGCTGTTCAGGCCATACCACTTTAAATGGTGCGAAAGTATAACTGCCAACATTTGAAATACAGAAATAAGGTGCGTGTTCTGTCATTCGTTTGCTATATGTTGATCTTAAAATAAGCTGGTCTTGATAGGTGCTAAAAATCCTTCACACTTTGGTTTGTCTTCCATGTCATTTTCACAATCTTCTAATAACTGTTTTGTGATCCCCTTATTAGGCACCAGTACATATAAATCTTTTTTGATTGAGACATAACATTCCTGTATATCTCCAGCCCCCTTAACTAAAGGATATAGAAAATCAGGTTCTATCCAAAACTTTCTTGCTGGTTTTACTTTTTCATTTCTTCCAAAGTCAGGGCAGGTTTCAATTTGCACCAAATTATTATTTTTATTTGTATCAATAATTTTTACAAAATAAATACCATTTAATTCTGTGGTTACTCCTTTTCTGCCGTTAACCCAAGTGCTTGCACCAGTGATCTTTTAAATGCTTTAAAACCACCTTTCGGTGTAATAGCCCATGGTGAATCACCTCCCGTAACAGGGGTTGCCTCACACTTATCAATGTCAACTGAATCAAGAGCTTCTTGTTTTGTGAGGTGAGCAGGGATTGCTTTTTTATTTCCTTTAGCCGCTTCCCATATAGCATAGGGTATAGGATATTTTATTGTGTTACCTTTGCATTTTTTAGCAATAAAAATAGCTGTTTTATTGGCTGCATCAGGAAATGGCTTTAAAGCTTTTAGATCATCAATCCCTACAGGTTGAATGATCTGATTATTTCCGATATAAAATGATCGAAAACCTGCTGAAGATGGTGATTGAAAATGAGTTTGCGTGATAACAAATGCTAAAATTCCGTCTTCATCTTTGAGCCATTTATCTGCAACGGTATAGGTGATCATTCCTGATATATCAAGTTCATTTCCACCATGAAATTTTGTTTTTGAGAAAATTCCATAATGATCACAGGTTGGCTTTATACGTTCACGGTATAATTCGGGTAATTTTGACCATCTGACCCAAGGTGGATTACCAACAACCACATCAAACTTTCCTGCAATAGCAGACCAGAAGAAATTACGCACTATACGAAACCAGATACCATTCCAGTTTCTTTCATGTAAATCCAGAATTTTTTTCATAAGTATGCTTGAGTGGTGATCTCCATTCTTTCATTTCATTGGATGTAATTAATTTTTTTGTATTAATTTTTTTTTCTGTCTCACGCCACTGAGTACTTTTTGAAACTAAATTATCCATTAGTAAAAATACGGAATCTAAACGACTTCTATCAAAAGCCAATTCTGAAGGCAATAAAATTTCAAGATCGGCTACTTCACTACCAATTTTATAAGAGACAATCAATTCATCTTTTTAGGATTTCGAGCTGGGGAATACACTGCATCCGCTAAAAGAATCGGTATTTCTATATCTGTTCCTTTGTTATTGTCTAATAAATCAGAAATAGCGATTAATATATTCACTCGGGCAGTCTGGACTGCTAAAGGATTTAAATCAAAGCCCCAGACATTGTTTATGATGTGTTTTAACACTTCTAAATCACCCCACCCATCATCTGTTGCTTGTATTTTTATTTTCCTGATTAAAGCCAGTAAGAAAGAAGCTGAACCACATGTTGGATCAAGAAATCGTTGAGTTAAAAAATTTTTTACATTGATTCTATCCAGAGTGACTTCAACCAACCATTCTGGTGTATAAAATTCACCCAGACTTTTTCGTAGCTCATTTGGCACGAGATCTTGATAAAACGACTTAAGAACATCTTTTGAACGTGCGGAAGTTAATTTATCCGCTCTATACATGGAGAATGAAAGCAAAATACCTTTTAATCCATCAATTATTTTGGCTTGATGTTGTTTCAATCTTGCAACATCAAGATACCAACTGAAAATAACTTCTTCTCCAAACCCATTTATTCCAGCACCAGAAAAGAAATTACCCTGTTCAATTTCATATTCCATTCGGTCAATTAATAATTGACCATCAAGGCTGACTGTTTCTCTGATAAATCCTTTATAAGTGGTTAGTGCATGTTCGGCAACAACTTCTGCACCAAGAATTTTTATCAAAAGAGAGTTGTAAGTATGTATGACAAAAAGTGCAACAGGGATCTTCAATTCTTCAGACTTTTTTTGTTCAGAGAAATTGACTTGAAATCCAATATTATCAAGAATCCCATTCACTTGGCTGATGGAAAGATTTGATGTTTGTCCATAAAGAGCTTTCCACTCTTCAAAGATCATTTTTATTTTATTATTATTTTTCTTTTCCAGTCGCTCTGATAATGCGTCAGATAAAGCCTGTAACATATTACAGCCAGCATCAGAACTATGACCAAAATCAGTGATTAGATTTTCTGATGTAACAGGAACCCATTTACAATCAGTCAGAGCCTTAACTATCAAAGATACACTGGATTCACTTAATGGTAATAATGCATCATGAACTATTTTTCCTCGGCTGTACCGTGCAAATGCAATATGCTCTGCATCGGTAACTATTCCAATATAATCCTCATTGTCGAGGGATTCGAGTTTAGCACGAGTCGGGATATATTTTTTAAGCGATCAAACACCGCATTTTTAAATGCAGAACTGGAAGTACTGCCATTAAATAAGCCCTTATCCTTAAATTCAATAATAACTCTGTTATAACTGGCATCAACTCTTTGCCTCTCCATTTGAAAAGGAATATTTAAAGCATTACAGTGGACCCCATTGTCAAGACAGCTTTCTCAAATATTAAGATATAATTCTGTTGGTTATTTATAGTATTAGTCTTATCCACATATCCACAGGTCTGCCAGTAGTCCAGAGACGCTTGCGATATATCTCAGGGCTACTGGCTTGGCCTGTGGATATGTGGACAAGGCGGTTGCCAGTAAAGTTGATTATCCTCTCATCATGCTGCCCGTTTTAAGTCTGGAACAACTTCTTTCATCACGCCATAGATCTCTGCAGGCGTTTTTCCACCGTGTGTACTGTGTGGTCGTTCATGGTTGTAAAACTCAAAATATTCCTTTAATGAGCTCTTTAGCTCATCAATACTTTGGTAATCCTTGAGGTAAATTTCCTCATATTTTACACTTCGCCAGAGTCGTTCAATCATAATGTTTCCATTGCTCTGCCTTTGCCGTCCATGCTGATTTTTATATCATTGGCCTTTAGAACACCTGTAAATGCTCTGCTAGTATATTGAGCACCTTGATCCGTATTGAAGATTTCTGGCTTTCCATATCGTCGCAGTGCTGTTTCCAGACTACTGATACAAAAGCTTTCTTCCATGCTGGTTGACACTTCCCAGGACAGCACAAAACGGCTACTCCAGTCCATAACAGCACTTAGGTAGACAAATCCATGTGGCATCCGTAAATACGTGATATCTGTGCACCAAACCTGGTTATTCCTATTAATATCAATTCCTTTGAGCAAATATGGATAGAGGTTATTTACTTTGCAAGGCTTGCTGGTATTGGGTTTTGGTGCCACTGAAACCAATCCCATGATCCGCATAAGCCGTTGAACTTTTTACGATTAATTTTATAACATTTCAATCTTAATGCATTACGAATTTGACGACTGCCATAGAATGGATGTTTTATGTACAACTCATCATCAAATTCATTAATGTTAAATCTTTATTTTGCAGAGGCTTTTTAGGTTGATAGTAATAGCTTGAACGGTTCAGGCCGATAAGCTCACATTGTTTTTTGATGCTCAACTGAGGGTGCTCTTTTTCTATGCAACACCGCTTTTCTGCTCTACTCAGTTGAACATCTTCAACTTTTTTGACAGCCAGTCAGCCTCTACTTTTAGTTGACCTATTTGGCTGTACAGGTGTTCTTTTTCCTTTTCATGTTCAGCATCTTTATTCTCTAATTTTTTTGAAAAAGTATCGGCTGCACCATCAAGCATCTGCTTTTTCCAGCTATTGACCTGGGTGGTGTGCACTTCAAATTCTGACGCAATTTCTGCGACTGTTTTTGACCTTTCAAAGCCTCAATGGCTACTTTTGCTTTAAATTTGTTGTTGAATGTTTTTCTTTTTGTGCTCATTTTTTGTTCCCCGTTAGGTTAGCTCTTATATCTTAACCTATTGTCCAGTTTTCGGGTCCACTATACATCACCAATAATCTTTATCCATCCCTGGCGTACTTCTGTTTCATTGAGCCAGTTACCTTTGTCTTTCTTAAGTTGTTTGAAAATTGTTTTATTCATAATGGCTCATAGTTAATTAGGTGAAAAATAAATGATGTCTTCTGGACTAACAATGCCTTTTGCCAGACCTAAACGCATAGCGGGTGTTTTTTTGTCTTTTCCTGCAATACAATAATTATAATAAACTCGGAATATATCGAGTAACTTAACAATGTTCTTTGGGTTGTAAGCAGAATACCCATACCACCTTCTGCCAGAACTGCTGGCAGATGAAATAACTCGCTCTAATAATGATAATCTACGTCTAACCTGCATAAAAAAAATTATCAATCCCATGCATGGAGGCTTTGTTATATAACCATGCCTGATGGTCTTCATCATAGTGATGTGTCAACACTTTTCCGGACAGTTTTCTAAATATTTTTTGGCTGTTTCAAGTGATTTTTGTCATTTTGTATTTCCTATCATTTTAGTTTCTCATGTTAACTTTAAACAGATGAAGAGAAAGGGCTTTGCCCTCTGGAACGATAGAGCCGTTCCATTCACCCAAGGTATTTTCACAACGGTAATGATCCTGTTACAATATCTTCACGGCACAGGCTGAGGAGCCGATGGCCGTCAACGGTAATGGGCGGCATTTATGTCGCCTTTTACCCCTCTTCAATCAATCGATTTAAGCTATTTCCTGCTGTATTTCATAATCGACTGGTGACAAATAATCATTAGCCGAATGAAGTCGCTCCCGATTATAAAATACCTCAATATATTCAAATGTTGCCTGCTTTGCTTCTACTCTGGTTTTGAATCGACAATGGTGCGTCAATTCAGTTTTCAAACTATGAAAGAAGCTCTCTGATACAGCATTGTCCCAGCAATTTCCTTTGCGGCTCATAGACTGAATTATGTTATGATCCGACAATATTTTTCTATGACTATCAGAGGCATATTGGCTACCTCGGTCAGTATGCCAAAGCAATCCATCCATTGGTTTACGCTTCCATATGGCCATCAGTAAAGCATCATTGACTAGCTTGGCTTTCATTCGCTCATCCATCGACCAGCCAACAATTTGCCTAGAGAATAAGTCAATGACAACCGCTAAATATAACCAGCCTTCCTTGGTGGCAATATAGGTAATATCACCCACATAGTAGCGATCAGGTTGAGAGACAGTAAACTCTCTTTCCAGTAAATTTGGAGATATACGCTTATTATGCTTGGAATTAGTCGTCGCTTTAAAGCGTCTCTTCGTTTTACAAAACAAACCGGCTTTTTTCATTAATCGACCAATTCTCCGGCGGCTTATATGAACGCCTTTTTCAGCCAGTTTTTTTTTTAAGACGACGGGTTCCATAAGTCTTGCGACTGTCTTCAAACAGTTTTTTAGCTGCTCAGTAAGCGCTTCATTTTCTTTCTCTCTATCCGTTTTAGGAGAGCTAACCCAATCATAATAGCAACTACGGGAAACATCCATAAAACGGCACAGAATCGTTACCGGGTAATCTTTAGCCTGATCAGTTATCCATGCGTACTTCACAAAGTTTCCCTTGCAAAGTACGCTGTGGCCTTTTTAATAAATCACGCTCCTGAATCACTTTTGCCAATTCTTTTTTCAGACGTTTTACTTCATCATAAATGTGTTCATCACTTCTATTGGCTACCGTCTTCACCGGTTTGGAATATTTACTGATCCAGGTATGTAGAGTATTTACATTAACACCTAGCTCCCTGGCAGTCTGAGAAACGGGTTGATCCGTCTCATTAGCTAATTTGACAGCTGATTCTTTAAATTCTGATGTATAGCTTTTATTCGGTTTTTTTGTTTGATCATTCATTTTAGGTCACACTTTTTATCTTTTAGTTATTTTAAGTTGTGTGTCCGGTTAAGTATATACATTATAGTCACCATAATCAGTAAGATAACAAATCGCTTTTTCTGGTTCAGACATATTAGGAAAAGGGTGTAAAAGCCATTTATCTTTCCAGTTTCCAATTTCCTGCATGTTTTCTAATCGATCTTTTATTATTTTTAATTTTATTTTATTTTTTGATAAATCAGGGTGTTCTTTTTTGCTGATCTGAAAAATAGTTCCTGGAATCATTAAGTTCTCCGCTTTTCATCAACAGTTAAATCCTTTGTTATTCGAACATAAAAAGCATCACAGCTTCTATTTTTTATTTCGTTATGGAAAGCTGTTAAGCAGGTTGCTCTCATTCCAGAATCTTGATCTAAAAGAATCTGATTTTTTCAACACCACTGAACAATTTATGTATAAAAAAGAAATGTCCATACATCGTATATTCAGAATGGATCTGCATTCCATTTTGAGGCAATTTTTGTACTTGATAGAGAGCTTCTGATTCTTCTATATCATCACGAGAAATTGCATCCTTGTATGTTGCTGATATATCGGCACTTAAAGATGATCCATTTGTCTTTTTGGATCTTGAATTTTTCACACTCTCTTTATAATCACCATTCAACCAGAATCTTGCATGTTTTCGATAGGCGTATTGGGCATTATAATCATTAACAGATAAAGCATTTTCTTCTATTTCAATAGGGCTAATACAAGGATCATAGTTTAAATTCATTTTGAAATACGTAGCCCGTTTCATTGTCAGCACTACCGATTGCTGAAAGTTTAATATTTCGTTTATCTTCTCGTCTTGTCCAATTAACAATATATTCCTGTCTATCCACGCTAACATAAAGTCGCTTTATATTGCTTTTAATTAACCTCTGTTCTCTTTCTGATACAAAGGTCATGCACTGTTTATGCAGAAAATCAATTTTTGCATAAACAGTCGCCATACCAACATCAGCAACTTCACAGATTCGCCTTAAAGGGGATTTATTCATTAGAAGTTTGAAAATAAGATTGTTTTTATGAGGCTGTTTTTGACCAGTTGTAGATTGTTTAACTGAAAATGTTTTCTTACAAGACTTGCATCGATAACGACTAGAACCTGATTTTGTTTTCCCAAAAGACTGGTAAAATTCTTTTCCTAACTTAATACTAATGAGATTATTTTTACATGAATTATAATGTGGCTATACTTAACCGGACACACAACTTAAAATAACTAAAAAATGTGACCTAAAATGAATGATCAAACAAAAAAACCGAATAAAAGCTATACATCAGAATTTAAAGAATCAGCTGTCAAATTAGCTAATGAGACGGATCAACCCGTTTCTCAGACTGCCAGGGAGCTAGGTGTTAATGTAAATACTCTACATACCTGGATCAGTAAATATTCCAAACCGGTGAAGACGGTAGCCAATAGAAGTGATGAACACATTTATGATGAAGTAAAACGTCTGAAAAAAGAATTGGCAAAAGTGATTCAGGAGCGTGATTTATTAAAAAGGCCACAGCGTACTTTGCAAGGGAAACTTTGTGAAGTACGCATGGATAACTGATCAGGCTAAAGATTACCCGGTAACGATTCTGTGCCGTTTTATGGATGTTTCCCGTAGTTGCTATTATGATTGGGTTAGCTCTCCTAAAACGGATAGAGAGAAAGAAAATGAAGCGCTTACTGAGCAGCTAAAAAACTGTTTGAAGACAGTCGCAAGACTTATGGAACCCGTCGTCTTAAAAAGAAAACTGGCTGAAAAAGGCGTTCATATAAGCCGCCGGAGAATTGGTCGATTAATGAAAAAAGCCGGTTTGTTTTGTAAAACGAAGAGACGCTTTAAAGCGACGACTAATTCCAAATAATAATAAGCGTATATCTCCAAATTTACTGGAAAGAGAGTTTACTGTCTCTCAACCTGATCGCTACTATGTGGGTGATATTACCTATATTGCCACCAAGGAAGGCTGGTTATATTTAGCGGTTGTCATTGACTTATTCTCTAGGCAAATTGTTGGCTGGTCGATGGATGAGCGAATGAAAGCCAAGCTAGTCAATGATGCTTTACTGATGGCCATATGGAAGCGTAAACCAATGGATGGATTGCTTTGGCATACTGACCGAGGTAGCCAATATGCCTCTGATAGTCATAGAAAAATATTGTCGGATCATAACATAATTCAGTCTATGAGCCGCAAAGGAAATTGCTGGGACAATGCTGTATCAGAGAGCTTCTTTCATAGTTTGAAAACTGAATTGACGCACCATTGTCGATTCAAAACCAGAGTAGAAGCAAAGCAGGCAATATTTGAATATATTGAGGTATTTTATAATCGGGAGCGACTTCATTCGGCTAATGATTATTTGTCACCAGTCGATTATGAAATACAGCAGGAAATAGCTTAAATCGATTGATTGAAGAGGGGTAAAAGGCGACATAAATGCCGCCCATTACCGTTGACGGCCATCGGCTCCTCAGCCTGTGCCGTGAAGATATTGTAACAGGATCATTACCGTTGTGAAAATACCTTGGGTGAATGGAACGGCTCTATCGTTCCAGAGGGCAAAGCCCTTTCTCTTCATCTGTTTAAAGTTAACATGAGAAACTAAAATGATAGGAAATACAAAATGACAAAAATCACTTGAAACAGCCAAAAAAATATTTAGAAAACTGTCCGGAAAAGTGTTGACACATCATTATCAGGGCATGACACCTCTGGAGTTTCTTTTAAATATTCTTCAATTCGCTGTAATTCATCCCAAATTCCTTGATTGCTCTTAACTGGGAATAACTCATTACAAGACTTGCAAATCAGTTTAGTAACTGGCTTTCGACTACCACTTGATAATTTGTAGCAGTCTTTTTGTGATTTATGGAGTTTAACTTGGCTTTCTGTGCTGGCAGGAACACCATAATTTTGGCACAATGGATTTTTGCAAAAATTAACCTGAATATCGTTAATTTCAACTGGAATTCTTGGTTGTTTTATATCAGAAGATATTTTATCCATTTAGATATCCCCTTAAATGTTGATTTTACAAGAATAATAGCTTAATTTATCGCATTTATCAACACCTTTATTTATCGGCTTGTTTATGGGGACGGGTTTCTTCATGTGGATATTCTGTTGTTACTACAACAAAGTTTTTGTCTTTAGTAATGCGATCCAAATTAGTCCATAAGGTATGTACGACTAATGTATCACCCGCCTGAAAAGGTAAATCACGAATACCTTCACCAGCGCCTAAAGTATCACCATCACGATGCAAGGCAACCATGGCCAAACCATAGGTTTTTCTCAGCCAAACATCACGGGCTGACTTATCAATTAATTGTGAGCCGGGTGGAATAACCACTTCTGCAACACCTGAACGGGCTGAAGATAAGGTGTCCTGAAAAAATTCTAAATCATCTTTAACGTCTAATTTATAATCATCGGCAAAGTGCGTAATGTGTTTTTCTGAACCTAAAATACCCAATACAGTGTTGGCATCAATGGTATAGTCACGAGCCACGCCATTGGCACCAATGGTCACATCTTTGGTATTACCTTTAATAGCGGCAATGATTCGTATATGCCCCTCATGCTCAATATCATTCAGAACATGACCCACCAAAGGACTGTCTGCGGGTACGACTACTTCGAACATTGCATAGTCAATGCCATAAATATTTTGGAAATAGTCCATGGTATTGGTTGCAGTATTTGCATCAATCTTGCCGGTACCTTTTGGCAAAACAAAGCGCCCTGCTATTACAAAGTAAAGAATACCCGTTAAGACTAATGCGATACCCACTGGCGTCACTGAGAACAAGCCCCATGTTTCCATCTGTTGCGCTTCTGGCAACGAATGGTTGGTAGTCAGAATCAAGTCATTTAACAGAATCAAAGGTGATGAACCCACCATGGTGACTGTACCACCTAAAATCGCACAAAAGCCCATAGGCATTAATAAGCGCGACATCGGCAAACCTGAACGAGCAGAAATCCGACTCACGACAGGAATAAACAAGGCTGCTGCACCAACGTTTTGCATAAAAGAAGAGATAAAGCCGACAGTACTGGAAACGATAGGAATAATGCGTTTTTCTGATGTACCACCCACATCCAGAATAAAAGAAGCTACTTTTGACATAATGCCGGTTTTATCCAGACCTGCACCAATAATCATGACAGCGATAATTGACATCACCGCATTACTGGAGAAACCATCAAAGAGTCTGTCGGTTGAAACCAGCCCCGCTTCCAGACCCATAAGGGGAGCAAATAAAGTCGATAAGCCCAGCAGTACCATAATTGAAATCGCCGTTACATCGACTTCTAACACCTCAAAAGCAAACAAGTATATGGTCAGTAACAACAAGCCCATAACCCATGACATTTGCACCGTCGGTACAATAGTCGCCATAAAGAATGCCGCAATCAGGAAGATGATCCCGGCAATAATTTTCTTTTTTTGTAGTTTTAATTTATCTTTCATAGAGCTCTCTTTTAAATTTTTAATCCACTTTTATTTTAAATTTTTTTGTTTTAAACTCTTTGGCATTACCAGCGTGAGTCAGAGTTCTTTATCTGCATAAAATAGTAGGGTGAGCATGGCTTTATTTGCTACGCTGACTCAGGAGTTTATTATGCACACTTTCAGCGTGGGCAAATAAAGCCATGCCCACCCTACAGTCACAACTATCAAGTAATTCTAGAATAAACGAATGAACACTAGTTAATTAACACGATAGGCACATTAATTTGATTTTTAAATAATTTATTATTTAAAAAATCTTTAATTAATGCATCATGGGAATCACTGACTAAGTATTGTAGAGAACGTTGCTGAACCAAATAGTCTTTAACCTCAGCAATGGAGTCATTAATGAGTTTAACTAAACGGATATCCACATTATTTTCCAGAAAACTTAAACGTGCCTGCTTATAGAAAGAATCGGCTTGTGTATTCTTATGAGCACCATGATATAGGATATCAACATTACAGTCACTTGAATTACCCAAAACATAGCTCAAAACGTTATGATTTGTCGTATCATCACATAATAAGGCGATATGTCTCTTAGTGCATAAAGTAGGCTGACTTTGCTGTAAATCCTTTTCAAGATTAAGATCAACGGATAGTTTAGCAGGACGCTTAATGATTCTGGGCTTGCGATGATTCAACACTTCTATTTTATTGACAGTTGACAGGTTGTCATTCACATATTGTGCTGACAAACCATCCATTACTTTTTTTAAGCTTTCTATCATTTAAAATGACCCTAATGTAACGATATAGAATATAACTAAATTATTGTATTGCCCTTGTTTTAGCAAAAATTAGGCCAACAACAATAACAACTAAGTCATTGATTTTATTGAAAGCAGAAATGCAAAATAATAGCTATCGTTACATATTGCAACACATAAATAGAATTTTATTCTAAACTACTAATACCATAGCCTCACAAAGTGTTGCAATTTGCATCGCAAATGTTTCATTTATGTTACAATACGCATCAAACACCACCAAACCCTTTTTCGAATAAATCAATGAATAGCATACGCCACAAAACATCCAGAGCCTTTTATCTATTGGCTACTTTTATTGTATTGCTTTGCCTATTCGCATTTTTTAATTTGTTATATTTACAACAACAGGTGAGAGAAGGCGTGGTAATAGGCAATTTTAAAGATGATATTCTTGAAATGCGCCGCCATGAAAAAAACCTTTTTCTCTATCATAATAAAGAGGAACTGGAGAGCATCCTCGTTTTTACCCGCGAAGCCATCCATAACCTCGAACAAAACCATGCTAGTTATGCCAGTCTATGGTCAAAAATTGATCTGAATAATTTGCAAACCTTATTAGCTGAATACCAAGTATTACTAACTCGCTACTGGTCTCAATGGGAGCAACAAAAAAATGAAAACTTATCGGGGAAAATTCGTCCTTTAGGCCATCAACTCTCAACGATAGCCGATCATTTTGCCTCACAAGAAAGAAAATCCCTCTTACAATCTCTAAACACCACACAATGGACCTTAGTCAGTGCCATATTTATTACTGCATTAATCACCTTAGTTATCGGCTACCGACTGAGCCGCTTGGTTGTTAGGCCTCTGCGAGAACTTGAAAATCGCTTACAGCCTATTGCTCAGGGTCAGTTTGAACAATTAGAAATCATCAGCGATGAACAGGAAATCATCAATTTTACCAATGCTTTCAATAAAATGCTCTATGAGCTGGATTTACGAAAAAAAAGATTATTACACACGGAAAAACTTGCCTCATTAGGCGTTTTAATCTCCGGAGTAGCCCATGAGCTGAATAACCCATTGGGAAACATTCTCTCTTCCTGCCAATTGTTAAAAGAAGAAATTGATAGTACTGATCGTCAATTATTAATAAGCTGGTTAGAACAAATTGATAGCGAAACCATGCGTGCCCATAAAATTGTCAACGCTTTAAAAGACTTTGGTCGCCACCGGGATTTTATTATTGAGCCGGTTCAATTAGTCGAGTTAGTTGATAATACACTATTATTACTCGCCAATGAATTAAAGCATCTACCGCCTATTTTAACGGATATCCCCGACAAATTATTTATCAATGTCGATAGACAACGTTTTCAGCAAGTGTTAATTAATCTAATTAACAATGCTACCGATGCCGGTGATTCACATAACCAAATTGAGCTTAAAGCCAGTTTCTGCTGGGACAATTCCAATGCCCTTCCGGATAATGCCTATATCATTGGTGATGTCAAAAAGCCTTTACAAGCGAGCATTCCAGACATGGCCTATACCAGTTTGAGTATTAAGGATACTGGTGTCGGTATTGATGAACAAAGTATTGTGCATATATTCGATCCCTTTTACACCACCAAAGCACCGGGCAAAGGCATGGGAATTGGTCTCTACATTGTGCAAGAAATTATTCGTGAACATGCCGGAGAAATTGGCGTCATCAGCCAGCCCGATAAGGGAGCAGAATTTATTATTCGCCTACCCTGCACCCAAGCATTACAATCATGATGATAGAAGTTAATTCACCAACAACATCGACCCTATCAACATCAACAAAAGAAGAAGATAAATTAATGCCCCATTTATTAATCATTGATGACGAGCCTATTGCAGTAAAAAATCTGACCCATTTATTTAGCAAACAGGGTTTTCAAGTCACCGCCAGAAGTACCGGAACGGGTGGTTTTAAAATGCTTGAAGAGAAAAATTTTGATGTCGTGATTACAGATTTGAAAATGGACAAAGTAGATGGCATGGGAATTCTAAAAAAAGCCCAGGCAGTTGATCCTGACCTACCCGTTATCATGCTAACAGGTCATGGCTCTTATGACTCGGTTGTACAAGCCATGAAAATGGGGGCTTATCATTATTTAAGCAAGCCCTATCAATTAGATGAAATCAGGGAAATAGTTAAACACGCTTTAGAATTAGTGACCTTAAAACGAGAAAATAAAAAGCTCAAATCGAATCTCATCGAAGACCATAATTCACACCCTATCATTACTCAGGATCCGCCCACATTACGTCTTCTCGATACAATGAAACAGATTGCACCATCTGATTGTTCGGTGATTATCTCCGGTGAAAGTGGTACTGGCAAAGAATTAGCGGCTCGATTTATTCATACCCATAGCCAGCGTTCCAATAAGCCCTTTGTCGCAATTAATTGTGGCGCATTGCAAGAAGAGTTATTAGCCAATGAATTATTTGGTCATGAAAAAGGTGCTTATACCGGCGCAAATAGTTCACAGCAGGGCCTGGTTGAAGCAGCAGAAGGTGGTACTTTATTTCTTGATGAAATTGCCGAAATGTCCTTGGGGATGCAGGTTAAATTATTAAGAGTCTTACAGGAAAATGAAATTCAACGCCTAGGTGGTACAAAAACTTATCCCATTAATGTGCGCTTTTTGGCTGCAACCAACCGCGATTTAGAACTCGAAGTATCTGAGGGGCATTTCCGCCAGGATTTATTTTATCGCCTCAATGTCATTCAAATTCATTTGACTCCTTTATCGGAACGTATTGATGACATCCCCCTACTGGCCTATTATTTTTTAAAAAAGCATACACAAAATATGCATAAAAAAATCGAAGATTTTGATCCTCAAGTTATGGATATTTTAAACCAATATGGTTTTCCGGGAAATATACGAGAGCTAGAAAATATCATTGAGCGCGCCATTGTGCTGTCAACGGAAAAGAAAATCACTCTAAGTCAACTTCCTACTTCTCTGACCGAACATTCAATTTCAGTGATGCGTTTCAATAAAAATAAACTTCCCACATTAGATGAACAAGAAATTGAATACATTAAGTGGGTATTGGATAAATGTGGTGGCAACCGGACTAAAGCAGCAGCCATATTAGGCATTGACAGGGTTTCTTTATGGCGCAAAATAAAGAAACATGCATTAGCCTAAATGAATCAGTAGGTTCAAACTGATTTATTTAGCTTAATATGTTGCCATTTCAGAATCGACTGACTGAGCCCAGGCTGCAACACCACCGGTCAGGTTAATAAGATTGCTGAATTTTGCTGCTTCTAAAAAGCGTCCAACCATACGACTACGGACACCATGATGGCAAATAATGATAATTTCTTGTTCAGGATCCAGCTTGCTCATCTGAGCAGGAATACTATTCATGGGGACTAGCTGTGCGCCTTCGATATGGCAAACGTCATACTCCCATGGCTCACGTACATCCAGCAATAAGGGTTTGGTACTACTATTTTTCAGGTGTTCTTGAACTTCTTGGGGATTCATTTCTTGCATTAAATGTCTCTAAACTTTATCAAACATAATAATTTTAGAGACATTTAATAATACTTGACCATAACAGTCAAGTATTATTCATTACTTCTAGCATGATTGCTAAAAAAGTAATGACATCTTAGCTGGTGTTCATCCGTTTATTCCGCTTTTAGCTTCCCCCCTTCTTTAGGGGGAGCTCTATCGAATGCAATAAACGGATGGGCACTAGCTGGGATTAGTGGTTAAATTCGCATACAATAACGGTAATTTCTGCGGTAAATGCTCTGGTTTTCTAATAATCGTATAACCATTTGTGCCAAAGATGTGCGGCAGGTATTCCCCACCCTGATCGTCAATGGTGATGCAGAAGGTTTGTAAACCTTTTGCTTTGGCTTCATGGATAGCACGGCGAGTATCTTCGACACCATAGCGTCCTTCATAACGATCTAAATCGTTAGGCTTGCCATCAGTGAGGATAAGCAATAAGCGCTGTTGGGTATCTTGTTGTTCCAATTTCACCGAAGCATAACGTATTGCGGCTCCCATGCGGGTATAAAATCCGGGTTTAATCGCCTGGATACGCGAGCGCACGATGCCATTGTATTTTTCTTTAAAGGTTTTCAGGGTATTAAAACGAATATGACCATGATTTTTGGATGAAAAACCATAGATAGAAAATTGATCGCCAGTATTACGCAAACTTTCACTGAATAAAAACAAGGAATCTCGGATCACATCAATAATACGTGCTTCATTGGATAGCCAGGTATCGGTAGATAATGAAAGATCCGCTAATAATAAACACGATAAGTCTCTTTCTGAAGAGCGCAATTGCTGATATAAATCCGGTTGTTCCACTTTATGTCCGCTGAAACGTTCGCCGACATAATTGATATAGGCATCCAAATCCAATTCACTGCCTTCACTTTGATGCCGATGCCAGACGCGTTTACTGGTTAAAGCTTCCAACTGATGGCGCAGTTTTTTTGCTGTGCGACGCAGGTTTTCCGGTAACTCACCCGCTTCCCCCGTATTGTGCATATAGTTTATGACAGAACAATAATCTTTTAGCATGAGTTGTTTTTTGTAGTCCCATTCAGGCAACAGCACATCACTTTCAAGGATCACTTCATCCATTGATTCTGCCGGTAAGTCTAGGTCGAATTTGACCTTACCGCCCTTGGTTTTATTATCTCTGGCAACGGAAAGAAAATCCATATCATCAGCATTTTTATCTGCCTTATCCTGATCGGCTTCATCGTCGTCGTCGGTGCTACGGTTTATATTCAAAAATTCACTGAAACCAAAAATACTTTCAAAGTGATGTAAAATAAAACCATCTTTGCCATCAGGCATATCAACCCGTTCAGCATTACGACGTTTATTTTCTTTTTTTGTTTGCTCAGGCTTTGAAGGTTTTGATTCACCTTCAACATCTTTATCAGGCTGTGAACGTCGGCTACTTAAATCGATTACTTCCGGTGGATTGGGGTGAGGCCAAAGTAATACTGGCTTCGGAGCATATTGACTGGTAGGGATCTTATCCATACAACCCGGTTCAATTAAAGCGCGAGCAATTGCTTCTTCCTGAGCGAGTTCCTGTTCATTGAACTTCTCATCCAGATGACGTAATTGTATATAGGCATCAACCAAACGTAGATAACGTGAATGTAAGCCAGGAAAACGTTCTATGACCTCTACCGTAATGGTTTGACTATAAACAAACCAGCCTTGCAAGCCTCTGGCTTTAGCTGACGGATTTTCCAATGTGTGGGCATTGATTGCGGCAAGCCAATAATACAAATCTTTATTCAGTTCTGTGCTTGGAAAGACATTAATTTGCTTGGGTAAATGTAGGGTATCATCATCCTGCCAACTCAGTTCAACATATTTTCCCGTCCCCGCAACACGATGTTTCCAATTACGTTTGGCAAAATGTTGCGTTGCTGTAGACTCAACAATTCTCAAAGCATTGTTACCACCCAAGGCACGAAAAAAAATCCCTAGCGGCTTGCTTACTGTCTGTAAACTAACCGTTGATTCTTTAAAGCTCTTATCGGATAAGTTAGTAACAAAGTTATTCCAGATTTGACCGACTTGTTCTTCCACTATTCTTGCTCTTTATTTTTGTTCGTTAATTGTGACTTATAAAACGACTGTCCTAATGGTATTTAAGAAAGGTCACTTAAGCAAAGCTACTTACCAAATGAGGCATAAACTACTTCCATCAATGCTTCAACCACATCCTGTTCATCACTTAAGGGTTCGATTAAACCTGCCAGACAAGCTTCCACAGGATCAAAGCCAGACTTGATTAATCTTGCCGTATAAACCAATAAACGGGTACTTGCACCTTCTTCTAAATCATGATCTTTTAGTTGTCTCAATGCATTGGCCATGGCCACTAATTTTTTCGCCATGTGTGCTTCAATACCCGTTTCCGCTTCAACCACTGCCTGTTCCTGAGCGGGTTTAAGATAATTGAAACTCATGGAAATAAAGCGCTGTCGAGTACTCGGTTTTAAGCCTTTCATCATACTTTGATAACCTGGGTTATAAGATACAACTAACATAAAATTATTCGGGGCATGCAAGGTTTCGCCAGTACGGTCAATGGGCAGGATACGACGATCATCTGTTAGCGGATGAATAACCACCGTGGTATCTTTTCGTGCTTCTACCACTTCATCCAGATAGCAAATACCACCTTCACGAACAGCACGGGTCAGTGGCCCGTCATTCCAGATAGTTTGACTATCACCGATTAAATAACGTCCTACTAAATCAGAAGCCGTTAAATCATCGTGACATGAGACAGTGTATAAAGGCACATTGAGTTTTGCTGCCATGTGAGCAATAAAGCGGGTTTTACCGCTACCCGTTGGGCCTTTTAACAAGACCGGCAATTGATTACCATAGGCATGTTCAAATAGGGCTTGTTCATTCCCTTGTGGTGAATAAAAAGGGATATCAGTGGCTTGTGTGTCAGTGCTCATTTTTATTCGCTTCTCATCTTTTATAGTTCATTTATAGTTCATTTACAGTTAATTTTTTCTTTCAATCTACTGTCATTAAGCTTAAGTAATAGCCCGTCATTGCAACCAGCGGTATGACGATAATAAATCCTAGTAAGGCAAATCGCCAAAATCCTCGAACATTCTTCATTCCCATATAGTAATCAATAATTAATTGACCTTTGATGCTTACCGTTAGTAATACAAAAGCAACAATATAAAGACCTGACAATTCAAAATAAGCAACCAAGGACGAACTTAACGTCAGAAGTATGAGTATTATCCATATTACGGTTAATTTTGTACTTGATGTAAATCTAGTTGATGACATAAAGCTTACCTAATCACATAAACAAGAGGAAATAAAATAATCCAGACTAAATCGACCATGTGCCAATAGGACGCACCGGTTTCTATGCCCAGGTGTTCACTGGCTGAGTATTTTCCCTGCCGGATAAAGCGATATACAGCGCCAAGGATAACCATGCCCATTAAGACATGCATAAAATGAAAAAAGGTCAGAGAAATATAAAAGGTATAAAAGGTATTGGTACTTAAATGGATACCTGCACCAAATACATGGGAGTATTCCCATAGTTTTACCACCACAAAAACAGCACCCATTGCTAAAGCAAGTAAGATTAAATGACCACTGCGTTTAACTTGATCTTGTTTTATCGCATGCACACTCAGGGCAACAAAATAACTACTGGTGATCAGAGCAATCGTATTGATCACCCCTGCAATACGATGTAATTCTAGTTGGTAGGTATTAAACAACTCCACATTGTTGTTACGTACATAGACATAAACCATAAAAAACAGTCCAAATACAAGTAATTCCGCCATAATAAAAAACCAAATTGCTAAGTCACCCGGTAAGGGATCTTTTTTTAGCAAAATTTTATTATCCGCTTTAATAGAACCTATAGACATTATATATACCATTATTTTAAAAATTAGAACTTTAAAAAATTAAATACCACACATAAAAAAGGCGGGGTGATTAAGCCCCGCCTCTATTTTTAACGCTTAGAACTTAAGGCTTTCTATGCAGTCGCTTCCTCCTCACCACCGACAAAGAAACTATACACATAAACCCCCAGACCGATTAAGAATACCAGACCGGCTAGCTCACGTAGAAGATAGAAGATTTCCAGTTTTTCCTGCACGGCCATAAAGCTCATAGGATTTTCAGTATAACGCTGTAACCAAACCTGTAGTACACCGGCTGCCGTCAGGAACAAGGTAATGAATACCATCGCCACTGTCATTAACCAGAAAGCCCACATTTCAACCACCTGCGCACGATTACTATTCGCTGCTGCACGACCGCGAAGCAGTGGCATAGCATAGGAAATAATGGTCAGGTTAATCATCACATACGCACCATAGAAAGCCATGTGACCATGAGCTGCGGTGATTTGCGTACCGTGGGTGTAATAGTTCACAGGGGCTAAAGTATGAATGAAACCCCAGACGCCAGCGCCTAAGAATGCCATCACAGCCGTACCCTGCGCCCATAAAACAGCCACCTTATTAGGGTGCTCACGACGACGTTGGTTGACCATATTAAAGGCATATAAAACCATCATAAAGAAAGGAATAGGCTCCATGGCTGAGAAGATAGAACCCCACCACTGCCAGTACTCAGGAGTACCAATCCAGTAGTAGTGATGTCCCATACCGATTAAGCCCGTAATAAGGCTCATAGCGATAACGACATACAACCATTTTTCAATGATTTCTCTATCCACACCGGTGGTTTTAATCAGTACAAAGGCCAGCATTGCGCCCATGATTAATTCCCAAACACCTTCAACCCACATGTGAACAACCCACCACCACCAGAATTTGTCTAAAATCAGGTTGGCTGGATTAACAAAGGAGAACAAGAAGAATACGGCTAAACCGGTCAGACCAATAAACATAATCATACTAATGACGGTTTTACGACCCTTAAGCATGGTCATGCCAACATTGAATAAGAAACCCAGAGCCACAATCACAATACCAATTTTGGTTATCGTGGGTTGTTCGAGGAATTCTCGTCCCATGGTGGGCAAGAGGTCATTCATGGTCATCTCTGCCAAGGTGGCATAAGGGACGAGTAAGTAACCTAGGATAGTCGCAACACCCGCCGCGAGAAATATCCAGAACAGGGCATGGCCAACATAGGGCTGAATAGCTCGGTTTCAGATTCTTCGGGGATGAGGTAGTACGCAGCGCCCATAAAGCCAAACAATAACCAGACGATGAGTAAGTTAGTATGCACCATACGGGCAACATTAAATGGAATAGCTGGGAATAAGAAGTCTCCCCAGATATATTGGGCGCCTAAGACGACACCAAAGAGTATTTGCCCGACAAACAGGGCAATGGCCGCGATAAAATACAGCTTCGCAACGGATTGTGATTGATATTGCATAGTCTCGCTCCCTTAACCTTGAATGTTTGGGGCCAGTTAGCCGTATTGACTTCTGAGGTCCATTTAAGGAACTCAGCGATGCCATTCAGCTCTTCATCACTCAGGTTAAACTGAGGCATGCTGCGGCGACCAGGAATACCATTTTTAGGACGGCTTTTAATGAAACCAATAATGGCTTCTTTACTATTACCAAAACGGGTGTAAACATTGCCCAGCTCCGGTGCAAAGTAAGCGCCTTCGCCTAAAATGGTATGACAACCAACACAGTTGTTGTCTTCCCAGACTTTTTACCCAGAACAACTTCCGGGGTGATATTTTTCGATGGTCACGCTCGGCGAGAACGCCTTGCGTGTCGAAGGTAAGGGCCAGAAGTAGTAGGAAGAAGAATACACTGCCTCCATAAAAGATATTTCTGGCCATGTTTTTTGTGAACACTTCACTCATGGCTAACTCCTATTTTTATGTTGGATTAGTATCCATTAAAGCTCTAATTGTCTCATTGATATATGTCAAGTAGGTCTGCTTTCATGGAACTAGTTCACGACTTTGTTGTCATTCAGCACATTTTATAGACATGAATCGAACATTCTATAGAATTTGCACTTACTATAGCCCTGCTATTACAAGCCTAGGTCAATAAATTCCAAGCGATGATTACTGCAAGGGTATTCGGGTGATGGCCCTTGAGCCAATAAGACTATGCCCTCATAAATTCCCTGTTCTTGATACCAACGACGTAAAAATGGCGTCCATTCTGCCATATCCTCATCGGCTTTAATGGGGTAAACACCATAGGAAAACTGCAAAGATTGACAGGTTTTTTCATCCGCACTAAAGGCTGTGATCCATACCGGTAAACAATAACGAGTGACATTTCGTGGCATACTACCTGAACGAGTAGGCGTGATAACTGCAGCAGGCTGCATATTTCTCACAGATAATTGTAGGTTATGGGCGATCAATTCTTCCATTTTTTTCTTTTCACCTAGGCGCTCCAGACCCCTATCTAATTTTCGATGCGGTTCGGTAACACAGGCGATTTCTGCCAGCATCGCGGTAGCTTCAATCGGATACTGTCCCATAGCAGATTCTCCCGACAACATCACTGCATCAGTGCCATCAAGAATGGCATTGGCCACATCAGTTGCTTCTGCACGAGTAGGACGACGATGTTCAGTCATGGACTCTAACATCTGGGTGGCGGTGATCACTGGCCGGCAATATTGACTGGCCAGTTTCGTAATTTGTTTTTGTGTAATGGCAATTGAAGCAATGGGAATTTCTACTCCTAAATCGCCCCGTGCCACCATAATGCCATCGCTTACGGCTAAAATTTCATCCAGATTATCCAAAGCACCTGAGCGTTCAATTTTGGCAATGACAAAGGGCTTAAAGCCTAGGTCTGTCGCAGCTTTTCTTAAGTCCAGAATATCATCTTTATTGGCAACAAAGGATTGACTCACCGCATCGACCCCCTGCTCTAAAGCAAATTCCAGGCAATCTCTATCATGTGGGGTAAAGGCACTAAAGCCCAATTCTATTCCCGGTAGATTCAAGCCCTTTCTAGAACGCAGTTCACCACCGGCATGCACTTCACAACAAACATCATTACCAATGATTTCAGTGACCAGCAGAGAAATAATACCATCATTAAGGTACAACGTATCACCCGCTTTAACGATTTTTGGCAAAGCCTCAAAGCTGATAGAGACACGCTGTCGATCGCCGATTATGTCTTCTGTGGTCAGAATAAAAGCATCGCCTTTTTCTAACTCAATGGGCTCTTCTTTAAGCTGGCCAATACGCATTTTTGGCCCTGGTAAATCAGCCATAATAGCCAGACGTTTACCGGTATTTGCCGATGCCTCTCTGAGCTTTTTAATTATTTCGCCATGACTGGTAAAATCACCATGGGAAAAATTTAGACGAGCGACGTTCATTCCAGCATGTAATAATGCTTCCATCTTTATTATGGAATCCGTAGCAGGACCAATAGTACAAACAATTTTGGTTTTGTTGATTGGATATTTCATAAAATTGCCTTAAAAACCTCTTTTTGTATCGATGAAACGAAGGAAAACATTGGGAGTAAAAAAAATCTAACTCAATCATTTTAGCAAATAATATTATTATCTGTATGAAAAGCTTAAAAAATATTTATTATCTTCATTGAAAAACAAAGATTTAGAATATCCTTATTTTCTTCCATACATTTAAAAACAATCTCAAATCTGCTAAATTACCGCTCGTATATCCGTGACACTTGGAGATACGATTCCATCATCCGTGGATAGCTAGGCAAAAGCAATAGCTGATAAGGATATCTGAATGGGGATAGCTTTAGTAACAATTCCCATAATTGCGATGCCCCAAACTACTTGATTGTACAAATGATGTAAAAAGGTACTATATAATATGGATTTAGCAAAATCATTAGGCGTAAATAGTTGTAGCGACACTCTCGAAGCTGCCGAAGAAAAAAAACGTATTCAGCTTTATATTAATCTCAAGCTACATTCTTCCGGACTCCCCGCCTGCAAAGCTCAGGATTGTGATAATGATTTTTTCTCTATTGCAGACGACCTCTTAGAAAGTTATCGTGAAAAATCACGCTTGTTATCACAATATCTTTGTCCTGCTGATCAGCGTATTCAAGACTTTTTGGATGATTATCTACAAGATAGTGGTTGTGATAAAAGCACAGTATTACCCTCTAACACGTTAATTCTTGACCGCCATGGCGTGGCTCGTGAATTATCCTTACCCGCTGATGGCGATTATTTTGAATCAGAATTTGTAAAAAGCTTCCGCGTCAGCCAAGGGGTATTACATAACACCTCTCGCGACCGTCGCACCACTGCCGGTTCATTTCATATTGCCGAAGGCGGCTTGCCGGTTCCCGGTGATAAGAAAGCGGTTCCTAAAATTGCTTATGCCAGTCTATTACATGAAGCATTAAATCCACCCAAAGAGTTAATGACCCTACCCTTTACTTCAACTCAGGAAGAGCAGGCAGAAAGTTTTCTCTCTATTTTATTGCGCCCCATTGTATGTCCTGAAATTCCAACACATGATCCCAGTCAGTCAGAAGCTGAAAAAAGCATGGAAATTCGCTTTTTCGCACCGGGTACATTAGCCAGCAATCTGGATTTTGTTGAGAGTATTTTTGGTAATGCCGGCAATCCCAGTTTGGCTGAAAATGATGCCGGTTTAGACATTGAACACTGGGTAGGACATACCGGCTGTGTCATTCTTGCACCACACCTCGTGCGCATGAAGAAAAAAGACCTTGGCCTGCCACACATTGATGATGCCACTGAAAGACATATAAAAGATGGTATGTGCTGGAGCAGTGAAGACGAGCTTTATAATAATGGCCAACCCTTTAAAATTACTGCCCGTGATAAGCGCGGTGTCATTGTCACCATTTTAGCAGACAATTATTTCGGCTATTGTAAAAAAGAAGTCAAAACTCAAATCAGCTATTCTACCAACTTGTTTGGTTTAGCCGAAGAAGAACACTCCGGTGGTGCTTTAGCCTTTCCTCGTTATAACCATGGCGAAGAATTTGGAAAGGACTGCCGTACCAAAAACACTGAATATCATTTTTCTGATATTGTGGAAAAATATGGCGACATTATGGATCTTCAGGAAGAAGGTTATGCCATTGATAAGCAATTCCCACAAATTTTATATGTACCTGAAACCAATTTACAAATGGATCTCAATCAGCAAACGGTTTCCTGGACTAGCAATGGCAAAACCCAGACTATCAAGCTCAAGCCCGGGCTAATTTATATGCATCCCAGTGGCTATAAAATTGCCATGGAAAAGCACCCTAAAGCACCCTCCTGGCGCATTGTCGGTACGGATGCGGAAGGCACTTTCTGTCACAAACCTTCCACCGTTTCTGGTGGTGGCAAATCAGAAATATCCAAGGCCATTGATGATGCCGTAATTTATGGCCCTTTATTTGTCAATAAGCTTGATGAAGCCATGGAACGTATGGATGAGATCTTCAACTACGATTATTCCAAACGCTATTTGCCTGAGTTCACTCCTGATTATAATGATCACCCACCACGTTCACCCTTAAGTATGGAACGTAGTTTGGGTTCAATGATTAAAATGCTGACTCAATCAGAAAGAAAATTCACCCCTGAATATAATGCCTGGTTAGAAAAAATTCCTGAGTCAAGCAAAGCACTGGCCTTTATTATTAAGCGTTTTTATCGTGAAGAATGGGGTGACAACTGGAAGAAACACTTTACAGTTGATCTTATCGACGGTGTGCAAGGCCACGAGCTAAAATACCAATGCCGTCAGTTAATCATGTCCTATTTACGTGTGGGCTTCGATCAAGATGGTGCATGGCGTATCTATAAAATGCGTCAGGATTATATTGTTGCTGATAAATTGCAAATGGAGGATGACATCAGTGCTTCTGTTGTTGTCCCAGCAAAACGTCTAATCAATATGCCAGAAAAAAATAACCATGAATGTGTCAAACTGGTTAAGAACTGTGAGTATCGTTTATTCCAACGTCCTGATGATGCGATTATCAAAGGTTTTGATAAACAAACTGAATTAGAAATGGCAATGAAAGGCAACTTCGTTGCCAACTATCAACCTTTAACACCTGATATGTTAAAAGAACTCAGTGAAGATCAGGTTGAATTTGATCAGTATACAGCCCCCATGCGTGATTTGTTATTAGATAGCCTTGCACAAGGTAAAATGGCCGTTTCTTCAGCACACCCTTTGATGGTAAATGGTGCACCGAGTAAAAACCCACGCTATTTACAACTGCGTTCTGATATTGCTCATCCCATTAAATTATACTTAGCGAAAATGAGTGCTCGTTTTCATCGTCGCGCTTCATTAGAAGAAGCCATTTGCTTTCCTGTAGATGCAGTCCTAACCGGACGTCGCAACAACCCGCCTGAGCCAGCAGCCGGCATTCGTTCTTTGGCTGTTTACAATCCTATTCATTATCAGGAATTACCTGAACTGTTTATGGACTTCATTTGCAGTCTTACCGGTAAATCACCTTCAACAACCGGAGCAGGCTCTGAAGGCGCATTAACCAAGGGGCCATTTAATGCACTCTTGCCTACTGCCGATGTAAACAATGCCCTGGTATCTTATATTCTGACTGATTATTCAGGCTTTAGTAGTGCTGCTGGCTATGTCGGCCCACATACAAAGGTCAATCATGACATCAGTTTAATTATCCCGGAAATTTGGGCGCTATTAAAACCCGAAAAGAGACGGCCTGATTACCTGATCAACAAGGGACAATTAGAAAAACTGGAAGATTTTGAACATAATGGTAAGAAAGTATTGGCTAGTCGTTTAGGCTATCGCATCACCAATCTATTTGTGCATGGATTTTTCGGCAAGATCTTTGATAATCCCTCTGCGGTATTTGATGAAAAGATTCTTTGCCCTGAAACCCAGAGTATGGATGATTTTGTCGATGGCATTAATAATATCGTTGAAGCACAGCAAAAAGTGGCACTGGAATATATTGATGATGGTTCAATCGAACAGGCCTGTCCACCACTAAAAGCCTTAATTTATATTATGGCGCATGGTGAATACGAAGGTAAGGATGCCCATCACCCTGAAATTCGCGCCATGTTCACTAAAGAAGCCCTTCTGTCTTCTGATTGGTATAAACGCCGTTTAGAAGTGAAGCAAGAACGTGACATTGCTTTATGGCAGCGTCATATCGATTACTTAAGCAACTTCCTGGAACGTGATAGCCATGCTGAAGAAGCCAGTCGTTTGAAAATATCCAAACAACTCAGTAAAGCTCAAGATAAACTGACTCAGGTTTCCAGTCAGGCTTACTTAGATGAGTTAGTGGGAACGTTGGGTGCAGATCCAATGTAAAATAATCTGAGTTCTGATTAATAATTAACGTTATTATTCAGTTCATACGCTTGATGATGCGCTTCGTACCTCAGCAGCAGCATCCTACTGTTCTGATAGGGTGTTGCTAAGGCAAGAAACGCATCAATATTAAGCTTGCTATTACCTTAAGCTATTAACAGCAGCTTAAGCGTTTTTCAACAACTCGGCTAATTCCGGCTTACACGATCCACAATTAGTACCCGCTTTTAATTGTTCACCAATGGCATCAACAGTCTTTAAGCCTTGCTTCTTGATACAGTCATTAATGGTTTTCTCCCCGACATTAAAACAAGCACAAATTATCTTGCCCGTATCTTCATGGGCATTGAGTGCTTCACCGCGTAACAAGTTATTACGTTCTTCCTGGGTGATTTCATCTTTGTGAAATAAGCTAATCAGCCAGTCTCTTGGTGGCAAATTAATATCAGGATAGATAAATAAACAGCTATCTAAACGCTTGCCTGACATTTTCACTGCACGATAATGATTGCGAGTTTTATCATAGAACTCCAGCCAGTTTTCATTATCAACATTATGTCCTAATAGATTATGCGCATGTTCTGACCAGTCTTTGGGAGCCTGTAAGCCTGCTAGTTCATAACGCCAATAACCTTTGCCACGGGAGCGTGACCAATAATTAGAAAATTGTAACTCCGGTGTTCTGCGAGTGATCATAAACGCATACCAATTCGCCTGACAGGTTTTAATGTTGGCGATGCCCTGTTTTGATTCTGGTTGGCCTGAAATGGGATCGACCACGGGCGCAAGCAATGTCCCTACACGTGACTGACTACTGAATTGTCCGTTCCAATGCATGGGTACAAATAGGCTACCCTGTCGCTGCTTATCACTGATCCGCACCCGTACCATGATTTCTTTGTCGGGTAATTGTGCATCATTGGGATCAGGGCTATTCACTTTCACAAGTTCAGCATCCGATACACCAACATTCATCGCATCTTGTGGATGGATTTCAACATAGGATTCAATGGTATGAGATGACAAACGTGGTGACATTCCGGTACGAGTCATCGTATGCCAATGATCGCGCACTCGTCCGGTATTCAGTACAAAGGGATAAGCTGTATTGACTGAATGTTTGGGTGCTGCCGGTGTAATGGCAATAAAGTGTGCTTTTTTATCGGCTGTATAAAACTGTCCATTTTCCAGTACTCTTATCGCACTCTCTTCTCTTTGAGTGACGATGGGCCATTGCATAGGTGACAAGTCATCGTATTCTTGATTAGTGATATTTGCCAAGGCGGAAATATTAAACAAGCGTTCATTATTATTCTTATGCCCTGATAAACCTGCGTGTTCGCGAAAAATATCAGCCGGACAATGATAATTAAAGGCCTTTTCAAAGCCCATTTGTTTGGCAAATTCAGTAATAATCCACCAATCCGGTTTTGCAAGTCCCGGTGTTTGTAAAAAAGGTCGCTGCCGGGAAATACACCGCTCTGAGTTGGTAACAGTGCCATCACGCTCACCCCAAGTAAGTGCCGGAAAATTAATATGTGCTAGCTTACTGGTATCCGTTTGTTCAACACAGTCAGAAACAATCACCAAAGGACAGTTCATTAATGCCTGTTTCACCTTATCCGCATTGGGCAGACTCACCACCGGATTGGTTGCCATGATCCAGATGGCTTTTATTTTGCCATCATGGACGGCATCAAATAGATCAACCGCCTTAAGACCTTCACTATCAGCAATCACTGGACTGTGCCAGAACTCTTGTACAATTTGGCGATGTTCTGCTGAAGCAATATCCATGTGGGTCGCTAATTGATTGGCGAGTCCCCCGACTTCACGTCCCCCCATCGCATTAGGCTGCCCCGTCAGTGAAAAAGGTCCCATGCCCGGGCGACCAATTCTGCCCGTTAATAAGTGACAATTGATAATAGCATTACCCTTATCTGTGCCACTACTGGACTGATTAATACCCTGAGAAAATGCCGTAATGGTACGCTCCGTACGCGCAAATAGGCGGTAAAAACGCTCAACATCAGCAATGGGCAACTCACATTGTTCGGCAACTGACTCAAGCGTTGGCGCACTGGCCTTTGCTGAAGCTAAGGCGGCAGCAAAACCAGAAGTGAAGTTATCCAGATATAATGGATTGCTTTCACCACTTTGCTCCAACCAAACCAATAAACCATTGAATAAAACACTATCGCTACCGGGCTTTAATGCCAGATGTAAATCGGCAATACTGGAAGTTTGTGTCATACGGGGATCAATATTGATCACCTGTAAATCGGGATTAAGCTGTTTAGCTTTAGCAATACGCTGGTAAATAACAGGGTGACACCAGGCAGTATTACTCCCAGTCAAAACAATTAATTTAGCACGTTCCAAATCTTCATAACTGCAGGGAACAATGTCTTCACCAAAGGCTCGTTTATAAGCCGCCACTGCTGATGACATACAAAGGCGGGAATTGGTATCAATATTAGCCGAGCCAATAAAGCCCTTCATGAGCTTATTGGCCACATAATAATCTTCGGTTAACAATTGCCCTGAGACATAAAATGCCACCGAATCTGCACCAAATTCTTCAATTGTGTCTTTAAACAGTCCTGCCGCCATGGGCAAGGCATGTTCCCAACTGACCTGTTCACCTTCTACTTCAGGGTATAAGAGGCGTTCATTTAAAGCCACGGTTTCACCCAAGGCAATCCCCTTAGAACATAAGCGCCCTTGATTAGCAGGATGATCCGGATCACCCTTGACGGTCACCACACCATTTTGGTCAACCTGTGTAATAACCCCACAGCCCACGCCACAATAAGGGCAAGTAGTTTTTTGCAAGCCGTCTTTATTCGACAGCCTATTATATTGGGCATTGTATTCTGGAGTAATATTTAATTGTACTTTCGACTGTGAACTGGCCATAAGGATTCCGAATAAAAAATTGACCTCAAGATTATAGCAATTTTTTTGCTAGCTCTGTGAGCAAAGTAACATTAGCTTGTTAATTGCACCAATTATTACTATTGAACAAAAAACATCCTTAGAACACTGCTCCAAAATGGTGCATAGTGAATTTTTCATAATGACGAAAACAGTTGTTTTTTAATTAATTAACAAACACTTATATTTGTTGGCCTAACAAATGCTTTCATAGATTATCAGAATAGAATTATTTAATTAATTTAGAGAGCAATCTTATGAGTGATAGTAGACTGAATTTATTTTCCTTTACTGGAAAAACCAAAATTCTTCATTTAACCTGGTTAGCCTTTTTTATCAGCTTCATGGTCTGGTTCAACCATGCACCTTTATTAATTGTCATCAAAGAAACCATGGAACTCACAAGTGAGCAAATTAAAACCCTGCTCATTCTCAATGTCGCCTTGACCATTCCTGCACGCATCATCATTGGTATGCTGGTTGATCGATTTGGCCCTAAACGCACCTTTGCCACCCTCTTATCTATCGGTAGTATTCCTTGTTTTATGTTTGCCTTTGCAGACACCTTCGAACAACTTGCCTTATCTCGTTTTTTACTGGGCTTTGTTGGCGCCGGTTTTGTGATTGGCATTCGCATGATGGGCGAATGGTTCCCAGCCAAACAAGTTGGCGTTGCTGAAGGTATTTATGGCGGTTGGGGTAACTTTGGTTCTGCGGCAGCGGCGATGAGTTTACCGACGATTGCTTTATTATTCGGTGGTGATGAAGGCTGGCGTTATGCTGTAGCACTCACTGGTGTCATTGCACTTGTTTATGCAGTAATCTATTTTTTCAGTGTCAGCGATACGCCCAAGGGTTCTACTTATTTCAAGCCCAAGCGCATGGGTGCAATGGAAGTCACATCAAAAGGTGATTTGTATTTTTACATCTTAATGTCAATTCCGATGTATGCCACTTTAGCACTGCTTACCTGGAAGTTATCACCCTCAGGCGTTAGCTTACTTGAAGCCAATACTGCCACAATAATTTACTTCGGCATTACTGCGTTATTTGCCTACAATATTTATAAAATATTTCACATCAACAATGAGCATTTAAAAGAAGAAATTCCTAAGATTCATCGCTACAAATTTAAACAAGTGGCCATCCTTGATTTGGCTTACATGGTGACGTTTGGCTCTGAACTAGCGGTTGTTTCTATGCTTCCCCTATTCTTTTATGAAACCTTTCATGAAAGTCATGGCATCACTGCCATTATGGCTGGTATGTTAGCTGCAGGTTTTGCTTTTATGAATTTAATTGCACGTCCCGGTGGTGGTCTTATTAGTGATAAATATGGCCGTAAAAAATCCCTGACCATTTTCTTAATCGGTTTGGTCATCGGTTATTATATTATGAGTCAAATTGAATCCAGTTGGTCATTATTCCTAGCCGTTGCTGTGACGATGTTATGTTCATTCTTTGTACAAGCCGGTGAAGGTGCAGTGTTTGCTATGGTCCCCTTAATTAAACGTCGCATGACTGGACAAATAGCTGGAATGGTCGGTGCTTATGGTAATGTAGGTGCAGTATTATTCCTGACTGTATTATCTTTCGTCTCACCACAGATATTTTTCTTAACCATCGCTGGTTCTGCCCTCTTTGTGCTAGTGGCGATTCAATTTATTGAAGAACCCAAAGGCCACATGGCTGAAGTACTACCTGATGGTACTGTGGAAATGATTGAGGTAGACTAGTAGTATCATGGGTATATTGAGACTTGTAATGAATAAGGGTATATGAATAAAAAAAACGGCACGATTGGATTATTGGGGGCTATTTCAATTGGCATAGGCGGTATGGTTGGAGGGGGCATTTTTGCGGTACTCGGTGAGGCCGTTTCACTGGCTCATGGTGCGACTGCAATTGCCTTTCTTGTTGCCGGAATTGTCGCATTACTCACCTCTTATTCTTATGCCAAACTTTCCGTCACTTACAAAAGTCGGGGAGGAACGGTTTTATTCATTGATAAAGCATTTAATCACAACTTATTAGCCGGTAGCGTCAATCTAATGCTTTGGCTAAGTTATTTAGTCACCATTTCATTGTATGCTGTGGCCTTTGCCTCCTATGGACAAACCTTCTTTCCCAATAATGAAACAGCTTGGTTAAAACATTTATTAATTAGCCTGGCTATTTTACTGCCTGTTGCAATTAATTTAATCAGCGCATCTTTTGTCAGCAAATCTGAAACACTGATTGTGATCATTAAGATTATCTTGTTGGTATTTATTATTGCCGCCAGTGCATCCTATGTTGATATTGAACGACTATCACCCATGAAATGGGGAAGCTCTTTTTCTATCGTCGTTTCAGGCATGATAATTTTTGTTGCCTATGAAGGCTTTGAATTGATTTCCAATGCAGCAGAAGACATTAAAAATCCCGACACGAATTTACCCAGGGCTTTTTATGGTTCAGTCTTGCTGGTTATTTTACTTTATGTTCTCATTGCCATCATTACCGTTGGCACCGTACCCGAAAGCCAACTCGTGATGGCAAAAGATTATGCCTTAGCGGTCGCGGCAAAACCGGCTCTTGGTCAAGTGGGTTTCACTATTGTTGCGGTTGCCGCTCTATTGGCAACATTTTCAGCGATAAATGCCACGATCTATGGCAATGCTCGCCTGAGTTATATGCTGGCAAAAGAAGGCGAACTACCTGAGTCGCTGGCTAATGAAAAACGTAACATACCCACTTTAGGCGTTATTCTGACTGCCGCTCTAAGCTTGATCATGGCCAATTCAATTGACCTAAGCGAAATAGCCATTATTGGCAGCGCCAGCTTTTTATTGATCTTTTTTATCGTCAATGTAGCTGCTTATAAACTCCACAAAGCAATCAATGCCAGTAAAAAAATAACAGTGCTGGCAAGCTTGGTCAGTTTTATGGCTTTAATGACATTGCTTATTCATACTTATTCAAATACACCACGAGCAATTGTTATCTTTTTATCTTTTATTGCTATCTCCTTTTTATTTGAGCTAAGCTATGGAAAGATCATTCGCAAACATATTTTTTCCCGCCCCTATTAACAATAGTCATTAACAGTCATTAACAGTCATTAACAGCCATTAATAACAGCTACAAATAACGCCTACTGCGAGCGTTTTTTCTCCTGCATTTGAAGCACAAGGCTGTAGATAACAGGCAATACCAGTAAGTTAAGAATCATGACTGTTAACATACCACCTAACATGGGAGAGGCGATACGATGTGTGACATCAGAACCTGTACTCGTGCTCAACATGATGGGTACTAGACCAACCATGGTTGAAATAGCCGTCATAGCGACAGGCCGTACTCGCATTGCGGTGGCTGATTGAGCCGCCAGACGGATCTCTTTTGCTGATAAGGGTTCTGTCCGTCCGACTCGAAGTTTGGCTATTTCCGCATCAATAAAGCTTAACACTAAAACACCAATTTCAGCAGCCATTCCCGCCAGCGCAATAAAACCAACGGCGACTGCGACAGACATATTATAATCAAGCGCATAAACGGTCCAAATGCCGCCAATAAGCCCAAAAGGAATGGATAGCATGACGATAACCGGCTCAGTAATATTGCGAAAACTGACGTAAAGCAAGATAAAAATAATCAATAATGTAATCGGCACGATAACTTGCAGTCTTTTGGCTGCACGTTCCATGTATTCAAACTGCCCTGACCAGGTCACAGTATACCCAGCAGGAATAGTCACTTGGCTAGCCAACACTTCTTTGGCTTTAGCAACGAAGCCACCAATATCAGAGCTTGTAATATCAACGTAAATCCAAGCATTTGGTCGGGCATCTTCACTTTTAATGACCGGTGGGCCACGTCGATAAGTAAACTCTGCCAGCTCTGTCAAAGGGATTTGAGCGCCCGTTGGTGTTGGAATGAGTACTCTTTTCATGCTTTCTACATTATCACGTAATTCACGAGGGTAACGTAAGTTAATGGGATAACGTTCTAAGCCTTCAACGGTTTCACCAATATTCATACCTCCAATAGCACTTTGAATAACATCCTGAACATCACCGATGGTTAGACCATAACGGGCAATTTTTTCTCGATCGATATCAAAATCCATAAAATAGCCACCCACAGTGCGATCACCAAAAGCGGATAATGTTTCTGGTAGCGTTTTCATCGCTTGCTCTACCGCTTCAGAAAGCTCTTGCAACTTGACCAAATTAGGACCTGATATTTTGATGCCAATAGGGGTTTTAATACCCGTTGAAAGCATGTCTATACGCGTTTTAATTGGCATGGTCCAAGCATTAGCAACACCAGGGAACTGGATCGCCTTGTCCATTTCATTGGTCAGTTCCTTGGTAGTCTTATCCGGATCAGGCCATTCTGATTTAGGTTTCAAACGTATAGTGGTTTCCATCATTGACAGAGCGGCAGCATCTGTTGCTGATTCTGCCCTACCGATTTTACCAAACACATGATGTACTTCCGGGAAAGTAGCCAGTATTTTGTCTGTTTGCTGTAATAGTTCTTTGGCTTTAGTGATGGAAATTCCTGGAAAAGTGGTTGGCATATATAAAATGTCACCTTCATCTAAGGGAGGCATAAATTCACTACCGAGTTTAGAAAAAGGATAATAGGTTACCGCTAATATCAGCAGTGCGACAATAACCGTTAGTGTACGCCAGCGCATGGCAAAATTTAAAGCCGGTGAATGTAAGCCATGCAATATACGATTAAAGGGATTTTTATCTTCGTCAATGATTTTCCCGCGAATTAAAAAGCCCATCATGACTGGAACTAGAGTAATAGCTAAGATAGCCGAAGCAGCCATAGCATAAGCAGCCGTCAAAGCTAACGGACTAAATAATCGTCCTTCTTGTGCCTGCATGGTAAAAATAGGTAAAAACGAAACCGTAATAACTAATAGTGAGAAAAATAATGCAGGGCCTACTTCCTTGGCACTCTTACCAACAACCTCCCAATGTTCTGCCGTATTTAATTTATCCCCTTTCTCCTTATTCGCCAGAGCGAGACGTTTATGGGTATTTTCGACCATGACAATAGCGCCATCAACCATGGTACCAATAGTAATTGCAATGCCTCCTAGAGACATAATGTTGGCATTTAAACCCTGCCACTTCATAATGATAAAGGCAATTAAAATACCCAAAGGCAAGGTGATAATAACGACGAGTGCGGAACGTAAATGCAACAAAAACAACACCACCACAATACTGACCAGAATAATTTCCTGTATTAATGAGTCATTTAAACTTTTCACAGCCCGCTCAATCAAATCGCCCCGATCATAAACGGGAACAATTTCTACGCCTTCAGGCAAGCCTTGTTTCAGCTCTTCCAGTTTGGCTCTTACACCTTGTATGGTTTTTAAAGCATTTTCACCAAAGCGCATGATGATAATGCCTCCCGCCACTTCTTCTTGACCATTTAGATCAACAACGCCACGGCGTAACTCTGGGCCATAGTGAACCTGTGCAACATCTTGTAAACGAATTGGCGTTCCTTTATCATCCACGCCAATAGCAATTTTATTGGGTGTAGTTCCTTTAAAACGACAAAATTCATTACCCAAAGTTGTTAACCTCTAAAAAATCATAATTTCTTTTTTTTGACATTTTCTTATAAAACTTCCAATACATTTCAAAGTCACCACTGGATTTTAGTGAGCGTAATTTCAATACTGCTTCTGCTCCCTGCAGACTCCAACGAGCACCGGTTATATCAAGTCGGTCATTAATGAGGTGACGGCATGCACCTTCAATAACGCCACTGGCAATAGGATAACCCGCTTTTAATGCGATGCCATACTGCAACTGCTCTTTATTTTTTAGTAAATAATCAGCACATTTATCAATATTTTCTCTACTTTCTATTTTCCGTCTTGTGGCACTGAGTCTGATCCCTTTGGCTACTTGTGAACAATGGCCATTAAGTATTTTGACTGCTCTTTCAGCTATCCATTCCTCAACCGCTTCGTCACCTTTATCAAAGAAGCACCAAGCTGCTTTCAGAGATATTCCAAGACATGGATAAAGTCCATTACAATAGTTGCTTTGATGCTCAGTTTCTTCATCACTTTTTGATGAGTTTGATCTGGTGAGGTAAACCATCAATTAAAATAACCCATTCCCTCTTTTGTTTTGGATCTCTTTGTAGTGCTTCCTGAAATGCTTCCTCAATAACAGTTTCTGCCTCTCGCTCAACACTCGCCCAAACCCGCTTATTTCTAATGGGGGTTCGAAAAGGAACGACATTATCATCTTCTGCTACTTTCATAATAGATTCAGCAGCACGAATATGAGATTGTACGGTATAAACGGCAGCCACTTGTGCCATACGTTTTCGGTCTTTTTTCTCTCCCTGACTCAGACGACTTTTGAGCTTCTTATTCTTCTGGGCATTTTTCTTTGTGCATTCTCTTAAACCTTCAGGTCGCATAACTATCCCTTTTCCATCAAAGGTTAAGACCAGAAAATCTGATGTTTTTCGGGTTCAATAAATCGTTTTTCTTATAAAAACCTTCAAAATCCTGAGCAACATCTCTCACTATATTGAGGCACTGTCTTTTGGGCACATGACCAGCAGTTGTACTATCAATACTTTCAACGACATCATCGAATGAACCTCGAATGGCTTCTTTAGACACTCTGAAATAAATACCATCACTGTAACTGTTAGTTGATAAATTCAGTTCAGCATCAATAGGAAATAAACTGTCTTTATTTCTTTGACTATAACCATTTCTGGTGGCAGTGACCTGACCAAACAAACTATTCAGCGAACGATGGGTGTTTGTACGGACATAATTCAGCTTGTCTCCTGAAACGGTGTTAACACAGCTTCTTTTTTCCTCGTTGGCGGCTTTTAAATCTAGCCAGCCCTGCAGTAGTCGTCTTAAAATTTCCTGACCTTCCTTGTTAATAAAATCTTCTATGTCACCATGTTCACAATTTTTATGTTTATCTGTTTGTAATTGTTTAATCAACTGTTCAAGTTGATCCTGAGCACCAAAAAAGAATGAATAATCGTTTGAATTTAGGTATGCTATGTTCATGAGAGAGGTCTTTTTATTGGGTTATGAAACTAAGAAGCTTATAAAACAATATTTTGATCTTTCTCTTTTCATTTTTCAAGCATTAACTATTGAATTTATTGTTTATTTTCATCGTTTTAGAAGATCTGCACCCAATTTTATTGAGGTCATCCAGAGAACGGATATAGCCTAGGCCACGCACCATATATTCGGTTTCAGCCAATTCGATTAAACGGCCGCCGACATCACTATTGGAACGTTGTATCGCATGTTTGACCTTACTTAATGGAATGTTATAGTTAATCAGCGCATTGGGATCGACTTCAATCTGATATTGTTTAACAAAACCACCCACCGAAGCCACCTCCGATACGCCTTCTACTGTTTGTAACGGATAACGTAAATACCAGTCTTGAATAGAACGTAATTGGGCGAGATCATGTTTGCCGGTTCTATCCACCAGGGCATATTCATACACCCAACCAACACCAGTGGCATCCGGGCCTAGCGTGGGAGAAATCCCCTGAGGCAAACGACCACTCACGTAATTGAGTGATTCCAACACTCTGGAGCGCGCCCAATACATATCTGTATGGTCTTCAAATATAATGTAAACAAAGGATAGGCCAAAAAAAGAATAGCCTCGAACTACTTTTGTGTTGGGTACCGCTAGCATAGCGGTGGTCAGTGGATAGGTGACTTGATCTTCAACAACTTGGGGCGCCTGACCGGGGTATTTGGTAAAAATAATAACTTGTACATCTGACAAGTCTGGAATGGCATCTAGGGGAATTGTTTTATAGGCCCAAACACCCACAACAGTAATAATGACTGTTACCATTAAAACCATAAAACGATCCCGTAATGAGCTGGCAATAATCGAATTAATCACGATTCATCCCCTTGTTCACTTCAGTATTATTTGCTTTGCTGGGAGCTGACTTTTTGGGCATCTCCATATCCATGGGCTTAGTTTTGGACGCGCTGATCATCTTAGCGGTGGCTTCACGTAATTTTGATTCGGAGTCTATTAAAAATTGTCCTGAGGTAACAACGCGATCATTGGCTTTAATACCATCAAGTATGGCAACTTGTCCATTTGATTCGATGCCCAAAGTAACATTATGCGGTTCAAACTTGCCTGAACCATGGACAACAAACACTTGAGCATTATTACCTGAACGGATAATGGCTTCAGATGGCACAATAATAGCTTCAACCGATTGACTTGATTTAATGGTAATATCGGCATACATTTCAGGTTTTAATAAACGCTCAGAATTATCAAACTGCGCTCTTACTTGAATGGTTCGAGTTTTTGCTTCAGCATAAGGATAAATATAACTGACCTTACCGCGAAAGGTTTTGCCGGGAATGCCAGTCAACGTCATTGAGACCTCATCACCTTCTTTTACCCAGGGTAATTCATATTCATAAATATTGGCATAAACCCATACTTTTTCTAAATCAGCAATCATATAAAGTTCAGTTTGGGGGGTAACATACTGCCCCTTACGGGCACCAATTTTTATCACCGTACCAGAAACGCTAGTATGGATATGCAGATTGCGTTTTATCTTACGTGTTTTCTCCAGTTCACGAATTTGATGATCGGGTACATCCAATAAAGTTAAACGCTCTCGAGAGCTTTTTAATAAACTTTTTGCTCCGCGCCTGATATCATCGATGGGACTGTTTTTAAGGGTATGATAACTGCTTAATGCGAGTAAATATTCTTGTTCCGTAGAGACCAACTTAGGCGAATAAACACTTAATAAAATACTGCCTTTCTCAACACGTTCCCCGGTAGTATCAATGTATAATTCTTCAATCCAACCTTCTGTTTTAGGATGCAAGCGTGCCATACGCTGTTCATCATAATCAACTCGACCTACGGTTCGAATGGTATGACTGAGGGTGCTCAATTTTGCAATGCTGGTGCGAACCCCCATGTTTTGTACAATAACCGGATCAATTTTAACCAGTCCGGGGACTTTGCTGTCGGCAGCACTATCAGCATAGACAGGAACGTAATCCATGCCCATGGCATCTTTAGAGGGAATGGGTGAGGTCACGCTAGGGTTCATCGCATTACGATAAAATAAGGGTTTACGCTTTTCTGGCTGAGCTTGAGTATTGCCACTTGTCACTGCTACTGATTGTGATGGCGCAAACCAATAACCAACACCAACACCAATGCCCGACATGATTAATGCTGTTAAAATTATTTGCTTATTCATAAATATTGTCCTCTCCAACCGCTGCGATTAATTTTGCCAAGGCCTGATTGGCCTCAGTGAATGCTTTCCAATAGCGTGTTTCATAGTTAAACAAAGTAATTTGACTGCGAACAAGATTAAGAAAATCAACTTCACTGACTTGATAACCTGCTAACATTGATGCCACCGTCTGGCTCGCCTGTGGAATAATGCCAGTATTAAATAACACCACCTGTTGCTTTGCCTGTTGAAAGTCAGCAGTTGCTTGTGAGATTTGTGTTTGCACATGATTGTTCATGTCCTGCAATGAATAACGTTGTTTGAGCAGTTCGCTATTACGTTGATCAACCGCTTTTGCTTGTTTACGTTCAGTAAATATTGGTAAGCTCATGGAAAGTTTAATGCTGACAAGATCACTACGTCTGCCACCGATATTGGCTGGGTTATCGCCTTGACGCGCACCATAAAATCCACCCAGCATAAAATCCGGATAATAATCTTTTTCGGCACGTGCAACTCGAGACTGAGCGGCCTGGACACCTTTAGAGTATTGCATGAGTATTGGGCGTTTATTTTCGGCTTGTTGATAAAGCGCTGTTTCTGGGATTATTTCTGGTAGCTTCTGCGTAAGGCTCTCATTCTTAGGCAATAATATGGGGGTATTTGCGGGGTCATCTAATAGTTTATTGAGTAAGGCTGCCTGACTGCGTCTGCGTCCTTCTAGCTTTATTTTTTGATCCAGTAGTTTTGACAATTCGAGTTGAGCCAATAAAACATCTTGTTGCAGTCCATTGCCTACTTCATATTTGGTTTCAGCAATTTTTACAAATTGACGTAATAGACGTTGATTATTACTTACAATTTCCAACGCTCGATCCATATAAAACAAACTCCACCAGCTTATTTTGACTTGGCTAACCAAACGTAATTGTGCCTCAGCAATATTATCCTTGGCAGCATCTGCTTCAAATTGACTGATTTCTTCATTCAGCGCAAGTTTACCGGGGAATGGGATCACCTGGGTTAAACCAACTTGCAATTGCGTCATCGGTTCCTGATCAAGATTAAAGGTATCTGTAGGTAGGTTAAGCGCATTAAAACTAAGTGTCGGGTCTGGCAAGCTGCCAACCTGAGATGGAATGGCTGAGAGAGCTTCATAACGAGCCGTTATTTCTGCTAAACTGGGGTTGTCACGAATAGCCTGTGATACTGACATTTCCAAGCTGAGAACCTTAGGACTTGCAATCGCTATATTGACACTGAGTAGGCTGGTCAATAATAGATAGAGCAGTAATCTTTTACTATCGCTAATGACCATACTGGTGCGAACAAACAATAATTCACAACGGGGCATCCTGTTACTTGGAATAATAGCCTTCATGCGTATACCTTTTAGGTGTGATTCAAATTATTTTTTAGATTCAAGTCTCGTTTTGGATAAAATTACATTTTGGAGAAAAGCATTTTCAAAAGAAAAACAGAACGTTTATCACCGTGTTATTATCAAATTCAATTTAGGACAGCAAGGCTGAATTCAGGAAGCAATAAAATTAGGCGTGGCAGAATTAAGTCAGAACATCTGACAAAAGGCTTATCTTAATCATTTTTTTTGTATTAGGGATCAATAACTCCTTACAAAAGTTAATTTATAAGGAGTTTATTAACTCAACCAAGAAATCATGTCAGTGAATCTCTAAAGCTTTGGGAATTACTATACGCCTAGCAATGTTTCAGTAGCCTTACACCAACATTAAAATTTTTTAATGTTGGAAATAATTTTATTAAGAAAAAAAAGTTATTTCTATATCAATGAAGCAAGAAGTAGCGCCTGAATTCAAGACTGTTTGACTTTACAGCTTGGCCAAGCATTATCTTTTTTGGAGCAGATAAAACAGCCCATTTATCATTACACTTGTAGGATGTGGGGAGTACAGCGAACCGCATCAAAAACGTTTGTTTAAAGCCTTTGATGCGGTTCGTTCCTCACCACATCCTACATTTGAAGTGCAAAGCAGGTTGATTGCTATAGTGGACCCCGAAAACTGGACAATAGGTTAAGATATAAGAGCTAACCTAACGGGGAACAAAAAAATGAGCACAAAAAGAAAAACATTCAACAACAAATTTAAAGCAAAAGTAGCCATTGAGGCTTTGAAAGGTCAAAAAACAGTCGCAGAAATTGCGTCAGAATTTGAAGTGCACACCACCCAGGTCAATAGCTGGAAAAAGCAGATGCTTGATGGTGCAGCCGATACTTTTTCAAAAAAATTAGAGAATAAAGATGCTGAACATGAAAAGGAAAAGAACACCTGTACAGCCAAATAGGTCAACTAAAAGTAGAGGCTGACTGGCTGTCAAAAAAAGTTGAAGATGTTCAACTGAGTAGAGCAGAAAAGCGGTGTTGCATAGAAAAGAGCACCCTCAGTTGAGCATCAAAAAACAATGTGAGCTTATCGGCCTGAACCGTTCAAGCTATTACTATCAACCTAAAAAGCCTCTGCAAAATAAAGATTTAACATTAATGAATTTGATTGATGAGTTGTACATAAAACATCCATTCTATGGCAGTCGTCAAATTCGTAATGCATTAAGATTGAAATGTTATAAAATTAATCGTAAAAAGTTCAACGGCTTATGCGGATCATGGGATTGGTTTCAGTGGCACCAAAACCCAATACCAGCAAGCCTTGCAAAGTAAATAACCTCTATCCATATTTGCTCAAAGGAATTGATATTAATAGGAATAACCAGGTTTGGTGCACAGATATCACGTATTTACGGATGCCACATGGATTTGTCTACCTAAGTGCTGTTATGGACTGGAGTAGCCGTTTTGTGCTGTCCTGGGAAGTGTCAACCAGCATGGAAGAAAGCTTTTGTATCAGTAGTCTGGAAACAGCACTGCGACGATATGGAAAGCCAGAAATCTTCAATACGGATCAAGGTGCTCAATATACTAGCAGAGCATTTACAGGTGTTCTAAAGGCCAATGATATAAAAATCAGCATGGACGGCAAAGGCAGAGCAATGGATAACATTATGATTGAACGACTCTGGCGAAGTGTAAAATATGAGGAAATTTACCTCAAGGATTACCAAAGTATTGATGAGCTAAAGAGCTCATTAAAGGAATATTTTGAGTTTTACAACCATGAACGACCACACAGTACACACGGTGGAAAAACGCCTGCAGAGATCTATGGCGTGATGAAAGAAGTTGTTCCAGACTTAAAACGGGCAGCATGATGAGAGGATAATCAACTTTACTGGCAACCGCCTTGTCCACATATCCACAGGCCAAGCCAGTAGCCCTGAGATATATCGCAAGCGTCTCTGGACTACTGGCAGACCTGTGGATATGTGGATAAGACTAATACTATAAATAACCAACAGAATTATATCTTAATATTTGAGAAAGCTGTCTTGACAATGGGGTCCACTGTATGCACCCTCTTTTTTAGTTCACTATTTTCCTGTAAACTGTGATCTTCCAAAGTTCCTCAAAACCATTATCCGGCAGCTATTTATGACCCCTAAACTTGAAATTAATATTGGTTCTTTTAGTGATAAAGGAGTCAAGGCCGATAATGATGATTGTCTTTCTTCTCTGGTGCCTGAAGGCCACGCATTAAAAAACAAAGGTATAGTCATTGCCATTGCTGATGGCATGAGCTCCAGTGAGGCAGGCAAAGAAGCGAGCCATGCTTGTGTGAATGGTTTTATTACCGATTATTATAGTACCCCCGATTCCTGGACTGTACAAAATTCCTCGCAAAAAATTATCTCCGCATTGAATAACTGGCTTTATAGTCGTGGTCATACTGATTATCAAAGCACTAAGGGTATGGTCACGACTCTGACGATTGTGATTTTAAAGTCTGCCACCGCACATATTTTTCATATCGGTGACTCGCGCGTTTACCGCCTGCGTGATGGTGAATTGGAACAATTAACCCGCGATCATCGGGTGTGGGTGTCCGACGAAAAAAATTATCTTAATCGGGCGATGGGTATAGATCTGCATTTGGATATTGATTACCGCAAAGTGCCCTTGGAAAAAGACGATATATTTCTGCTTTCCACTGATGGCATCCATGACTTTATTACCACAAAAAAGTTACGGGAAATCCTCACAAGTTCCGATAATAGCAGCTATGACAATGATTTATTACAACAAAAATGCGCTGAAATTGCCCAATTAGCCAGTGACAATCAATGTGATGACAATCTCAGTTTACAATTACTGAAAATCACCAATTTACCGCTTCCTGAAGAAGAGGAAATGTTGCAAAAAGCCCATGAACTGCCCTTCCCTCCGCCATTGGAGAAGGGCATGATATTCGATGGCTACAAGATCCTCAAAGAAATCCATGCTAGCAAGCGAACTCATGTTTACACTGCCTTACATGTAAAAACAGATAGCCACGTTATTCTTAAAGCACCGTCTATTAATTATGAAGATGACGAGCATTTTATCGAACAGTTTTTACATGAAGAATGGGCTGGCAAACGGATAAAGTCACCCTATGTTTTAGAGGTTATTAGTCCCAAACAAAAGGCACGTGCACTCTACTATGTCACCGAATATCTCGAAGGTGTCAGCCTACGAGAATGGATGAAACAAAACCCACTGCCTTCGATTGAACTGGTATTGCCCATAGTTGAACAAATTGCCCGTGGTTTACGTGCCTTTCATCGTTTGGAAATGCTGCATCAGGATTTAAAACCGGAAAACATCATTATCAGCCCTGAAGGAAAAGTTAAAATAATTGATTTTGGCTCGATCAAAATTGCCGGTATTAATGAAATGAAAAAAAATTCTGACGAGGATGTTTTGCTCGGTACAATTAATTATAGCGCCCCAGAATTTTACTTGGGGCATTCTGGGGGAGAGCGTAGCGATCTTTATTCGTTGGCAGTCATCACCTACGAATTATTAAACAATAAACTTCCCTTCGGCAAAGACATGCCTGAGAAAGCAAATTACCGACAACTCTCGCAACTACAGTATGTCGATAGTATCCATGCCAATACCATGGTACCTAATTGGATGGACGGGGCGATAAAAAAAGCCTTATCCTTAGATATTAAAATGCGTCATGAGGATGTATTTGAATTTTTGCATGACTTACAACATCCCAATCCGCATTTTCTTAATAACACCGCAGTTCCTTTGATTGAGCGTAATCCGCTTCTAGTCTGGCGCAGCATCAGTATTGCATCATTGCTGATAAATTTGATTCTGGTGTATTTTTTAGTAAAATAAGCGGCTCTGTTCATACCCTATATAATAAAAGGTTCACCCTATGGCTCGTCACGGATTTAGTCTGGAAAGTTTTTTAGTTCGACTGTTTTTTGCTCTTATTTTAGTTTTTGCGACCTATAACCCCAGTGGCTATTCCTTTTTTGACTGGGCGCTCACTGGCCTGGAGTCCGGTTTTGAACCACTGATGGCATTTGCTGGAATCATCCTTATCATTGGCTGGGTGGTTTATATTCGCGCCACTATTAGTTCATTGGGTTTAATCGGCCTGATTTTAGCCTTTGCGTTCTTCGGCACGCTCTTATGGATGGTGATCGATTGGGAAATAGTTCCTGCTGATAATATCCAAACCATTACTTATATTATCCTGACCTTACTTTCCATGGTACTGGCCATCGGCATGTCCTGGTCGCATATTCGTCGCCGCATGTCAGGACAAGTAGATGTCAATGGCACAGAAGATGACCTGCATTAGGCATTTATCCCAAACAGGACTAAAAACTAGAAACATCCATCGGAACTTGTTATTGAGCCATTATTTGCTATTCTTAAGAGGTCTTTAATCACATTCTAAGTTATCTATGGCTCGTTTAGATCTTGAAAAAATACGTTTTTTGATTGTCGATGATTTCGGCAATTACCGCTCTATGCTACGCTCAATTCTAGTCAGTTGCGGTGCCAAAGAAATACAGGATGCTAAGGATGCCAAAGAAGCTCTGAAAAAAGTTACTTATAATAAATTTGATGTGATTTTATGTGACTATAATCTGGGTGAAGGTCAAAACGGCCAACAATTACTTGAAGAAATCATGCACCGCCATTTAATCCCTTATGGCACCATCTACATTATGATCACCGCTGAAAACACCCAAAGCATGGTCATGGCCGCCGTCGAATACCGTCCTGATGGCTACCTCAACAAACCCTTTCCTAAAGATCTCTTACTCAAACGTCTTGAAATATTGATGGAAAAAAAAGCCATCATGAAAGACATTTATGTTGCCTACAATAAAAAAGACTATAGCCAAGCACTTAAGATTGCTGATAAAAAAATGGCAGTACATAGTAAACAGGCATTAGAAATCGGCAAGCTAAAGGGGGAAATTGCCCTGGCCGCCAATGAACTGGACATTGCTCAGGCAGTGTATGATAAAGCCCTCTCCGTTAGAGATTTTCAATGGGCAAAAGTGGGCAAGGCAAAGACATTCATGGCTCGCAATGAGTTTCAGCAAGCCCAACCCCTATTGGAAGAAGTGATTAAGGAAAACAAAAATTATATCGAAGCCTATGATCTGCTCGCTCAAGTTCTTGAAGAGCAAGACAAGCCAGAAGAAGTACAAAACATCTTAAGCAATGCTACTAAAATATCACCCTATGCCATTGCCAGACAACAACATCTTGCTCAAGTAGCCATAAAAAATGACGACTTTGATACCGCAGAAAAATCATTAAAGACCGCCGTATCACAAGGTAAAAACTCCTGTTTTGGCAGTGTGGGCGATAATATGAATCTCGCCAAACTCTATGTTGATAATGGTAAAGCTAAACAAGCCGTGCAAACCATAACATCCGCGCAAAAAATTTACCGTAAAGATAAACAGGCTATTTTACATACGCAAATTGTTGAAAGCATGACTCAAAAAAAATTGGGCAACGAAGACAATGCCAGGGAATTATTTCAAAAAGCCATTGAGAACTTATCTGGCCCTCTCTCTGAACTGCCTGAAGCACTCAAATCCGACCTCATCAAAACCACTGAAGATTTAGGTGAAACAGAATTAGCAGAAGCACTACAAGATGATATTAATAGTGTCTTTGATGCCAATTCATCAACCATTGAAGCAATGACACAGAAGTACCATTATTTATTACAAAATGGCAAAGGCATGCGTCTTTATAATAAAAATCGTCTACTTGAGTCCTTAGAAATATTCCAGGATGCCGCAGATAATCTACCCGAACGCATATCAATTAATATGAATGCCGCCCAAGCACTATTATTTTATATGAAGGCATCAGGAAAAAATCCTGATGTGTCAACACTTTTCCGGACAGTTTTCTAAATATTTTTTTGGCTGTTTCAAGTGATTTTTGTCATTTTGTATTTCCTATCATTTTAGTTTCTCATGTTAACTTTAAACAGATGAAGAGAAAGGGCTTTGCCCTCTGGAACGATAGAGCCGTTCCATTCACCCAAGGTATTTTCACAACGGTAATGATCCTGTTACAATATCTTCACGGCACAGGCTGAGGAGCCGATGGCCGTCAACGGTAATGGGCGGCATTTATGTCGCCTTTTACCCCTCTTCAATCAATCGATTTAAGCTATTTCCTGCTGTATTTCATAATCGACTGGTGACAAATAATCATTAGCCGAATGAAGTCGCTCCCGATTATAAAATACCTCAATATATTCAAATGTTGCCTGCTTTGCTTCTACTCTGGTTTTGAATCGACAATGGTGCGTCAATTCAGTTTTCAAACTATGAAAGAAGCTCTCTGATACAGCATTGTCCCAGCAATTTCCTTTGCGGCTCATAGACTGAATTATGTTATGATCCGACAATATTTTTCTATGACTATCAGAGGCATATTGGCTACCTCGGTCAGTATGCCAAAGCAATCCATCCATTGGTTTACGCTTCCATATGGCCATCAGTAAAGCATCATTGACTAGCTTGGCTTTCATTCGCTCATCCATCGACCAGCCAACAATTTGCCTAGAGAATAAGTCAATGACAACCGCTAAATATAACCAGCCTTCCTTGGTGGCAATATAGGTAATATCACCCACATAGTAGCGATCAGGTTGAGAGACAGTAAACTCTCTTTCCAGTAAATTTGGAGATATACGCTTATTATGCTTGGAATTAGTCGTCGCTTTAAAGCGTCTCTTCGTTTTACAAAACAAACCGGCTTTTTTCATTAATCGACCAATTCTCCGGCGGCTTATATGAACGCCTTTTTCAGCCAGTTTTCTTTTAAGACGACGGGTTCCATAAGTCTTGCGACTGTCTTCAAACAGTTTTTTAGCTGCTCAGTAAGCGCTTCATTTTCTTTCTCTCTATCCGTTTTAGGAGAGCTAACCCAATCATAATAGCAACTACGGGAAACATCCATAAAACGGCACAGAATCGTTACCGGGTAATCTTTAGCCTGATCAGTTATCCATGCGTACTTCACAAAGTTTCCCTTGCAAAGTACGCTGTGGCCTTTTAATAAATCACGCTCCTGAATCACTTTTGCCAATTCTTTTTCAGACGTTTTACTTCATCATAAATGTGTTCATCACTTCTATTGGCTACCGTCTTCACCGGTTTGGAATATTTACTGATCCAGGTATGTAGAGTATTTACATTAACACCTAGCTCCCTGGCAGTCTGAGAAACGGGTTGATCCGTCTCATTAGCTAATTTGACAGCTGATTCTTTAAATTCTGATGTATAGCTTTTATTCGGTTTTTTTGTTTGATCATTCATTTTAGGTCACACTTTTTATCTTTTAGTTATTTTAAGTTGTGTGTCCGGTTAAGTATAGCCACATTAGATCATACCGAAGCATCGAGTAAGGAACTGGATAAAACAGCTCATAACCTGCAACAAATTATTAATATGTTTAAAGTATAGTTAAGTTAAGTTAAGCTGAGTTCTGGATAATAATTAGCGGTATTGTTTAGTTAGTGCTCATCCGTAAATAGGTTTTTTATATAAATAATCGTAGGGTGCTGCTGAGGAACGAAGCGCACCGCTATTAATTATTGGAAGGGTGCGAAGCCAAATGGCATTAGAAATTATTAATATCAAATTGACAGTGAGTATCCACTGAAAAAAATGCTTTACAACTCATATCAATGGACAAAAAAAAGCGCTTTCCTAATGACAGGAAAACGCTTTTTTCTTGATATAGCTTGGAAATATTAAAACTTATTCAGCTTCAACAATAATCTTCACTGTGGCATTTACATCGCTATGTAAATGAATATCAATTTCATATTCACCTAACTCACGAATTGCACCTTCTGGCATACGTACTTCACGTTTTTCAACGTCAGCGCCAGCAGCAACTAATGCTTCTGCAATATCACCATTGGAAACAGAACCGAACATACGGCCTTCATCACCGGCTTTACGAACGATAACCACTTCTTTGTCGTTAAGTGTTTCAGCACGTGCAGTAGCAGCGCCTAAAGACTCAGCAGCAGCCGCTTCAAGCTCGGCGCGACGTCCTTCAAACATTTTCACGTTTGTTTCAGTGGCAGGTAATGCTTTACCCTGTGGAATCAAATAATTACGACCGAAACCTGACTTAACAGAAACCTGATCGCCTAGTTGACCCAGCTTATTGATTTTTTCTAATAGAATAATGTTCATGTGAACTCTCTCTAAATTTACTGTTAATCGTGACTATTAATCGTGGCTATCAGTATATGGAAGTAAAGCCAGGTAACGAGCGCGTTTAATTGCTGTTGACAATTGACGCTGATACTTAGCACTGGTACCAGTGATACGGCTTGGTACGATTTTACCGTTTTCCATGACATAGTTCTTAAGAGTAGCAAGATCTTTATAATCGATCTCAGTAATACCCTCAGCAGTAAAACGACAGTATTTTCTACGACGGAAATAGCGTGACATTTTTCTTCACCTTTTCTTTATTAAATCTCTATTGGATACATCAAATCCGCTTAATTTATTTTAATCGGCTTTGATCGAATGTTTAAGCTTAAACTATTGCCTTATTCAGCGGCTTCAGTTTTAGCTTCAGCAACAGGTGCAGTCTCAGTTTTTTCTGGTGCACTCGCAGGTTTTTCGGATGCTGGTTCTTCTTTCTCTTTTACTAGAGGAGAAGCATCAGTATACGGACCTTTCATAGAGATAATCAGGTTACGAATAACGGCATCGTTGAATCGGAAAGCATGCGTTAATTCATCAATGATTGCTGGCTCACACTCAACATTCATTAACACATAATGTGCTTTGTGGATTTTGTTAATTGGATAAGCCAACTGACGGCGCCCCCAATCTTCCAGACGATGGATACTGCCACTATTAGATTCAATAGTAGCGCGATAGCGTTCGATCATTGCAGGTACTTGTTCACTCTGATCTGGGTGGACAAGAAATATTATTTCATAATGTCTCATTTAGACAATCCTTACGGGTAATTAGCCTTTAAGAGTGGTTAATCAGCTTCCTATGGATAAATTTCATATCGTTATACGAGAAATTACTCACAAAAAGCAAGGAATGACGAACCCATGGTTCGTCAAAGTGCGGTATTATATGATTTTTCCAGTGAGAGTTCAATACAATTATTTATCTGAGATCTCATCTAATAGTTCTTCTAACTCAGCCTGAATAATGCGCGGGTCGCAATTATTGTTTTTATCTATGTCAGCAATATTAAATTGCTGATTTTCGCTCTGAGTTTCAATCTTGTTTTCAATATGAGTGTCACCCTGATTTTTAGAGTCAGAGTTTAAATCAAGATTCTCCAGAAAGTCATTCACTGAAATCTGCACGTCAATAGCAAATGTTGTTTTACCATTATCACGTTTAAAACGTCGGATCTTAGTACTGCCCGCTTTATGAGCAATTTGACGTAATTCACTTTCTGTTCCGGCTATTCGTATTTTCAGCATGAGCCTTTCCTATTGTGAGAGTTTGGCAAATCAATGAGCTTACAATTAGCTACGTTGTTTAGCTACGTTGTCGCAGGGCTTCAAACAATCCAATACCCGTAGCAACGGAGACATTGAGGCTTTCAACCTGACCCAGCATGGGAATTTTAACCAGAGCATCACAATTCTCACGTGTTAAACGACGCATGCCCTTGCCTTCAGTACCCATGACTAAAGCCAAAGGTCCGGTCAGATCACTGCTATAGATTGTATCATTAGTTTCATCGGCAGTGCCAACAATCCAAATTTGATAGCTTTTTAGTAGTTTTAGCGTACGCGCTAAATTTGTCACTTGAATGAGAGGCACACTTTGATCGGCACCACAGGCAACTTTTCGTACTGTAGGGGTTAGGGAGACTGAACGATCTTTGGGAACAATGATTGCGTGCACACCTGCAGCATCAGCAGTACGCAGACAAGCACCTAAATTATGGGGATCTTGCACACCATCGAGAATTAATAAGAACGGCGGCACATCCAGGGTTTGTAATAAATCATCTAAAAAACTCTCGGATTTTACTTTGGGCGCCTTGCTTTGTGCGACAACGCCTTGATGGTTGCCGGAAGTAAGCTCGTCCAGTTTTTTTCGCTGTACTAAGGTGACCTTAACCGATTTTTTCTTCGCCAGTTCAACAATGGCACTAATGCGGTTGTCTTTACGACCACGATCAACATATAAAGCCGTTATCTGCTCAGAAGCCAGCTCTTTTGTGTCATCACCATTGCCATCATGACCCTTGCCATCATGACAATAGTTCAATGCTGATTTGACGGCATGAATGCCAAAAATCAGTTCATCCATCGACGTCTTCTATTGCGCTTCTTTTTTGGTTTGGCAGATGTTTCATTTTGACTATCTTGCGGCTGAGCCTTAGCTTCTGAAGGCTTAGCTTGTGGCGCATTCTCTTGTGAAGCACTGTTTTGTGGAGCCTTATCCTGTGGAACATTCTCTTGTGGAGCATTCTCTTGAGAAGTATGTTGAGGTGCAGATGATTTGCCCCCTTTATTAAACTTCTTTTTCTTCTTAAAGCCAGGACGATCTTTTTTACGCTTTAAATCAGGCCCCGCATTCAGAGCCACAAAATCAATTTTACGTTCGTCTAGGTTCACTGCAGCGACTTTGATCCTGATCTTATCGCCTAACTGGAACACTTTACCCGTATGTTCGCCTTTCATCTTATGACTCATTTTATCAAAATGATAATAATCATCTTTAAGCGCAGTAATATGAATCAGACCTTCAACATGAATTTCATCCAACACCACAAACAAACCAAAACCTGTCACGGTGCTGATACGACCTTCAAATTCTTCACCAACTTTATCCAGCATATACTCACATTTCAGCCAGTCCGTTGCATCACGGGTGGCATCATCAGCACGACGTTCTGTGATAGAACAATGCTGACCCAGTTCATTCATTTGCTCTAGGGTATAGTTATAAGTGCTGGCTTTGTTGCCACGAACAATGTGTTTAATTGCACGATGCACCAATAAATCAGGATAACGTCGAATCGGTGAGGTAAAGTGAGCATAGGCTTCAAATGACAGGCCAAAGTGACCAACATTTTCTGCTTCATAGACGGCCTGAGACAAACTGCGTAACATCACTATCTGCAAGACTTCAAAATCTGGACGTTCTTTAATTTCATTCAATAGCTTAGAATAATCTTTGGCTGTGGGTTCATCACCACCGCCTAAACTTAAACCTAAGGGTGAAATAAATTCTTTTAAGCCTTTGAGTTTTTCGTCAGTTGGCCCTTTGTGATTGCGGTACAAAGCCGCTATTTTGTTTTTCAATAAAAAATTAGCAGCACTGACATTGGCCGCTAACATACATTCTTCAATCACACGATGAGCATCATTGCGGGTAATAGGCGCGAGTTTTTCAATTTTTCTGTCTTCACCGAAAACAATTTGTGTCTCAACGGTTTCAAAATCAATGGCACCTCGTTGCGAACGCTTTTCAGCCAATACTTTATACAATTGATACAATTCATGTAAATGCGGCAATAAATTAGCATATTGCTCACATAGTTCAACATCACCATCTATGACCATCGCTGCCACTTGGTTATAAGTCAGACGTGCATGAGAACGCATAAGTCCTTCACTGAAACGATGACTAACCACTTCACCCGAGGCAGAGATTTCCATCTCACAGACCATGCTCAAACGATCCACATCAGGATTCAATGAACAAAGGCCGTTGGATAAAATTTCCGGCAACATGGGTACCACACGACCGGGGAAGTATACTGAAGTACCACGGCGTTTTGCTTCGGCATCTAAGGCTGTGCCACGTTCAACATAAGATGACACGTCAGCAATAGCCACCCAAAGACGCCAACCGTCTTTGTTTTTACCTGATGTAATGCGTTCGCAACAAACTGCATCATCAAAATCTTTGGCATCTGCACCATCGATGGTGAGCAATAAATGATTACGGAAATCTTCCCGACCCACTTTACTGGACTCTGGCACGAATGCTTCTAAATCAGCAATTTCTGCTTCGAGCATAATAGGCCATTCATGAGGGATTTTGTAGCTACGAATCGCTACGTCAATTTCCTGCCCCGGCTCCATGTGGCCGCCTAGATTTTGAATCACACGCCCCTTGGCGCGTTGAAAGCGGGTAGGAAATTGTTGAATTTCGACCATCACCATCTGACCGACTTCTGCGCCATAGGTATGTTCTTCTGCAATGATAACGTCATGATTGATACGTTTGTGATCAGGTACAACCATCAAAATACCATCACGATTTTCCAACTGACCAACAACGGTATTAGTATTATGTTCCAGGATTTTAACTAAAGCACCTTCACGGCGCCCTTTTCTATCCGTACCAGAAACACGTACCTGTACGCGATCACCATGAAACAAGATGCGCATATCACGCATACCCATAAACAGATCACCGCCACCATCTTCGGCAAGCACAAAACCAAAACCATCGGGATGTGCGGAGACAATACCTTCTAATACTTCGGATTCAGAAATTAACTCATAGCATTTACGGCGATTAAAAAATACCTGACCATCTCGTTCCATTGCACGCAGACGACGGCGTAAGCCTTCTTTTTGATCGGGATCATCTAATTTCAGCAGTTTTTCGACTTGAAAACGATTAATCGGTTCCGGCTGTTCAGTCAGCAGATCAAGAATAAATTCTCGACTCGGGATAGGATTATCGTAATTCTTTGCTTCGCGTTTAGCGTAGGGATCGGAAACCTGATTTGGTTTTCCGCTCTTTTTACGGGTATTTTTATTGCGGTTATTGCTAGAGTTTTGACTCATATTTGTCCTTGCATTTTGGTGCTAATCGCTATCAGCTTATTAGCACCAAACCATTTATTCAAATGGGTGTTTTAATATAATCGTTTCATCACGATCAGGGCCGGTTGAAATAATATCAATCGGGGTTTTTGTTAGTTCTTCGATGCGCTTCAAATAAGCCTTGGCATTATCGGGTAGCACATCATAAGATTCAGCACCGACGGTTGATTCTGACCAACCCGGCATTTCTTCATAAATAGGTATACACTTTTCGTACAGGTCAGCACCAATCGGTGGTGTGGTAATTTGTTCACCATCCTTCCCATCTTTAAGCGCATAGGCAGTGCAGATTTTCAGGGTTTCCATGCCGTCCAATACATCCAGCTTAGTAATACACATACCGGTGACACTATTGATTTGGTTAGAACGATTCAGTGACACGATATCGAGCCAACCACAACGGCGTTCACGACCGGTTGTGGCACCAAACTCATGGCCTTTCTCACCCAGGTATTGACCAACATCATCAAATAATTCTGTCGGGAAAGGGCCTGAACCCACACGGGTGGTATAGGCCTTGGTGATGCCTAAAATATAATCAAAATATTGTGGGCCAACACCCGTGCCACTGGCGGCACCACCTGCTGTGGTGTTTGACGAGGTAACATAAGGATATGTGCCATGGTCAATATCCAGAAGTGCACCCTGAGCGCCTTCAAATAAGATACTATCGCCATTTTCACGGTATTTGTGCAATACATCCGTCACATCAGCAATCATGGGACGAATTTCATCCGCATAGGCTAAGGCTTCGTCTAAGGTTGTTTGATAATCAACCGTATCAGCTTTGTAGTAATGTTCCAGCGCAAAGTTATGGTATTCCATGACTTCTTTTAATTTGCTGGCAAATAATTCTGCATTGAGTAAATCACCCACGCGCAAACCACGGCGAGAGACTTTATCTTCATAGGCGGGGCCAATGCCACGACCGGTGGTACCAATGGCTTTTTTGCCACGAGCAATTTCACGCGCCTGATCCAATGCTACGTGATAAGGCATAATTAAAGGACAGGCTTCACTGATCAGCATTCTTTCTTTGGCATTTATGCCTTGCTCTTCTAGTTCTTTCAGTTCTTTGACTAAGGCATCCATTGCTAACACAACGCCATTACCAATCAAGCACTTCACATTATCTCTGAGGATACCCGATGGAATCAGGTGCAATACAGTCGTTTTACCGTCAATAACCAGTGTATGACCGGCATTATGACCACCTTGAAAGCGGGACACAGCAACTGCTTTATCTGTCAGCAGGTCAACGACTTTGCCCTTACCTTCATCACCCCATTGTGAGCCGATGATGATGACATTTTTACCCATGTGTAAATCCTCAATAAATTTCTGTATAAATAAAAGCTAATCAATTCAGTCATATTTGCGTATCAAGCTGATGCGCTGTAGTTACATACAATTACATGCAGTTACTTTGTAATATGCTGAATCGTTATAATTAAATGGCAACTAATTGCCATGTGCCTGAATCTTGACTCAAACAATGAGTACAGCCCATTGTTTGTGCATTGGCATTTGAAGCATCGCTGGCATCAACCAACTCACAAATAACCCGTTTACCTTGTTCGCGTAGTTCAGCCACCCTAGTCATTAATTCTGGATCAGTGCTTGCTGGTGCAAAAATCACTTCATCCACTTGACTGACAGATACTTCTTCACGAATCGAAACTAAGTGCGTTAAATCTGAGCTAAACCCAGTGGCGGCTCTGGAACGACCAAAGGTTTCACCGATGCCGTCATAACGACCACCCTGAGCAATATCCTGACCATATCCCGGTAAATAAGCGGCAAAAACCACGCCAGTATGATAGTTATAACCGCGTAATTCAGCTAAATCAAAATACAGTTTCTGTTCTGGAATCCTCGCAAGTAAACCCTTGGCAATGGCTTCAAGATTATCCAGTTCAGTATGGACTTCATCGCCCGTTAATAGTTGCCGTGCTTTTTCTATGACGGAAATATCACCATTCAAGTCAACTAATGCTAAAAATTGCGCCTTATACTCTTCGCGAATAGGCAAGCCAGCACAATATTCAGTCAATTCCGTCACAGCTTTACGCTGTAAGGCATCAAACAAAGTATCTTCTTCTATTTTACTCAATTTGGCTTGTTTCGCCAAACTACGAAAAATACCGACATGACCTAAATCAATATGAAAGCCATCTAAGCCCACTGATTTTAGGGTTTCCACCATGAGTAGCAAAACTTCAATATCACTCTGCGGACCACTATGTCCATAGAGTTCAATGCCAACCTGTAGCGGACTACGCGATTGATTAAATCCTTCAAGGCGAGTTTTTAATACCTGACCGATATAACAGAAGCGTGATGGCTGATCAGTTTTTATATGATGCGCATCAATTCGTGCTATCTGTGGTGTCATATCGGCACGTACACCCAGTAGTTTGCCGGAAATTTGATCCGTCAAAGTAAACGTCATTAACTGTAAGTCATGTCCAGTCCCAGTCAATAAAGAGTCCAGAAAATCAATCATGGGGGGCTCGACTAAGTCATAACCCCATGTTTGATATAAATCGAGCAGGCTACGACGTTGTGATTCAATTGTTAGGGCTTGTGGTGATAAAACTTCCTGAATACCTTCAGGTAATAACCAACGATCTTTAGTTAACATATTATACTGTTGTATCTCATTTCAACTCTAAGGATATAAGAGCTGTGTAAAAAAATAGTGTTTGGGTAATAATAAATACAGATTAATGCTTGAGCAGATAAATCGCCGCTGCACCGATCACCATACTGATGATCCCACTCCAACGTAGCTGTTGATCACTCATTTGCGCAGCACTGAGCATCATTTGTTTAAACATTTTAGGGTTCAATATTGGCAATAAACCTTCCAATACCAACATCAACGCACCTGCAATGAGAATTTCATGCCACATAAACGAAAAAAATCCGGATTTTTACCAAATCCGGATTTTATACTATTTTACCTGTAGATTGTACTATTTTATGAGTAAATCAGGGGATAAGCGATTACTGCTTACCCTTATTATTCTTAAAATAGTTAAAGAAGTCTGAATCAGGCTCCATTACCATCACATCAGAGGCGCTGCCAAAAGTGTTCTGATAGGCATTCAAACTACGATAAAAAGTAAAGAATTCCTTATTTTTACCATAGGCTGTCGCGTAAATCTCAGAAGCTTTCGCATCACCTTTACCACGTACCTGTTCGGCTTCTTTAAAGGCATCCGCTTTTAAAATAGTCACTTGACGATCAGCTTCTGCAGTAATTTTAGCCGCACTTTCATTACCCTGAGCCCTAAGCTCTTTAGCAATACGCGTACGTTCAGTTTCCATACGACGGAAAATTTTATTACTGACCTTAGGCGGGAATTCAATACGCTTAATACGTACATCCACAATTCTTACACCAAAAGCGGTCACATCTTTATTGGCTGACTTATTAATGTCATCCATAATCACATGACGCTCACCGGAAATGACTTCGTACATATTTCGACGACCGAATTCATTACGCAAACCTTCTTTTACGATGGTCGCAATCCGTTCTTGTGCAATATCCATATCACCACGCATGGAAACATAGAACTTTTTCACATCATTGATTTGCCACTGAATAAAGGAATCAACCACCAGAATTTTCTTTTCCTCGGTCAAGTAATCTTCAGGTTTGGCATCAAAGGTCTGAATACGTTTATCGAACTTACGCACATTATTCACAAAAGGCAATTTAAAATGTAGGCCAGGCTGATAATCCGAGCGCTCAATTTTACCCCATTTGAATAAGATGGCCGCTTCGGTTTCCTGCACGGTAAACATGGATGCTGAACCAATGATACCCAGTATCAATACTGCTATCGCAACTAATAATTTCATTAACGTTTCTCCCTGATAGATGGTCGAGCCCGTGAATTATCACTATTAGTATTACGGAACTTGGAAGAACGATAGTCAGACTGTTGATTACCTTTTTGGTAATTACCATCTTCGCCGACTAAACTCGTCGCATTACTGCCTGATGACATATTTGTGCCTCGCATCATTTTATCTAAGGGTAAGTACAGTAGATTGTTGCTACCCTTGGTATCAATCATCACCTTGCTGGTTTTACTATAGACTTTTTCCATGGCATCCAGATAAAGTCTGTCACGGGTGACTTCAGGTGCTTTTTCATATTCACCCAGGACACTTAAGAAACGAGCGGTTTCACCCTCTGCTTCTGCAATCACACGACCATTATAGGCTTGTGCACCAGCCACTTGACGGGCAGCACTACCACGTGCCTTTGGAATCACGTCATTACTATAAGCCTGAGCTTCATTGATATAACGTTCTCTATCTTCACGTGCCGCGTTGACATCTTCAAAAGCATCCTGCACTTGTGCCGGTGCTTTCGCACTCTGTAGAGTAAATCGAGTAATAATAACACCGGCTTTATAACGATCAAGAATTTCCTGAGCGAGAACACCAATTCTAGAAGCAATTTGGCTACGACCTTCAGTTAGAATGAAGTCCATGTCGTTTTTACCGACAATTTCACGTACCGAGCTTTCGGAAACCTGTCTCAACACCAAACCCGGGTCACGGACATTGAAGAGAAACTCTTCTGCATCGCTCACCTTGTATTGCACCGCTACTTTGACTTCAACAATGTTTTCATCTTTGGTCAGCATGTGTGCTTCATGTTGGTTGCTACCAATGTTCAGGCTTCGTGAAGCACTGACATCGACAAGCTGGTAATCCTGTATGCCTGGTGCATACCATTGAATACCTGCATCAACGGTTTTATAGGCTTCACCGAATTGCAATACGACAGCCTTTTTACCTTGATCGATAGTATAAATACCCGATAAAGCCCAAACGCCGATAGCAATGACTGCTACGATGACAAAGAGATACGTTGGCGGAGGGGTGTTGCCAAAGCGGTTTTCACCTGAACTGCCAGAGCCATTCCCACCTGAACCACTACCCCCCTTCTTACCGCCAAATAGCTTGCCGATTTTATCATTGAGGTTTTTGATCACTTCATCGAGATCAGGTGGCCCCTGATCATTATTCTTTTTATTGCCCCACGGATCATTATTATTAGGACCGCCGCCAGGTTCATTCCAGGCCATTTAATACTCCAATTTCGTTCAAAGTCCTGCTAGCAGGATAAACATTATTGATATTTTGCAAGACTTGATCTCATTAGCCGACTGTTTTTAAAAATATTTAAAAAATAGCTAATGATGTCTTACGCGAAATAAACTCGAATCTTATCTAACCCGCTCCAAAGAGTCTATAGTTTATTATAAATACTATCTATGGTTAAACTTCATTGTATCTATAGTGTGTCAGACATCAATGAAGTTTAACTACAGGTAGATAAGACTATGTAGTACATTTTTCGTTCACTATAATAGCTCACTGAAACCTTCTTTTTTCAATAAATTATCAAAATCTCTTGAGGTGGTTTCAATTGTCACCAACCAGTCACCCTGCTCATTGTATTGCTCATCAAGAATATCCACATAAGAATACAAAATAGCGCGCCACTGACCTGCTTTAGCAGGCACTTTCAGTTGTTTTTGCACCCTTTCTTTACTGAAAAACTCAGCAACACTTTCCAGTAACAAATCCATGCCGGTGTTTTCCACCGCAGACAGCCAAACCCGTAATACATTACCGGAATTATCACGTTCAATACGCGCTTGTTGCTCACTGAGCAAATCCACTTTGTTATAAACTAATATTTGTGGCGTATTTTCCGCTCCCACCTGCTTCAAAACTGAGTTAACCTCAGCAATGTGCATGTCACGATTGTCCGTATGAGCATCGATTACATGCAATAACAAATCGGCTTCACGGGTTTCTAACAAGGTTGCATGAAAGGCATCTACTAGATCATGGGGGAGATTACTGATAAAACCAACCGTATCAGCCAAAACCATGGATAAATTTTTTGGTAACTCCACTCTTCGCAAGGTAGGATCGAGGGTCGCAAAGAGCTTGTTTTCAACATAAACACTGGATTCAGTCAGTTGATTAAACAACGAGGACTTGCCAGCATTGGTATAGCCCACTAAGGAGACCGTCGGCAATTCAGCACGTTGACGAGAGCGACGGCTTTGTTCCCGTTGCTTACGGACTTTTCCTAGACGCTTATTGAGTTGTTTGATGCGCATACCCAATAAGCGACGGTCAGTTTCTAGCTGAGTTTCCCCTGGCCCACGTAAACCGATACCGCCTTTTTGGCGTTCCAAATGCGTCCAACCTCGAACAAGGCGCGTCGTCATGTGGCTCAATTGAGCCAGTTCTACCTGCAATTTGCCTTCATGAGAGCGTGCTCTTTGAGCAAAAATATCAAGAATTAGGCCGGTTCTATCTAAAACACGGCATTGCAGCATAATTTCTAGGTTACGTTCTTGAGCGGGTGATAATTGATGATTGACCAGTACCAGATCGGCCTGATGTAAATCAACTGCATCTTTGACTTCCTGAGCCTTGCCGGTACCAATAAAATATTTAGGCTCCGGTTTAACCCGTTTGCCTTTGATGAAGGCGAGTGGTTCAGCACCAGCCGACAAGGCCAGATCATAGAATTCACTTTGCGCTTCTTCACGCAAACTTGCTGATTTTTGTAGACTGGTTTCGCTATTCATCGTTTCTGAATAGTGATTCATAACAGTAGGAAAATCGATATGAACCAGTAAAGCACGTTCTCCAGTTCCAACAGGGCGATCAAACAATGACGGGATTCCTTTTAATACACATTACACAATAGCTTCTTTAAAAGAGACTCTTCTAAAGGCAACATAAATTGATTTTTCGAGCAATTGATAACAAAGGATTTAGCTGGCAAACAGCTAATGCCATTTGCCATGCAAAGGTCTAGATCGGATAGAGAGTTACTTATGAGTTATTACCTGAGGATGGTGTTTCGTCAGTCACTAATTTAATGTTTCTTGACGGCACAATCGTAGAAATAGCATGCTTGTAAACCATTTGGCTGACAGCATTTTTTAACAAAATTACAAATTGGTCAAAAGATTCAACCTGTCCCTGAAGTTTGATACCATTAACGAGATAAATTGAGACGGGAACCCGCTCTTTTCTCAAAACGTTCAAATAAGGGTCTTGTAGTGCTTGCCCTTTACTCATTTTAACTTCTCCTAATTATAATTTTTAGTATTTATTTTCATGCCAACCACCCCTCAAGCATCATTTCTTTGCAGCAGCTTAAGTTTTGCAACAGCCTAAGTTTTGCAAAAATAATATTCTATAGTAATCGTTATATTAAATATATAAGTAAATTCCAATAGAAAGGCAAAGGCTAGCATTCTCCTCCTAAAATCACCCTGGATACTGAAAAAGTGTAAAGTCAGTCCATAAAAAAGGCAATTTATACCCCTAACAAATCGCAACACTATGAAAAAAAATCATAAAATAAAGGTAATTAAAAATATTCTATATTGATTTATAACAAAATAACATAGACTTATAATGCGACTTTATAATGGAAAACCCTAGGGTTTTCCATAAAACTTTCCAACTAATACTAAGGGTTCTACCAAACTTTAACATATAACTATATTAATATATACAGAAAACAATAAATACTGTGAGCGTTCATTGATCAAGTTAAAATAGCTTCCAGGTTTTGAACAGCCTGAGCAAACTTATTGTTATTCTCTATCTCAAGCCATAGCGCATCTTCTTCGCGGCGTAACCAGGTCATCTGACGTTTGGCAAATTGCCGAGTAATGGTTATCCCCCGCTCTATCATTTGTTGTTTGTCCATTTTGCCTTCCAGATACTCCCATACCTGTCGATAACCTACCGCTCTCATAGATGGCAAAGACAAGTCCAGATCATCCCGCGCATAAAGTTGCTGCACTTCTTCAATAAAGCCCTGTTCAAGCATCTTATTAAAACGAATAGCGATTCGTTCTCTTAAGAGCTCTCTGGATTTTGGTGCGACGATTATTTTATAGGCCTCACAATCCAATGCCTGTGCCTGGTTTTCCTGCTGTAATTGAGTCATTGACTTGCCTGAAATCTCATACACTTCCAAAGCACGTTGTACTCTTTGTGGATCATTGGGATGAATTCGCTTTGCCGCAACGGGGTCAATTGCTGCTAATTTTTCATGCATAAACGCGCCCCCCTTGAGTGCGGTTTCAGCATCTAATTGTTGTCGAATAGTCTCATTTGCTGGGGGCAATTCAGACAGGCCATACAACAAACTGCGATGATAGAGCATTGTCCCACCGACCAACAAGGGAATTTTATCCCGGGCATGAATGTCAGACATAAGCGCCAAAGCATCATTTCTAAAATTAGCCGTTGAATAGGATTGCGCTGGATCTAAAAAGTCAATGAGATGATGGGGAGCAAGGACTAGCTCTTCTGCTGTTGGTTTCGCCGTTCCAATGTTCATGCCCTTATAAATTAAGGCTGAATCCACACTGATAATTTCAAAAGGGTATTTTTTTACCAACTCGATAGCGAGGTCAGTTTTTCCAGAGGCTGTTGGGCCCATAATAAATACTGCAGCAGGTCGTTGTGTCATTTTAATCTCAGTTGAGGATCTCAAAATAAGTGTTTCAGTTTAGTTTGATCCAATGTTGTCCAGATAGCTTGCTGCTTAAACAATATTCTTTCAGCGTCGTTTTTACTGCTGTACTCTGCAAGCAATTTCAACAAGTCATTCTGCTCATTCAGACTCAATGCTTGCACTTCTAAAGATTGAATCAGACAGTCTTGATATTTTTCTTCATCATTATTAGAGCTGTTTTTAATTTCTTTCAGTAACGCTTGAAACAATAATTCAAGATTGATCTGACAGCCTGGAATCCCATAAAGAGCGGGTAAGCTTCTGATCATCAGCGTGTCATCAGCCAATTGACCAAGCTCAATGCCAAGGTATTTCAGTGCTTTTTGATGTGCTAACAATACCTCTATAGCAGTATTTTTTAGGGTAATTGTTTCAGGAATTAATAAGGGTGTAGCTTGTTCTGCAGTAAACAATTGTTGCCATAAATACTGCTGTGCTCTGCCAATATGCACAATATAAATTTCTGCCTGTCCGGCAGAGTTTATATGCTGACTCAAGAGGTAATTTTCAATCAAGGCTCCCAAAGAAGTACCCAAGCAATTCGCTTTTTTTGCTCTGTCCAGTGGTGTTTTATTTCCAGTATTCGCCACATCATTCTGTTGATATAATTGCTGTAAACCACTTAATTGCTCAGCGACTTGATGTTCATTTATTGACGACTGAGTACTTGGCTGGTACTGCTTGGCTGGGTATTGTTTTTGTTGGTATTGGCCGCCCTGACTATAAGGATTGACATACGCTTTAGCGTGTTCATATTCACTGCTCACATCTTTACTAGGCACGCTTTTAAGTGCAGTATCCGACTGTGATTTAGTAATAAGCAGATCAGTTTGTGCTTGTGGATTGAGCGGTTCTGGAAAAAGTGCCTGTTTTAGAGCACTATAAATAAAATCATGAACTAATCGTGACTGCCTGAAACGCACTTCGTGCTTAGTGGGATGCACATTAACATCGACCTGTTGCGGATCAATTTCAAGATAGAGAATATAGGCGGAAAAAGTATCTTCTGGTAATAATTCCTGATACGCCTGCCGTAAGGCATGATTAACCAGCTTATCTTTAATATAACGACCATTGACATAAAAATACTGCCAATCCGCCTGTTTTTTATGCCATTGTGGCGCACTCACCCAGCCCCAAAGACGTAGCGAGCCCATATTGCTAAAATGATCGGCACTAAAGTCCACTTTATTGGCATGTTCTATAAAGTCAGGGGAGAATAATTTGCCAATGCGTTGAATGATGGCTTTTTCAGTGACTGCAACGGGCAAATTTCTCACTAATTTTTTGTTATGCGTCAATTTAAAGGCAATATCAAACTGGCTCAGTGCAATACGCTTTACGATATCATCAATATGCTTAAATTCAGTCTTGATGGTGCGCATGAATTTGCGCCGTGCTGGGGTATTAAAAAATAAATCCCGAACTTCAATTGTCGTACCCTGTGGCTGTGCAACAGGCTCAGGCTCAGCATTATAGTTAGCAAAGTCACTATCAGTGCCGGTATCGATCTGCCATGCCTGTTGCTCAGCTTGTTTGCTTTTAATGACTAATTTTGACACCGCACTGATACTCGCCAATGCTTCACCACGAAAGCCTAGGCTTACAATCTGCTCTAATTCTTTAAGGCTGTGTATTTTACTGGTGGCATGACGCGTGACAGCCAACGACAGATCATCTTTATTAATGCCGGAACCATCATCAGTGACACGCACTAAGGCGCTTCCTCCACGCTCAATCTCGACATGGATTTGTTGACTATGGGCATCAATGGCATTCTCTAACAATTCTTTGACCACTGAGGCTGGTCGTTCAACAACCTCACCTGCTGCGATTTGATTTGCCAATTGTAGGCTAAGGGATTTAATACGAGAGCTAATGGTAACAACTCCTAAAATTCAGGGCGAATAATAACGGCAGACAGACTAAGATTTTATGTTACTGAAAACAGATTGGCAACTTTAATCCATGCTATTTATTCCTCAAGTCTTGTTATTTCTTGCCTATAGTTAAAATAACGGAAACTGTACTATACTCAGATTTCATGTCGTTTATATTGACAAGCTTGTTGTAAAAATCAGGAACTTTCATAATGTTGATTAAAAATAAACTGCTCATCGGTGCCATTACCCTAGCCATTATTCCTGTCGTATTAGTCGGTTCTGTTGTCGGCTGGCTGAGCGTTGATTCCAGTCAAACGGCATTGAAGCAACAAATTCAAAACCAGCTGACCAGTATACGTGATACCAAAAAAAGTCAAATTGAACATTATTTTGATATTATTAATAAGCAAGTCATTACTTTTTCAGATGATCAAATGATCATTGATGCTATGGGATTATTTAACACCGCCTTTCACGATTATCGTGAAGAAACCGGCGCTCAGGTCACCGCAGAAATAAAGACAAATGTCGCTAGCTATTATCAAAAACCTTTTTCAGCTGAATACAAAAAACGTAATGCCAATCAATTACCTGATATTTCAGCAATTATTTCATCATTGGATGATGATTCTTTAATCCTGCAAAACAAGTTTATTATGACCAATAAGCATCCTTTAGGTAGTAAGGATACGCTCATTAGTATTGATGATAATTCGCAATACGATAAGCTACACAAAAAATATCACCCACATATTCGTCATTATTTACAAGAATTTGGCTACTATGATATTTTTTTAGTCAATCATGAAACCGGCGATATTGTTTATTCTGTGTTTAAAGAGCTTGATTATTCTACCTCTTTGATTGATGGCCCCTATGCGAAAACAGGCATCGGTATTGCTTTTGCCCAAGCCAATAAAATCACCACACCTAACACCGCTAAATTAACTGATTTTGCGCCTTATTTTCCATCTTATCAGGATCCAGCATCCTTTATTGCCACACCCATTTTTGACCAGGGTAAAAAAATAGGTATTTTAATTTTTCAAATGCCCATTGATGCAATTAATGGCGTCATGACGCATGATAAAAAATGGGCAGAGGTGGGACTAGGTGAATCGGGTGAAACCTATCTGGTGGGTGCCGATCAAACAATGCGCAGTGTCGGGCGTTTTTTGGTTGATGACAGAGAGGGTTATCTGGCGGCCATTAAATCTGGAGATCTTGATTCTGAAACAATAAAATCCATCGCTTCAAAAAACACCACCATTGGTCTACAACCAGTGCAAACATTGGGTGTTAACGATGCCCTAGCAGGCAATACCGATTTTAAAATTTTCCCAGACTATCGTGACATTTCCGTCTTATCTGCCTATGCCCCCATTAATATCCTTGGCTTAAAATGGGCGATTATGAGTGAAATAGATAAGGAAGAAGCCTTTAGACCAGTCACTCAACTGGTCAAAAAAATTCTAAGCTCAACACTGATCATCGCACTGATTATCATTATTTGTGTCATTATCATCGGCTACTTATTTTCCATCACTATTACAGCACCTATCAACAAAATTGCTGACTCCATGGAAAACATTGCTAAAGGCGACGGCGACTTAACTCAACGCCTTGATGAAACACGTAAAGATGAACTAGGACGATTGGCAATTGGCTTTAATTTATTTGTGATTAAAATTGAAACCGTGATAAAAAATATTTCCAATGGCTCCTTAAAATTAGCTAAATCAGCCGAAGAATTATCATCTTCAACAGAACAATCAAAACTCGCACTGGAAGAACAAAAAAATAATACTTCACAAGCAGCAGACTCCATGCATAACATGAGTCAAGAAGCACTCGACGTTTCTGAGAGTGCTAAAATTGCAGCCCAGGCTGCGCGGAATGCTGATCAACAAGCGAAGGAATGTGTCAGCCACGTCAATACAGCCACCACATCCATTGAGCATCTTTCAAGCGATGTGGGAAATACAGAAAAGGTCATCCTGTCTCTGGAGTCCAATAGCCAAATCATTGGTACCGTATTAGATGTCATCAAAGGGATTGCAGAACAAACGAATCTATTGGCACTCAATGCCGCCATTGAAGCCGCTCGGGCAGGCGAGCAAGGTCGTGGCTTTGCCGTAGTTGCAGATGAAGTACGTATGCTGGCACAAAAAACCCAGGAATCCACACTGGAAATTCAGAATATCATTGAAGAACTACAGGGCAATGCCTCAAAAGCATCCAATGTGATGCTCAAAAGCAAAGAGAATATGGATCAAACCGTGACCCATATTGAAAATATCGGTCAAACCTTATCCAGTTTATCAACTGCGATTGCAGAAATCGATACCATGGCATCCAATATCGCATCTTCTGTTGAGCAACAATCCACTGTTGCCAATGACATTAATAATAATATCACTAATATCAATACTGTCTCAGAAGATATTAGCCATAGTTCCAACGAATCCGCTATTGCCAGTAATCAATTATCGCAATTAGCCAAGCAATTGCAAAGCCTCGTGGATAAGTTTAAAGTCTCATAAGGATTCAGTCTAAACCTATTAGGTTTTTATCAGCAGATGGTGCGTTTCAACGGAATTGCTCAATTAAAAAGGACACTATATTGCTCCCATCAAAAACAATTGCAGAGAGAATTTTTTTCGATCTGGCTTCACTTTTTGCCCTGATCTCTGCCCTATTATATTTCTTTGGCCTCATTTTTATTGAGGCCAACATGACGGGCTATGGCTTAAGTAATGACTTTGTTAAAGTTGAGTTTAGAGATGCCATCCTCTATGGTTTTTTGGCATTAATGATCACCCCTTTTTATAGCACCCAAATTTGGTTATTTTCGTTGCTAGGACTACTCCCGCTGATTTTAAAAAAATATTCCTCCGACGTGCCCGCCATTGTTATCTCTGCGGGTATGCTGTTTTTCTTTCGTTTTCAGGTAGGTGCTAGTTATGACACTGGAGAGGGAATGGCCAAAGAAGAAATGAGTAACTTCTCAATAAGTCTGTGCATTTAAACAGCACAAACTTTACCTTTCAGCAACTCAGGCAGATATGGGATCAAATTTCTCTTGCTGATCCGGTCATTAATAAAATCCCAGAATGAAATTCCTTGTTTCAAACAAGTTTTCTTTAAACTGACAAAGGTATCTCTGCAAAGTTGCCCATCCTTTGAGCGTGTACTACCACTAATTTTACGCTTAATAACATATTCTCGAATATCATTTTCACTCAAATTATTATGAAGAGGAATATCAGGCCGTTCCAATACCAGCAGTAATTCTGTTTTATTTCTTGCCAATCGTTTCAGTGCCTGATTCAACGTTTCAAAGCTTGTTTTAGTCCGGCACAATTCATCAAAATGTTCAGCAATCGCTGACTTCAACGGATCATCTGGCTCAAGTTTATATTGTTTGAGATCATAAAATAGTTCCCAAATCTGAGTATGTACCCAGTTCAGTTCTTTATCATGTCGCTCATTGAGTGGTAGTATCCGCTGAAACACTCTGTCTGCATGTATCCAACATAATGCGTGCAACAAAATATCAAATTGTCCTGCATCATCACTCACAATCACCAAATCACTTGGAAAGCCACTGTTAATTAATGCCCCAGTAAAGCGCCTTCTGTGGCAATGCGAACATGCCGTTGTGTTATGATACTATTGTTCTGCAGATAGTATTTCCAGGCTTCTTCATTATCAAAGCAAGTCTGATGACTTTGTTCAATAACGCTCAATGGCTTGTGAGGTAATTTTTCTGCTCTCATATAATCAAGTGCTGCATCGTTGAGCGTATAATCAACAGCAGCACCTCGTAACAATTGTAGAAAATTAATCCGGCTCTTATATCGAGTACTTGAAAACCAGGCAAAGGTTTCATTGCCAACGTGAGTACAATAACCATTCTTTCCATCATGACGACTACCCGTATCATCAACATGGATATAAGTACTATTGTTGATACCGGCAGTTAGCAATGTATTTTTTCAGTATGAAAATGGTCTTTGTCATGGATTAAAATCTCATTGATCTGACCCGTTGAAATATCAAAACCTAATTCTGTTAATTGTTGTATTATCAATGGCTGAGTCACTCTCTGGTGATAATATTGATAAACGATATAACTCTGTAATGTATGGCCAAAATGTCCTATATGTGTATCAAAGCTCAATTTTCCTATACAGGTATCACCATCGGGTGTTTTATAGCGAGCCAATCGATAACGAGTATTGAAAGGCTTAATCAGCAGCTCCTGAACAAAATAATCCTGATACCCTAAAAAACGTGAATGTTCTGGCAGGTTATCTGGTTTGATAACGGTGGTTTTATGAATAGCCAATTTCTTCTTTCGTTTACGACTTTTACTAGTCCCATTTCCTGAGTTGTTTTTCTTGCTTCCTGAATGACCTGTCGGATTATCATTGTCATCATCCTTTGGCAATTTACTGGCTCTTATTTTAGGCTTTGGAGGTAGCTTTTAAGCTTAGCAACTTCTGTTTTAAGGGCATCGATTTCAACCTGTTGGTTTTGAATGATTTCCTGTTGTTGCTCCATGAAAGCAAGGAGTAATCGGACTACCGGTGTCTTTTCTTCTTCAGGTATCTCTGGAATTGGAGGTAATTTTTTCACTATAATCAATACAGGTTGTTTTCAATAAAACAATTGTATCATGGCTTTTTAAGGCTCTTTAGTTTGCCCTGTGTTGATCAAACTCCCTCTCAGTTAAGATAATATTCAAAAATATTCTATTTCGATCTGAGACAGATCGACAGGATCATTTATAGGGATAAATTACATGGGGCAGTGAAAATGCAATTTTTGTCCTCTAAAATGCTGTCAAGACTTTTTTTGTTTTTATTTCAAGTTTTGCACAGACTTATTGAGAAGTTACAGAAATGAATGATATTGCTTTGATTTATAAAAACAAAGCAGTTGAAGATTTTGAAGTGCCTAAACTAAAGGTTCAATACAAAGAAGCCGACAGCTCAATAAAAACAGTATACGGTTATGGCCTCGATGTGCCCGGTGATTATTTTGTATTAGTAATGAAGGACAAAGTCGTCGCTATTAAAAAAAGTAATGTCACAACGGTTATTTTTAAACTGGATAAAAACCACGAAGATTAACGTCATCATTGCATAAATTACAAGCAATTTTCACAAACAGCATAGCCTTTTTTACTGCGTACACCCAATCTATCAATAATATAAATAAAACGCTTTTTAATGCCAGGCAACGATAGTTTTTGTAAATTAATGGTGATTTTGTCATCTTGCCATTGCTCTGCCGGAATCACAAAAATTTCAGTTGATTCGCTATAAACTTGGCTGTCTGTCAATTCTATGCGGGCAATATAATTATCACCCATTGCCATATACACATTGTCATAAATTGCCTGAAAGTTTTTACTATCACCATTTCCCCACCAGCCTGGAATTCTAAGACGATCATATTCATAAGTCTTTGGCGGTGCGAGTGCGGCGGGTCTATCAGTCTTTAGAAACTGATACAAGCCTTTATCTACATTAGCCACTTGAAAAAAAGTGTGCCATTTTCAGTTTGCGGTGCATCCGCATCCGTTTTGGTATAAAACGAAATGAAGTTGGTCTGCTTAAAGTCCCACCAAACAGGCCCTCCTGAAACATAACTTAGCGTGCCATCATTACCGCCAATAATCATAGAACCTCTCCCAGCATGGGAGGGAACACATAAGTCCGCTTTACCCTCACGATCATAATAACCATTTTCACCATCAGTCAGCCAGGTAAATTTCCAGGAGCTTATTGAGGGAAAAGTATTCGGTGTCGATGCACCGGAAAAAGTAGCGCCCGGGGGCATATAAACCGAATAGGATAAAAATAAATTTGCAGTACGTTGTGGAAAAATAGTGACAAGGGTGGGCCGAGAACTCCAATCTTTAAAATTATTGGCAGCCAAACCCATTTCATTCGAATTATATTGTTCAAAGTGAGTCGAACCCAAATTAGACGACCATTGACCTATATGCGGAGAGTCCAAAGGAATAATCTCGCCGTCACTGCCATTAGAAAAATTATCATATAAGATAACAGTTGGCCCCTGCTTAAAGCCTTCCCCCGTTATCGTTAAAATCTCTTCCGCACTCGTTTGGCTTATGCGAGTATTAAAAATGGCTGGAATATCAACTGGCACAGCTGACGACATAGCAGATTTGGACAAAATAATAATCTTATTGGCATTACTGGCATATTGAGATTGCAGGGCAAAAACAGGATGGATTAAAAACCATTGACTCAGAATCAAAGCAATACTTAATCGTTTTATCAAACCTTGCATCCACTTATTCCTATTTAATCGAGTAATTCATTCATTTTAAACTGCTTTTACGACTATAAACTGCGAATAGCATCAAAGATCAGACAGACTAATCACTGACTATTAGCACAAATAACATTAAGCTATCGAATTCGATAACAATCGGCAATTTAAAAAATAAAATTATCAATTACGATAAATTGATTTAAACCCTAATTGCTACTATAATCACAATTATAAATTAAATTATCAAATAAGGCTAATTATGAGTAAATCATTGCTATCAATCCTTGATGCCATTATTACCGAAGGTAAACACCTAGGCTATACTCAAAAACAAATTTGCCAAAAAGCCGGAGTATCTGAAGTTGCACTATCAAGAGCACGTAAACAAAGTGATATTCGCTTTTCCACACTGGATAAATTATTACAAAGTGTTGGTCTGAAAATCACTACGATTGCCGATATTCCCTTATCAAACTTGATTAATGATGGTGAGTTATTTCAATGAAAGATCGTCATGCGGTTGTCTGGACTAGACTCTCAGGGGTACCAATTAAAATGGGCGAACTCTATACCACTGAGTTGGAATCCCGCTTTGTTTATGATGATGCTTTCCTAAGTATGAACTTACCGGGCTTGGGCATAATTTTATCACCAGAGTTTTTTTCTCACAGCACCATAAAATGGACACGAACAGAGCGCTTTGACTTTCCTCCGCCACTACAATCTTTAATTCCCCCCGCTGATGAACACAATTTTCAACGCCATCTAATTATGAACTATCTGGAAACATCCGGCATAAAAAGGGGCAATGCCTTTGACAATGACTGGAACATTCTAACCCTGAGCGGTCATGGTGGTATCGGCCATTTGGATACCTTCAGTTCAGATGAAAAAGCCATCACTTGGTATTCATCACCTGCTTTGCCACAAATAGCCGCATTGGGCAAAGAATCCACTTTGGGGTTTTCATTAAAAAATATGCTTACCTGGTTTGATGATGAAAGTGGTCATTTACTGGAATTTATGGGGCCGACACCCAGTGTTGGCGGTGCTATTCCCAAGCTATTATTATCCATCCCTAAAGCAGGCTGGAATGGCATGGTCGGCTTGCCCACACGTTTTGGCAATACCCAGTTTACTGATATTATTTTAAAACTGGAAAAAGACACTGCCTATCCGGGAATATCCGAACTAGAAGCACTCGGCTTGGATTTACATAAAAAAGCCGGTTTTGAAACACCGCGTTATTGGCTGAGCCAATTTAATGGTATCCATGCCATTGCCATCGAACGCTTTGATCGTGACCAGCGGTGTATTCCCGTATTTCAGGAAAGCTTATTTTCTATCCTTGCCTCAGGTAATAAAGGCTTACAGAATCATTATGATGCCACTTATGATCAAATTGGCCGTATGTTTGATAACCCACGTGTCACTATTATTGCCGATCGTAAAGCAGCCAAACAGCACCTATTAAAACGTCTGCTATTATCTTTTTTAAGTGGCAATGGTGATCTACATCTGGAAAACTTAAGCATTCAAATCCGAGAGGGGATCAGTGATTTTTCACCCGTCTATGATCCCGTGCCGATGCGGGCCTATCGTATTCATAACTTATTAAGTGTTATGCCCTTTGGTGATTATGGTGACGTTGTTGACATTGTTGACGGTCATGAACAAGCAATCAACTTCACTAGCGCTGTCAAACGTTTAAATCAGGCGCTGGGATTCGATCAGGATTCATTAGTAAAACTCATTGCAGAACTATTAGCAATAACAGAAGATTTCAGCGCGCGCGTGACAGCGCTTGAACGCTTGCCCGCAGAAAACAAAACGAATTTAATTCAAATCCATACACAGATTAGAAATCAGTTGGCAGAGATTTAATTATCAGATGTTTAATTATCAGATGTTTAATTATCAGATGTTTAATTATCAGATGTTTAATTATCAGATGTTTAATTAACTAAGCTTTAATTGGCAGAGACTTAATCAGAATACATGGTCATGCCATCATTAAGTCTGAGCCAACCTTTAAGAATGCGGTAAATAAACCAAAGATAATTTATAAGCAAGATGCCATAGCCAAAAATTAAAAAAGCAAAAACACTGCCGACAATTCCCCACAATAGGCTGAACCAAAAGGTTCTAATTTGCCAGCGAAAATGAGATTCGGCTAAAGTCCCCTGCACACTGTCTTTTTTAAGATAGTTAAGAATGATGGCTGCAAACAAAGGCAAGGCAGTAAAAACTGCCAATGCCTGTAAGGCATACACAACATAAGCGATAGTTTTATTATCTTGGTTGGTAAAGGTATTCAAATTCAAAAGGTAGCTTTCCTAATAAAAATTTCAATGACAGGCTAAATAGCTATTCATCCGCGCCCCAAAAAGCAGCATTTTTTTCCAGAAATTCATGGTAAGGCATATAATGACTGCCATCACAGGAAAAAGTCAAACTGATCAAACCATTAAAAATATTAATCGACGCTGAGCGCAAATAAATCGTGTCATCCGCAATACGCAAATTTTTCATAGTGGAAAAAATGGGCTTAATCTTATCCATGGGTATTAATGCATCTTCAGGGTAAGGTCGTTTTGGATAGGCCATACAAATATCCGTATCCAACAAGGCTTCCTGATCTAAAATACGATAGCGATAGGGATCATCCATGACCCAAACCGTGGCTCGACTGCTGGAAAAGTGAAAGACGCCCTGAAACATGCCCCTCTGGGTCAATAACTCCTCCAGAATCGCAAAGATCTGATCAATATTTTGATCCAGTACACTTTCTACACGACTTTGTTGAAACACCAAACTACGAATAGACGGATCACCTTTGATTTGTCGCCAGTCATTGGATTCCTGATACAATTTTGTCGTCACCGGTAGATCCCGCAAATCGAAATCAGCACCTAAAAAACCGACGGCTTCATTATTCTTTTTGATCACTTGCAGAGCAGTTAATGAGGGGCGCGTGAGATTTATACTAATATAGGCATCGGACAACAAAAAACCTTCCGAAGGAACGACTTCTTTCATATACGGACGATCAGAACGATCACGGCCAAAATGCTTAGTGATTAAGCCCTGCTTACTCATGTTGTCACTCAACTGGACACCATTGAGATCCGTTAGATAAAGGTAAGTACAGTTGGGTATCTGTGCAAACTCAGAGCTCAGCACAGCATTAATTTTATCACGTTCAAATTCTATTGCAGCACATTTTTCAGCAATAGCATGCAAGGGTATAGACAGTGATTTTGCTAGCAATTTCCGTTGTTTGCTAATACTGTTTTTCCAATTACTCTCAATCAAGTGAAAACATCCTCTACCGGGGAAGGTTTAAAAACATGACAATATTATAGTGATGCGGTGAAGCTTAGCAAAGAAATATTTCATTTTAATGTTATGATTCAAGTCACAATTCAATTAATATTTCAATCGATGACTTAAAACCTTAAATAATCAGTTAAATGAATAGAGCACCTATCGTCTAATGGAAATCTGGCAAATTTTAATTCTTTTTTTCGTCGGCCTTTTTGCTGGCTGGCTCAATGTTATGGCTGGCGGTGGTTCATTACTCACCATTCCAACCATGCTCTTAATGGACATTCCTGCCCCCGTTGCCAATGGTACTAATCGTATTGCCATTCTGGCACAAAATATCACTGCTGTTTACACCTTTTTTCGCAAGGGATTTTCTGACATAAAACTCAGCCTCAGTCTATCAGCCTTTGCCTCCATAGGCGCTGTCGGGGGCGCCTGGTTTGGTGTAAGTCTGGATGGTGTCTGGTTTGATCGTATGTTGGCTATGGTCATGATTTTAGTCATGATCGTCATGGCCACTGAGAAAAAGAAGCCTCTTGAGCAAACCGATAATAATACCCCGTTAAAAGTAAAAAATTTAGCCCTTGGGCATTTCTTAATGATACTGGCGGGTTTCTGGGGTGGCTTTATTCAAATTGGTGTAGGCTTTATTTTCATGCCGATTCTACATCGCGTCATGGGCTTTGATTTAGTCCGGGTGAATATGTACAAGGTCTTCATCATCCTCAACTACACCATCGTGGCCTTATTTATCTATGCCTCACAATTACAACTACTCTGGTGGACAGGATTGGGACTCGCCTTGGGTAATTCAATCGGCGGTTGGTATGGTGCGCACACCACCATAAACAAGGGCGAGAAGTGGATTAAAATTGTCCTCTATGTTGCCCTGACTGGTTTTATTATTAAACTCTTATTTTTTAGCTAAACTGAAACTATCTATCAGATTTTTTATTTCGTTCG
>NZ_JAEHGE010000001.1:1274913-1422935 GCF_016097415.1 sulfur-oxidizing endosymbiont of Gigantopelta aegis | reverse complement strand
ACAATGGGGGTGCAATACAAACGAAATGAATCTTTATTAATCACCATTCCCGGATCAAAGGTGCGATTAAATGAGCATTCCAATTCAAAACCCGTCAGATTTTCAATTTCAAGTTTTTCAATATTGCTTGCTAAATCATTTAAACCTTTAAAGTCAACAAACAGATATTTTTCTGATAAGGCAAAATATTCCTGAAGGATACGATAGCCATCAAATAAGTTATCACTATAAGGCAATAAATGTTCATCACCGGCAAATCCTGCAGGCGATAATTGACGAGTCGGCAGAGATTGAACATAAACTCGATTACCTTCGGAATCAACTGCACTAATGCGTATATCTTGTAGATAGCGACAAAAATACAGATAGAGCAAATGTGATGTCTGTAAATCACCAAATAGATGGAAGCGCAAATTATCCAGTAACATCTCACTAAAATTAGCCTTATCATCTAATAAGGACAATTGAATACTGATATTAGAGCCTGTTGATTGAATTGAGTGTTGGACATTTTCAACAATGAGAGGGTATAAATCGACATCAAAACAGGTTTGAAATTGACATTGTGTGCCATCAACCGGTGTCGATGACACCATGCTTTTACGAGTTACCTGTTTTTTTTCTGACAAACCATCCAGAGGGGTCATCTGCAAAATACTGAGCGATGGAATGGGCTTAAGGAAATTTGGCCATAATAAATTCATAACCGAATGAGTGAGTTCCGGCAATTCATCTTCTAGTTTTTGCCTTAAACGCCCCGTTAGAAAAGCAAAACCTTCTAATAATCGTTCCACATCAGGATCTTGTGCTTCTGTAGCCAAAAAAGGTGCTAGGCGTGGGTTTGTATCAGCGAATTCAGCGCCTAAGCTTCTGAGTGCGGTCAATTCATCCTGAAAGTATTTATTGACTGACATCCTTGCTTAGCCTCTCACAATCGCTTGTCCTGAACTGGTCAGTACCGTTTCAAAAGACAAATTTTGTATATCATCGTCAACAAAGACTTTGGTAACAATGCTAAATTTTAGTTCTAGAGGCTTGTCTGTATCGGGTTCATGGGTTATTTGCACAGACTGAATTCGAGGCTCAAAGGTATGTAAAAAATCTCGAATAGCGAGTTTTAATTTATTAATGGCATCAGGGAATTGAGATACAAATTCGGAGAAATCAGGAATACCATTGTCATCGCGTGACACGAGACTGCCCTTACGAACATTGAGCATATTCTGAAGACTATTCAGGATTGAATAGTGTAAATTGGCGTAATCGAAATGCAACGAATAGCTAGCGCTATCACTATTGATCCGATCAAAGAGTGACTTTTCTGAAATCATTATTTGCAATCATCTGCGTTGTATACCCACAATATTTGTAAAAGAATCTTTGTAAAAGAACCTTTGTAAAAAAATCAGGGTATAAATTTAATCCATTAAGTGTTTATAGTATTATATTGACAGGCGATAAGTTATACGGGTTTCCCCTAATATTGAGCAATTTTTTGCTCAGTAGTTCACACTTAGAACATTTGTCATAGGTATCTTATCGATTCATACTTGCTGTCGATGTTGCTGTGCATCTTTACTCACTTCCAATTTGCCTACCAAAGACAAAGTAAAGTCAGCGCCCATATATTTAAAATGTGGCCGAACGAGTACCGAGGCTCTATACCAGCCGGGTTCACCCTCAACAGGTCTTACTTCGATTTTAGCTTTGCGTAATGGCCGGCGACTACGGATTTCTATTGAAGGATTTTCCTGATCAGACACATATTGTTTAATCCATTGATTAAGACCACGTTCAACATCTGCCTGCTCTTTCCATGAGCCAATATTTTCTCTCTGAATCACTTTAAGATAATGTGCTATTCTATTGATTATAAACAAATAAGGAAGTTGAATTCCTAATTTAAAATTAGTGTATGCCTCTTTGTCTTCACGATTATTGCCAAAATATTGACTGCTTTGAACTGAGTTAGCCGAATAAAATGAGGCATTTTCCTTGCCTCGTCTGAGTGTCAAAGCGATAAAGCCCTCTTCCGTTAACTCATATTCTCGACGATCAGTCACCATCACTTCGGTGGCTAATTTTGTCTCAATTTGCCCCATCGCATCATAAAAATCATGAGTGAGTTCCTCTACCAGACCGCCTGATGCCGGACCTATAATGTGAGGACACCAACGATATTTGGCAAAGCTTTCAGCCAATCGAATAACAAATAAAAACACCGGATTACCCCATAAACTATGTTCATGGTTATTACTGACATTTTCACTATAGTCGATACCCAAGGACATCAGCTTCTCAGTATCCGAATGGTAGGGACGACGCAATAAAAATCGCGGCAAGACCAGCCCTATATAACGTGCATCCTCTGCCGTCCTAAAACGCTTCCATTTACTGAACTTAGGGCTTTCATAGACATCATTTAAATCAACAATTGATGCTAGGTCTTGCATGGAATCAATATCAAAAAACTCATTATGTGCAGCGGCAATAAAAGGTGTATGTGCCATAGCCCCTATACTGGCCATTTTTTGCATCAACCTGATATCAGGGCTTTTAGGAGTCAAATGATAATTAGCAATCATTACACCATAAGGTTCACCACCAAACTGGCCGTACTCCTGACTATAAACGAGTTTATAAAGACCCGTTTTAACCACTTCAGAGGCATCTTCCAAGTCATCTAATAAATCGTCTTGAGACAGATTGAGCAGCTCAATTTTAATGTTTTCTTTAAATTTTGTTTGCTTAACGAGCAGATCGAGTCCACGCCAAGAAGATTCTAAGGACTGAAAATGTGGGTGATGAAGAATTTCATCGATTTGAAGTTTGATTTTTTTATCAATATCAGCAATGAGAACGGTCAACATGAAGTCATCAATGACCGGGCTTTCATCACCATTAGATTGAGTTGTTAATAATAGTGCTAAGAAAAGATTGAAGGCTTGAAGTAAAGTATTCTGCTTATTTTCGACAGTAATTTTTAATCCAAATTGATCAATATTGGGGGGTAAATTAGCAATATTTAAACTATCTGTATTTAAACTATCTGTATTTAAATCACCGCTATTTAAATCACCGCTATTTAAATCAATGGTCATTAAAGCACAGCTTTGCACCAATTCATGAAAAACAGATGCAGTGATTTGTTGCTCGTCCTGTTGAGCCATCATCATAATTCCTTTTATAATTTGGCTATATTCTACTCTCAATGTAAGCGATTGGATAGCCCGAGAAGCATTTCCAAATAGCCTACTTATTTTTTAGCGATTAGTCTTTACTCTTACGCTGTTGATGAGCGCGATTATTAGTCTTTCGTCCCTTTCCTGAACGCTTCTTAAAATTATCTGACTTAGGTGAACTCGCAGCACCACCAGCAAAAGCAGTGATTTTTAGTTGTTGCTGACAGACCCAGGCTTTTTGTAAATCCTGAAACACATCCTTAGGCATACCATCTGGTAAATCCACTACAGAATAACCATCAAATATTTCAATCTGGCCAATCAATTTACTGTCCAGCCCCGCTTCATTGGCGATTGCACCTACAATATTGCCAGGTTTAACGCCATGATCGTAGCCGACTTCAACGCGAAAACGCTTCATTTCCACATCAGGCATGCCCTTAAGAGGCGTTGCCTTATTACCTATTGGCTCTTTTTTCTTGCGTTCGCCACGCTGACCACGTTGTTTTCTACTACCACGATCCTCATAGTCATCTTTAAAGGGACGTTTATCTTTCAGGTGCTTAAATTCTGATTCATTCAATAAAAAGGACTTATTGTTGTTACCCATGTGTGCCAAAGCGGCAGCGATGCTGACTGTATCAACTTCTTCAGTTTCATGTAATTCACCGATTAATTTCGTGAACACTTCAAAGTCTTTAGAATTTTGCAGTTTTTCGATAGTGGATAAAATGGTTTTCTTATAACGTGTAACACGTAACTCATTGATATTTTTAACCGATGGGATTTCCATCTCAGTAATGACTTGCTTGGTTGTCTTTTCAATGGATTTTAATAAGCGTGTTTCACGACGGGACACAAATAAGATAGCATCACCCTCACGACCAGCACGACCGGTACGACCAATACGATGTACGTAGGACTCATTATCACGCGGTGCGTCATAATTGACGACATGGCTGATACGCTGCACATCTAGACCACGTGCGACAACATCTGTGGCAATTAAAACATCTAAACGGCCACGTTTTAAACGTTCGACAATACGTTCACGACCACTTTGAGGAATATCACCATTTAAAGCTTCACAAGCAAAACCTCGGGTTTGTAATTGCTCAGCAAGTTCCAGAGTCATATTCTTAGTGTTCACAAACACTAGCATGGCATCATGATCTTCCAGTTCCAGAATTCGCGTTAGCGCATCCAGCTTACTGGCACCATAAACACGCCAGTAACGTTGGCGAATAGTCGATGCTGTGACTGTTTTAGTGACCACTTTAACTATTTCTGGATCAACTAAATATTTTTGTGCAATACGGCGTATCACTGTTGGCATTGTTGCTGAAAACAAGGCTATTTGACGTGACTCAGGTGATTGTTCTAAAACCCACTCCACATCATCAATAAAGCCCATGCGTAACATTTCATCCGCTTCATCTAAGACTAAAGTTTGCAGCCCGGATAAGTTTAATGAGCCTTTACGGATATGATCCATCACCCGGCCTGGTGTTCCCACAACAATATGAGCACCCTTTTTTAAGCCACGCAATTGCTCGCTATAAGGTGCGCCACCATAAACAGGGACAATATTGATTTTTGGTAGGTGTTTCGCATAAGTTTGAAAAGCTTCTGCTACCTGAATCGCTAGTTCACGTGTCGGCGCTAAGACCAATACCTGGGTTTTCTTCAAACTGACTTCGATATTACATAAAATAGGCAAAGCAAATGCAGCCGTTTTACCCGTACCTGTTTGAGCCTGACCAATGATGTCTCTACCAGCCAGTAAAAACGGAATGCTTTGAGCTTGAATATCGGATGGTTTAGTGTAACCTGATTCGTTCACCGCTTTTAATATCGGTGGAATAAGATCAAGTGAATCAAATGTTAATTCATTAGAATTGGGTGCTGATGACATCTAGTAGAGCCTCAATGGACAGGAGTAGGAAAACCAACCATTATACTCTATATTCTTTATAATAACACCTATTTCATTAAATAATAATATATTAATTATGCTGATAAAAAGTAACTGCAAAAAAAAAGGCTCAAATTTGAGCCTTTTTTATTCTATAACAACAAAAATACTTAAGTATACCCGTGATACTTGGGCTTAGTAGGCTTAAACCTTGCCCATTGCCTCAAAACTTTTAATGAAAGGCCCTGCCATTCTAGGATCCTTAATCATCGCTTTGAAATCACCAGTCTTAAATTTCATCTTACCGGTGGTAACCGCCATGCCCATACCAGCCATACCAATACCCTTGTTTAACCATTTTTCCCAATTCTTTTGCTCTGCTCTGATATCCCAGCTAAGTTCCTGTCCATCATAGGCAGCCGCTGTAACCACTTCACCATTTTGAATATCAATATAACCCTTAGCGCTATCATCACCTGGGAAACCATATCCGATCACAGAATTAAAACCTAATTCTGCCAATGCATCTTTCAAATCCGGTTCAGCATTCCAGATTGCCTGAAAAGATTTCATCCACTCATCATCAAATAAATCAGCCATTTATATACTCCATTTCAATTTTTATTTATTGCTTCTTTAACACTTATTTAGCTTCTATTTAGGACACTAAATGAACACAATTAGTCATCAAATGAACACAATAGAAACTTTGAATTTATCCGTACTTGTAGTGATATAAGCATAACCACTATGGGTTTTTATTCTATACTAATATCTGTCCACTCACAAAAAGTAATTTTATTTATAATGAATTAACACTGCACCACTATGACTTAAAAATAGGCTAAAAAAAAGTAAACTATTCTATAAGTTGTTTTTTAAGCCCTAATTATGACAAATATCAAATTTTCTTATGATTTTTTTATAAGTAGAAAATGTAGGGTGGGCATGTTTTTTGTGCCCACGCTGACAGTGTGAATAATAAGATTTTGACTCAGTCTTGAGTCAGCGTGGGCAGATAAGCCATGCCCACCCTACGATTTCTTCTTTTTCTAGGATTTTTTCTGACTATTAATACAAGTGAATGTGTGATAAATCTTGCTAATATATATTGTTGCTACAATGGAAGTTTAATGGGAATTAAAGACTGTCATTTATACTTTAAGCGAACAAATTAAGCATTATTTGTCACATAAAGTGAATTTATTGAACAAACATAGGTCAGATATAATAGAGGCACTGTAAAAAAACCATAAACTATTCCTAAAATTCAATAAATCCGTATCGTGTAAGCTTTAGGTATAATAATTTAAGGGAAACACAATAAGTACACCAGCATAAGAGGAATAGTTTCCATTTAGACATAATATGATTATTTCTAATAATTTTTTTCAAGCGCCGGAAATGTAAGATTTCGCCCCACTACTGCACTTCTAAGGACACAGCGCCAAAGAAGTCATAGATGGTGCTATTGAGATTAAAAAAATAATATCATCGGCTTCATTAATTTGACCAATAGAGATGATAAAGTCTCATAAAATGATTTAATCACAAGAACTAAAATTGATCAGCAAGAATACACTTGCTGAGTCTATGAGTCCCTGCCTCTTATTTTGTGCATTGACGCAGTCTTAAGCAAAAGAAGAGGCAGGGACTCATAGACGTTTCCAAGTAACTCAATATACTTGCCCTAACATTAAAGTTCATGTGAGCAATTTTTAATTCTTTTCAAATTATATCCGCATCTCAAATGATGCAGACCAACCTTTCTTGTGTAACGAATTTATTCACTTTCGTAAAATACAGCTATGGGCTTATTTCTGCCAAAAATAAGCCCATAGAAAGGGGTTTTGAAATGAAACAGCATTTTTTCCTTACCTTAAAACTATTTATCCGGGTCAAACTATGGGATCGACTCTGGAATGCAATAGTCAACTGGCTAAACAAGGAAAAGATCGGTAACGACCTTCCCCCTTGTGACTTCAAACAGCTCTGTTATGAAATCCGTCCCGGTGATGTTGTGATGTGTCAACACTTTTCCGGACAGTTTTCTAAATATTTTTTTGGCTGTTTCAAGTGATTTTTGTCATTTTGTATTTCCTATCATTTTAGTTTCTCATGTTAACTTTAAACAGATGAAGAGAAAGGGCTTTGCCCTCTGGAACGATAGAGCCGTTCCATTCACCCAAGGTATTTTCACAACGGTAATGATCCTGTTACAATATCTTCACGGCACAGGCTGAGGAGCCGATGGCCGTCAACGGTAATGGGCGGCATTTATGTCGCCTTTTACCCCTCTTCAATCAATCGATTTAAGCTATTTCCTGCTGTATTTCATAATCGACTGGTGACAAATAATCATTAGCCGAATGAAGTCGCTCCCGATTATAAAATACCTCAATATATTCAAATATTGCCTGCTTTGCTTCTACTCTGGTTTTGAATCGACAATGGTGCGTCAATTCAGTTTTCAAACTATGAAAGAAGCTCTCTGATACAGCATTGTCCCAGCAATTTCCTTTGCGGCTCATAGACTGAATTATGTTATGATCCGACAATATTTTTTCTATGACTATCAGAGGCATATTGGCTACCTCGGTCAGTATGCCAAAGCAATCCATCCATTGGTTTACGCTTCCATATGGCCATCAGTAAAGCATCATTGACTAGCTTGGCTTTCATTCGCTCATCCATCGACCAGCCAACAATTTGCCTAGAGAATAAGTCAATGACAACCGCTAAATATAACCAGCCTTCCTTGGTGGCAATATAGGTAATATCACCCACATAGTAGCGATCAGGTTGAGAGACAGTAAACTCTCTTTCCAGTAAATTTGGAGATATACGCTTATTATGCTTGGAATTAGTCGTCGCTTTAAAGCGTCTCTTCGTTTTACAAAACAAACCGGCTTTTTTCATTAATCGACCAATTCTCCGGCGGCTTATATGAACGCCTTTTTCAGCCAGTTTTCTTTTAAGACGACGGGTTCCATAAGTCTTGCGACTGTCTTCAAACAGTTTTTTAGCTGCTCAGTAAGCGCTTCATTTTCTTTCTCTCTATCCGTTTTAGGAGAGCTAACCCAATCATAATAGCAACTACGGGAAACATCCATAAAACGGCACAGAATCGTTACCGGGTAATCTTTAGCCTGATCAGTTATCCATGCGTACTTCACAAAGTTTCCCTTGCAAAGTACGCTGTGGCCTTTTTAATAAATCACGCTCCTGAATCACTTTTGCCAATTCTTTTTTCAGACGTTTTACTTCATCATAAATGTGTTCATCACTTCTATTGGCTACCGTCTTCACCGGTTTGGAATATTTACTGATCCAGGTATGTAGAGTATTTACATTAACACCTAGCTCCCTGGCAGTCTGAGAAACGGGTTGATCCGTCTCATTAGCTAATTTGACAGCTGATTCTTTAAATTCTGATGTATAGCTTTTATTCGGTTTTTTTTGTTTGATCATTCATTTTAGGTCACACTTTTTATCTTTTAGTTATTTTAAGTTGTGTGTCCGGTTAAGTATAGCCACATTATACTTCACAAAGTTTCCCTTGCAAAGTACGCTGTGGCCTTTTTTAATAAATCACGCTCCTGAATCACTTTTGCCAATTCTTTTTTCAGACGTTTTACTTCATCATAAATGTGTTCATCACTTCTATTGGCTACCGTCTTCACCGGTTTGGAATATTTACTGATCCAGGTATGTAGAGTATTTACATTAACACCTAGCTCCCTGGCAGTCTGAGAAAAACGGGTTGATCCGTCTCATTAGCTAATTTGACAGCTGATTCTTTAAATTCTGATGTATAGCTTTTATTCGGTTTTTTTGTTTGATCATTCATTTTAGGTCACACTTTTTATCTTTTAGTTATTTTAAGTTGTGTGTCCGGTTAAGTATAGCCACATTAAGCATTAAAAATGAACAAGTATCCATTCCTGATGGTTTTTCAGCAATGCAAAAACCTATAATGCCTGGCATGAAATAATAGATGTTTTTTCGTAATGTTCAAATATAAAGATGTTTCACAATAGTACGTATTTTCATACTTAACAATATGATAATTTCGTAGGTTGGTGCTGAACATCGCTACGCTCAGCACTACCTAAACCGATTCATCGCCGCCAACAAGGCGCTCAATGAAGCATTGATCACATCCCGATGTTTAGCCACACCAGAATATAATTGCCCCGCTATTTTTAAGCGTACAAAACTCATCGCCTGTGCTTCATTGCCTATTTGTAGCGCATGTTCACTGTATTCAACAATAGTAATGACTTGCTTAAAATGTGCCTCAATACTTTGCACAAAGGCATCCAATGTCCCCACACCTTCACCGGACAATTGTATGGCCTGATCTTGTTTTTGTATCTGTACAGACAAGCTTTTTTGCTGAGGATCAAACTGCTGAGTCATATTATAGGTATTCAATGACCAATCTGCATCTGAGGAATCAATATAGCTTTCCTCAAACAAGGTGACAATTTTTTCAGCACTCACTTCATGCCCCTGATTTTCCGCATAGGCCTGCACCTGCTGACTAAACTCAATTTGCAACCAGCGAGGCAATTGTACCCCCAATGCCTGCTCAAGAATGTATGCAACACCACCTTTGCCTGACTGACTATTAATACGGATCACTTCCTCATAGGAACGTCCCAAATCTGCTGGATCAATAGGCAAATAAGCCACCTCCCATTTATCCCCAGCCTGATAAACCTTCATACATTTATTGATCGCATCCTGATGACTGCCTGAAAAAGCGGTAAAGACCAATTCACCAATATACGGATGACGTGGGTGTACCGGTAATTGAATCAATTGACTTATCTGCTGGCTGATCGTCTGAATATTGGATAAATCCAATTGTGGATCAATTCCCTGACTATACAAATTCATGGCCATAATAATAATATCCATATTGCCCGTGCGCTCACCATTGCCAAGCAAAGTGCCTTCTACTCGCTGCGCACCGGCCAAACAAGCCATTTCTGCTGCGGCAATGGCACAGCCCCGATCATTATGGGTGTGCACACTGATAATAACCCCATCACGGTGTGCAATATGCTTAGCAAACCACTCAATTTGATCGGCATAAACATTGGGCATCGACATTTCTACAGTTGAGGGTAAATTCAAAATAACGGGCTGCTCGGCAGTCGGTTGCCAAACCTCATTAACTGCATTACAAATCTCAAGCGCATAGTCTAATTCTGTGCCGGTAAAGCTTTCGGGTGAATATTGAAAACGCCACTGAGTTTGACTTGCCTCATCAGCACATTGCTTAATCACTTTGGCAGCCTCAACAGCGATGCGCGTGATACCCTCTTTTTCCAACTTGAACACTTGTTCTCGTTGTACTTTAGAGGTGGAATTATAAAGATGAACCAAGGCTTTCTTTACACCCTCTAAGGCCTCAAAAGATCGTCGAATAAAACTCTCTCTCGCGGGTGTCAAAATAGCAATCGTCACATCATCAGGGATATGTCCACCGACAATTAATTCACGCACAAAATCATAGTCAGATTGCGATGCCGAAGGAAAACCCACCTCAATTTCTTTAAAGCCAATTTCAACGAGTAATTTGAACATCTGCATTTTCTGAACAACCGACAGGGGCTCAACCAAAGCCTGATTACCATCACGCAGATCAACACTACACCAAGTCGGCGCCTCAACTAGAGTATTATTGGGCCATTGTCTTTGTGCTAATTCAACAGGTTTGAATGCCTGATATTTATGATGGTTAAACTGTGCTGTCGGCAAACTCATGCTCTGATTCCTTTTAATCTATATCGCTTATATTGGTTCTTATTATAAACAATACACATTGATATTAGATTGCGAATAAATCACCCATACAAACAAAACAGCAATAATAAATCATAAAATTATAACAAATAGCAATTTTATGCTAAATTATAACAATGAAGTTAAATAAAATGGATATTCGAATCCTCAATGAGATTCAGAATAATGCTCGAATAAGCAATCTTGAACTCGCCAATAAAATTGGCCTATCACCATCCCCTTGTTTGAGGCGGGTCAAACAATTAGAAGAAGCTGGTTATATTGATGACTATGTTGCGCGCTTAAATGAGCAAAAATTACAACTCAAGTTGATTGCAATGATTCAAATCAGCATGGATAAACATACGCCTGAGCGCTTTGAAAATTTTGAGTTGACAGTCAAAACTTATGAAGAGGTCTTAGAGTGTTACTTAATTACCGGGCAAAGTTCTGACTATTTACTGAAAGTCATCGTGCCGGATATGGAATATTATCAGGAATTTCTACTGGGTAGATTAACCCGTATAGAGGGTGTAAGTGGGGTGCAATCCAGCTTTATTATGCGTAAAGTCGTCGATAGAACAAGCCTACCTTTAAGCCATCTGAGCTGAGTGAGCTTTAAAGATAGAGTAGGATAGAACCCTTAGTTCTGCCTTATGCCATTACATTGGTAGGATGTGGTAAGGAACGAACCGCATCAATACCTTTAAACAGACCTCGTTGATGAGGTTCGTTCCTCACCACATCCTACATCTGAAGTGTAAAGCGGGTTTGGCTTGCCCGTCCTTGGAAACATTTATTTCAATGAATTAAACGCCGCAGTAAATCCACTCAGTGAAACAGGTATTTCAATGACTTTTTTCTGAGCAGCCGCAAATTTAATACTACCCTTAGTACCTGACTTCATGCCTTTAATGATTTTATCGGTCATTTTAGCAATCGCTATGCAGCCATTTTTCACACAAATACCAAAGGGAACTCGAACGGCTTCAGCAGAACCACCTTTGAACTCAATACCTGGTGGCAATAAAACCCCCAGAGGCAAAGTAATAATCGCCTGGGCTTCAGATGACTTTGGTGGATAACCAACCGCAATCTGCATCACTACTTTTTTCTTGTCATTGGTCACATTCTGGAAGATATTACATATCTTCTCTTTGGTGGTAGGTAAATCTTCACACACTACCGTCCAGTCCTTAAACTTTTTTCCGTGTTCCGGTTTCGCTTGCACATTGCTAGCAAAACCAACAGCGAATAGCGTAATAACAATAAAAACGGCACGTAAGCTTATAGAAGGAGAACTTACAATAGGAGCGTTTATAACAAATGACATTAAAATTTCCTCATTTAGTAGAATATGGGCTTTTATAGCTGTTATTTCTTAACATATCAGCAAAAAAACTTCATGTATTCCCTTGGGTACAAAATCAATTAGCAACGATTCTATCACATCGATTAAAAATCGCTATCTCAAAACTACAACTACTATACTATTGTATAATGAAGAAAACCTTAACTAGACGACAAATAAACTATAATTAATATAAATAACACCATCAACTATGAATATTGGCTTCATCGGTTCATCCGGCTCTTTTTCTACACTCGCATTACAATACCTACTCGACTCAGAGCACAGTCTTAGCTTTGTCGCTTGCGATGGTTGTAGTAATGATAGCCGTTTTCCCATTATCAATGATTCTGTCGAATCCCTTGCCATGCAATATGGTATTACTTGCATTAATCTTGAACAGCCACTAGCCAAAGTCCTCAGCAAACTCAAATCTCAAGTAATCGATATCATTCTAGTGGCCTGCTATGGGAAAAAAGTTCCGCAAGAAATCCTTGCACTCCCTCTATGGGGCTGTGTGAATTTGCATCCATCCCTACTCCCCGCTTTTCGTGGTCCTGTGCCCATTTTCTGGCAATTTAAAGAAGCCGCAACACTGGGTATCAGTTTACATACCATGACCTCTCATATAGATGCCGGGGCAATTATTAGTCAAAAAAGCGTCTCACTTGAGGATGGACTATCTCAGCAGCAGATATTCAGTCAATTAATTCAGGCGGGATTACCACTCATTGAACAGTTATTAGATGACCCACAGCAAGCACTGCAAAACGCTCAACAACAGGATGAACGCTTAGCTTCAAATATGAGTTATCCTATAGCCAGTGACTTTGCCATTGATTGCGCTTGGAGCTGCCAAAGAATTTTTAACTATATGCGTGCATCCACACATTTTCAGCAAGCCTATAGCGTTCTACTCAACAATGAAATAGTTTTTTTAAGTCGTGCTATTTCCTATCAGATGAAGCTTCCTCAAGAGACTATAACACTGGCTGACGATGAGATAATAATTCCTTGTAGTAATGGCTTTGTACTGGCTCAATTAAGTGTCTAATCACTTAGGGTTGCTAGTGAGGTATATTCTACTCCAATCCACTTGATGCGGTTCATTCTTCACCACATCCTACGGGTGGTGAAATTAATAAATTAAAAGTATCTATTGCTCATATCGATGAAATAAATGGTGTAAACTGCTAATATAACTATAAAGAACTCTCAGGAAACAATATGAGCGCAAAACAAACAGCCATGCAACAGTATCAATTAGTCGAAACCCGTCTACAAGAAAAAATGGATAATGGTACGACACGTTGCAACCTCTGTCTTTGGCGCTGTAAAATAGCCCATGGTCAACGGGGTTTTTGTCAGGCTCACGTTAATCGTAACGGTACTTTATATAACCTTTCCTATGGCATACTTTCCTCCATCGACATTGATGCCATTGAAGACAAGCCGGTAAGACATTACCGCCCAGGTACACAGGTTATGTCAGTCGGTAGCTATGGCTGTAGTTTTCGCTGTAACGGCTGTCATAATCTGGAAATTTCCTGGGGTGTGAGCGCTTTAGATGCCTTGGCAAAGGGTGAATCAACCGAAGCTTGGGTGTCTCCCGAAGCCTTAGTCGAAACCGCCTTGCGCTCTCAAGTTCAGGGCATCGCATTTACTTATTCAGAACCGGCTGTGTGGCTTGAATACATTATGGACGTCTGCACCTTAGCCCATGAAAAAGGCCTATATACCGTCTATGTTTCCAATAGCTATATCACCGATGAAGCCTTAGAAATGGTGGCGCCACATATTGATGTACTCTGCTCTGACATCAAAAGTATGCAAGACTCCTTTTATCAGGAACTCTGCCGCCCGGCTAAAGTTGAACAGGTCTTACACTCCATAAAAAAAGCTCAGGAATTGGGCATTCATGTTGAAACTCGCACCAATATCATCCCCGGAAAAAATGATAATCCCGAAGAATATTATCAAATTGCCTGTTGGGTGAGAGATAACTTAGGCGCTGATAGTCCTTGGCACATTACCCGATTTTTCCCTGCCTATCAATTAAGCCACTTACCGGCCACTCCTGAGGCAAGTTTGTTTCAAGCACAAGCAGAAGCACAGCGTGCAGGCTTAAACAATATTTATGTACACAATGACAAAGGCTGTGATTGTGCCAAGGAAAATTTATCCATCGAACATTATCTGAATACGTCCGATGAAGCGATTCGAGAAGTCAAAAAATGTCAGGCCAGTTGCTGTGGTGATGAAGGCATTTTAGTGAAAAAATATGAACAAAAAACCAACCCAAATGAGGCAATATAATGGCTGATAACGAAATAAGAATGGTGCAATGCGTGGTCTTAAAAACCGAAGCTGAAGGCTTGGATAAACCACCTCATCCTGGAGAGCTGGGACAGCGTATTTATCTCAATGTGTCTAAAGAAGGCTGGCAGCAATGGTTAGAACGAGCCAAAGCCATTATCAATGAAAATGGTCTTAGTACCGCCAATGCATCAAATATTATTATTATCGAAAAACACATGCTGGGCTTTTTCTTTGGTGAAGGCGATTTTGGACAATTACCCGCAGGATTTCAACAAGGTGGCGGTGGGAAGAAATAATACTTAATGTTTAATTTAGCACGCTGGGGCGATTTCCCATAAGGGTGAAATCGCAAATTGGATTTTTGCATGGGCATCGCGGATTGCTTTTGTGACCTCAGCAGGTGTATCAGCACGGGCAAAGATATAGCCAAGATACTGATCACCTTCTGGTAGAGGGATCAATTTATGACCTTTGGCAATGATGATATCAACTTTTTCCACAAAATTAACTTTTCGAGCCGAATCAAGTCCACTTATTTTTCTCAGAATACCTTCTTTAGGAATAGGAATCATCATTACTCCTCGGCTTCCTTGTGGCTTTGATACCTGAACTTTCTGCCCTACAAGCAAGGTAATGCTTAATGCTTCTAGAGTAAATTCATTATCACCATCCAAGCTATTACTATCGAGCATTCTCGCACAGTCTCCACCCATAGTTCGACTGGCAATTTCCAAAATCCAGGCATCCTTACCATCCACTCTTAGCTCTGCATGAATAGGTCCCACTCTTAACCCATAGGCATCACAAGCCTGGGCAAGACGCTTTAGAATCATAGCCTGCAATGTATCGCTTAAGTTTGAAGGGGTGACGTAAATAGTCTCTTCAAAAAAAGGGCCTTCAAGGGGATCAGGCTTGTCAAATAAGGCGATGCAATAGAGTTGTCCATTTTGCAGATAACCTTCAAAAGCCACTTCAACACCGTCAATATAATCCTCTATCAGCGCATGTGCTTGCTCAAAAGCAACGTCCGTAGAGTTCAGTTCTGCATTAACATCCAAGTCCGCAAGAATACCTTGAATACGCTGGCAGGCAACAATTAATTCTTCGTTATTATTCGCCCGAATCACACCACGACTGGCAGATAAATTAATCGGTTTAATAACACAGGGGAATGAAATATTATATTTACTAGAGAGAGGCTGCTGAAGAAATTCAGCGATATTGATGAGTAAATGTTTCGGAACAGAACAACCTGCTTGCAGTAAATGAGCCCGAGCCAGATCTTTTCTTCTGGACAGTTTGGCGGCTAACGGTGGGTTATGAGGCAAGCCCAAAGACTGAGCGACTTCAGCAGCGAGTTCAACGGTACTATCATCACATCCGACAACGCCAACAATCACATCATTTTGAGTTAACTGTAGGATTTGTTCGAGGGCTTCCTCGGGCTGATTAAAATCAATACACAGCCCATCAGAGACTTCCTGAATAAGCGAATATTCACCATTGCTGGCCAAAATTGGCTTTAAGCCTCTTTGATAGGCTGCTTTTAAATAAGGTGCAATTCGATAACTATGTGCCTGTGCAATGATCAATAAGCAATTATTGGCATAAACATCAATAGCCATAACTAACCGCAACCACCTCCGGCAGCACCACAAGAGCCACAAGTGCCCTCACCACCGGCATTGGCAAAGACATTGGTAAAAACAAAACTTTGATTCAAACCTTCAGAACGAAAATCAACTTCTACACCTTCAAGGAAACTCAAAGCCACAGCATCAATATAAACATTGAGGCCATTTTTTGCCCAGGTACAATCAAATTTAGTGGGTTTCTCAACCATGGTCATGCCATAAGTCATGCCTCCACAGCCACCACCAGAGAGAAAAATACGCACACCTGAAATCTCCGGCTCACTCTCCACGATATTCAACATCTGACGCACAGCTTCATCTGAAAGACTAATTTCATTGCTTAATTGAGTTTTAAATTCCACTTGTGACATGAGTTTTCTCCGCTTTACTAGGCATCAATGGTATATCATTTAATTCTAGCATAAAACCACTTGCTTACATATATGAGTCAAAATAATTATGAAAACTTAAGTTATACCACTTTGCCCTTATTATTTTGCAAAATATCAACTCGAATAGGAATTTTAAATTCACCACCATTTACAGCAAAGAACTGACCAAATTTGCGTTCTACCTGCTCATACAGTTCTGCCGACAAACGATGCTGGCTATGAGTAACAGCAATCACCTTTTCTGCATAAAACTCAAAAGATTCAAAAACAATCGGGGTATTAAAAAATAATTCTTCAACTAGGGAAAACTGTTTTTCATCAACGGCTTTTACAATATGATTAAAAGCCACTTGTCGAACCCTTTCCTCATCGTGAAACAGCCTAAGTACTTCATTAAATTCACCCTCAAAAATAGGCTCAGAAATATAGACCAAGCCACTCGGTTTGAGCACTCTGGACACTTCTGCAAAAGCTTGATCCATTTTATCCAATGGCACATGATGCAATGACTTAAACATAAAGACAACATCGAAACTATTATCGTCCACAGGTATTTTTTCACTGCCGGACATAATGAATTTCACATTCGGCAAATCATTAATCTGGAAATTTTTCTCATGCTGAATCGTATCAACTTCTGCTGCCGTGACAGAACGATTTTCACCTGTCAATGCAATTAAACGAGTTAAACGGGCATCACCACAGCCTAATTCCAAAATAGATTGATTATCTAGGGATAAATATTGTTCAAAAATAGCCTGTTCAAGACACGTTTTTTCAATTGTTTCAGGTTTTAAAATCATCTTTCTTCTTTACTCGCTCACTTATTACTTACAAGGTTTTAGTCACTTACAAGGTTTTAGTTACTTACAAATCTTTAACCTAAAATAATCAGTTGAATCGTAGCGAGAGCGACTTAGGTGCTGAAGATTAAGGGTTTTACAGGTTATTTTGGCTTTATTCGTAGTCACCCTACGGGTGAAGTCAAAATGTTCTGGAAAATCCTTAAGATTCAGTGCATAAGGCGGTCGCTATAGGTTCAACTGATTTTTTTAGGTTTAACTGCCACCTTAGACTGACTGCATAATTCTAAAGTCTGTAACAAGGCATATAATGATTTCTCAGTATAGTCCAAATTGAGTGGAATGACTTTAAAGGAGTGATTATTAATACACGATTCAATACTGTTTTTCTTATGAGAAGGTAATCGCTGTATTTCAGAAAAATGCATATAACGATTTTTTAAATACGGATTAAATTGAGCAAATAATGATTTTTGTTCCATCGATAATTGATTAAAAAGCTGTAGCATCTTTTTTTCAATTTTTTTCAATTGTGCTTTTAAAACAATTTCATTGTCCAGATATTGTTCTTGGTGATCGGGATCCATAACAGCCAATTTGGGTGCAATGTAAATAGCCAGCATTTTGACTAGGCGCGGATCCATCCAGAAACGTAGATCACTTTTTTCCTGACGATTAACAGCAAGTACATCTGACGAAACAGCCTCTTTATCTAGCAGTGGAATATACTGTGATAAGGTAATGGTTTTATTTTCCAGCACTCTACCCTGTTGCTTTATATACTCATCTAAATAGGGTTCAAGGCCCTTTCCCACACGGATAATAATATCGGCATGAGCAAGTAATGATTTTTGCCGATTAGAAAGCGGGGTTTGCCGTTCATTAAAATTGCTATAGATTACTTCAGGCTTATTAATGCCATGGGAGAGCGTTGCGACAATTTCATAAAGCGGCTCAACACTGACAATGATTTTAGCAGGTGGAGGGGATTGAGAGAAAACTACCGGGGGGAAACTGATAAAAAAAACAAGCAATGCAAATAAAAACAAAGATGTTTCTCTTTTTTGTATAAACACAGCAAAACTCCTATATAATTTAATAGAAATCATGCTAGCAAATTATTATATTGAACACCTTGTCATTTATCATCCCTTTTATCAATAATGATGTGTCAACACTTTTCCGGACAGTTTTCTAAATATTTTTTTGGCTGTTTCAAGTGATTTTTGTCATTTTGTATTTCCTATCATTTTAGTTTCTCATGTTAACTTTAAACAGATGAAGAGAAAGGGCTTTTGCCCTCTGGAACGATAGAGCCGTTCCATTCACCCAAGGTATTTTCACAACGGTAATGATCCTGTTACAATATCTTCACGGCACAGGCTGAGGAGCCGATGGCCGTCAACGGTAATGGGCGGCATTTATGTCGCCTTTACCCCTCTTCAATCAATCGATTTAAGCTATTTCCTGCTGTATTTCATAATCGACTGGTGACAAATAATCATTAGCCGAATGAAGTCGCTCCCGATTATAAAATACCTCAATATATTCAAATATTGCCTGCTTTGCTTCTACTCTGGTTTTGAATCGACAATGGTGCGTCAATTCAGTTTTCAAACTATGAAAGAAGCTCTCTGATACAGCATTGTCCCAGCAATTTCCTTTGCGGCTCATAGACTGAATTATGTTATGATCCGACAATATTTTTCTATGACTATCAGAGGCATATTGGCTACCTCGGTCAGTATGCCAAAGCAATCCATCCATTGGTTTACGCTTCCATATGGCCATCAGTAAAGCATCATTGACTAGCTTGGCTTTCATTCGCTCATCCATCGACCAGCCAACAATTTGCCTAGAGAATAAGTCAATGACAACCGCTAAATATAACCAGCCTTCCTTGGTGGCAATATAGGTAATATCACCCACATAGTAGCGATCAGGTTGAGAGACAGTAAACTCTCTTTCCAGTAAATTTGGAGATATACGCTTATTATGCTTGGAATTAGTCGTCGCTTTAAAGCGTCTCTTCGTTTTACAAAACAAACCGGCTTTTTTCATTAATCGACCAATTCTCCGGCGGCTTATATGAACGCCTTTTTCAGCCAGTTTTCTTTTTAAGACGACGGGTTCCATAAGTCTTGCGACTGTCTTCAAACAGTTTTTTAGCTGCTCAGTAAGCGCTTCATTTTCTTTCTCTCTATCCGTTTTAGGAGAGCTAACCCAATCATAATAGCAACTACGGGAAACATCCATAAAACGGCACAGAATTACCGGGTAATCTTTAGCCTGATCAGTTATCCATGCGTACTTCACAAAGTTTCCCTTGCAAAGTACGCTGTGGCCTTTTTAATAAATCACGCTCCTGAATCACTTTTGCCAATTCTTTTTTCAGACGTTTTACTTCATCATAAATGTGTTCATCACTTCTATTGGCTACCGTCTTCACCGGTTTGGAATATTTACTGATCCAGGTATGTAGAGTATTTACATTAACACCTAGCTCCCTGGCAGTCTGAGAAACGGGTTGATCCGTCTCATTAGCTAATTTGACAGCTGATTCTTTAAATTCTGATGTATAGCTTTTATTCGGTTTTTTTGTTTGATCATTCATTTTAGGTCACACTTTTTATCTTTTAGTTATTTTAAGTTGTGTGTCCGGTTAAGTATAGCCACATTAATAAAATATAGTAGGTGGGCATGGCTTTATCTGCTCACGCTGACTCAACACCTTGTATTCACACTTTCAGCGTGGGCACAAAAAGCGTGCCCACCCTACAGTTTTATTGCATCATTTTTCAAACAATACCAAATTACAAACAAATAAATTAATTCAGGTTGTTATTATTTGCTGGTGGTGCTGTTACAGGTGGTGGTGCATAATAGCGTTTTTTCTTATCATCAATATCAGCATAACCGGCACTAAACTGTACTGAATTTTGGATAAAATCCCAACTGACAATAGCAGCGGCATCACTATAAGTGTAGCCTGCACCTAGGTCAAAACCAAACGTTTTAGCAGCAAAAGGATAATAAGTTGCACCGATGCTACCCACAGCACGGCTCTTTTTATCATCCGTTAAAGCCTTAAGCGTCAAGCCAAAATCACCACCAAAGGTAAAACTCACACCCGCCATATAGGTGGGGCTAGCAAAAGAATTACTATTTAGACCCATAATGAGAAGTACAGCAATAATATATTTCATTTTCACAATAATTTATTCCTTTTTTTTATTAGTGGGTGATTGTATCACTTAGAGCGCAGATACAATGAAGGATAAATCCTACAAACAAAGCGTTTGAATGACTATATTATTGTCACTTTTCATGGTCAATAATAAGCGATGCTTTTGATAATTCCGACATATCAAATAATTCACAACGACCGGTTACATATAGTTTTACTGTTGATTTTGACAATGCAGCATCTAAAAGCAGTTTGTAGACTTGCTGAGAGCCTGATAAGCCATAGTCTAAAAAGAAATGATTTTTATCTCTGCAATCCGTCGGATTTTTTTTAGGTTGTGCATGAATAATAAATTTACCGGCAGTCGTCGCAATGATTTCTAATACCTGTGTTTCACTGGTCCAACCCGCTTCAGCAAATATCGGCTTAGTACCCAGCAAGGCAAAAAACAGCATTGTAAAACCTACATATTTCACCATATTACTGTTCCCTTGTATTCGCTATTGAATCAATTGCAGCCAATGTTTCACAGGAATTTTGGCATCAGTTTGCAGGTGGTGCAGACAACCAATATTTGCGGTTGCAATCACATCTGCACCCTGTTTTTGTAAATTCTCCAACTTATTTTCTTTCAATTGCTCTGATATTTCAGGATTAAACAAAGAATAACTACCGGCTGAACCACAGCATAAATGCTTATCCTGCACGGGTAATAGTGTCGCGCCCATTGAAGCTAAAATTTGTTCCACAATTTCCGGCAAATGCTGGCCATGTTGCAGACTGCAAGGAGGATGATAGGCGATATTTTTATACTCTGTGCCTAATTGTAAAACACTCAAATCTTCATTCGCCAGCACCTCACTCACATCTTGAGTCATTGCCGCTATTTTTACTGCCCGCAGATAATATGAAGAGTCTTTGCCTAACAATTTTTCCACCAGACGCGGATAATCTTTAACCATAACACCACAGCCACTGGCATTACTGATGATTGCCTCAACGCCTTGTTCGATGGCCTGTGACCAGGCATCAATGTTATGTTTGATAGACTGAACGGTTTTAGATTCAGCCTGAATATGGTGACTCAATGCACCACAACAACCGGGATCAACTTCATTCAGTACTTCAATGCCTAATTTATCCAACACCTGTGCAGTTTTTTGGTGTATATCCGGGCTGATAGCATTGTGAACACAGCCTTGTAAAAGTAAAATTTTTCGTTGCGCTCTTTGTTTCGACTGTTGCTTCGATTTTTGCTTCAATTCAGCACTAAAAAAAATCGTTTGCTGGTGATCTTTAGGTAATAACTTGGCCAGACTTGCAGGTAATAAAAATTTAAAAAACAAGCCAATATTCACAAACAATTGAAAGCGTTTTGGATAAGGCATGATCGTTAAAATAGCTTGCCGTAACAACCTTTTGTGCCAGGCTAATGTCACCGTCTTGGTCGCAAGAGACTGACCTATTTCTAATAAATGATGATACTGAACACCTGAAGGACAAGTTGTTTCACAGTTTAAACAATTGAGGCAACGATCCAGATGCTGCTTGGTTTTTTCAGTGGCCGGATTGCCCTCAAGGATCTGCTTAATCAGATAAATTCGTCCTCGTGGACCATCTAATTCATCACCCAGCAATTGATAAGTCGGGCAAGTGGCATTACAGAAACCGCAATGTACACAGCTACGCAAAATATCATTTGCTTGCTGCCCCAAAGGGGTTTGTTGGTATGTTTCGCTTATATTTGTTTGCATACTAAAATTTTATTCATAGGGTGAAACTCACCAAAAAGACTTATAAGTCGGGATAAATACAGCCCGGATTTAAAATGCCAGCCGGATCCATTGCTCGCTTGATTTGCTGATGCACTTTAAGCATCGCTGCAGTTAATGGCTGTTGTCGAGCAAGCGTGTGACTTAACTCATCCGACATATTATTGACACGATAAAGTTGTGCATGACCACCCTGCTGGCTGGCAAAACGCCTAATAGTATCAGCGTCCTGATCACTATAAAGCCAACGTAATGCCCCAGCCCAATCAATTAACTGTCGATCACCGGCCAATAATTGACTGGAAAAATCATCCCTAATATTTGGCAGAGTAATACGAGGCAAAGAAATACGCCACAAAGGCTTATCTTGTTTAAAAAAGGGTAATTGCTGTTCATTTAAGGATAGCCAAAACGATGCATCTGCCATTTCTACTACATATTCTGCTTCTAAAACCTGCTGCATCTCCTGACTGGAATAAGCAACACCTTTACTAGAACCACTTAAACGAATATAGGCCTGGCCTTGTTCTTCTTGATTTTCAGTTTGCTCTTCTGCAACATAACAAGCCGCTGTAATAGGAAAGCCAGCCAATAATAAGGCTTGAACTTGTGCCGGAAATTGGCTTTGTGACATCGAAAAACTCAGGGTTTGCACTTCTACTTTAGGCAACAGTTTTAAGGACACCTCAAGAATGACACCCAAACCACCAAAAGAGCCGCTAATGAGGCGCGACAAATCATAACCGGCCACATTTTTCATTACCTCACCACCAAATTTCAGTAATTCGCCCCGACCATTAATTATTTTACAACCCAGCACATAATCACGTGCCGAACCGGCAAAGGCTCTGGCTGGCCCCGACAAACCCGTTGCAATCGTGCCACCAATGGTGGCATTGTCGGCATAAGCTGGCGGTTCAAACGGTAACATCTGTCCATTTTCGGCTAATACGGTCTGTAAATCAGATAATAAAGTACCACTACGCACCGTAATCGTCAGTTCACTGGGAAAATAGTTAATAATGCCCTGATGGGCTGAAGTCGATAGACTCTCACCCTTCACAGGATGCGTTAAAAATGCTTTTGAGCCATTGCCCTGAATGGATAATACTTGTTGCTTTTCATAAGCCGCTAGAACCTGAGCCAACAAGGCCTCACTATCATCATGCTCATTGATTTGTGCTTTTGATAACTTCATTATTGGGGAAGAATATGTTTGAGATGCCATAAAATTAAAACCGTTCTAGTTCCGGATGAGGTAATTGACCATGATGCACATGTAAGGCACCAAATTCAGCACAGCGATGCAATAAAGGGATACCCTTACCCGGATTAAGTAAATTTTGCGGATCAAAGGCTGTTTTAATGGCTAAAAATTGGGTTAATTCTGCCGGATTAAACTGGATACACATTTGATCCAATTTCTCCACACCCACACCATGCTCACCTGTGATAGTACCACCTAAAGACACACAGGCAGAAAGAATTTCACCGCCCATTTCTTCGGTTTTATCCAATTCACCGGGAATGTTCGCATCATATAAGATCAATGGGTGTAAATTGCCATCACCCGCATGAAATACATTCACCACGGCCAAGCCATACTCTTCTGACAAGTCATGAATACGTTGTAATATCTTGCCTAATTGGTAGCGTGGAATAGTACCATCCATACAATAATAATCAGGCGATAAACGCCCTACAGCAGGAAAAGCAGCTTTGCGACCAGCCCAGAAAATTTTTCGTTGCGCTTCATCAACGGCGATTTGTACATCACTCGCGCCCCCGTCCTGTAAAACTTTCTGTAATTGTTCAATTTGTGCATCCACTTCTGCCAGCGAGCCATCTACTTCACAAAGTAGAATAGCCGCAGCATCCACAGGATAACCGGCATGAATAAAATCTTCCGCAGCGCTGATTGCAGACTTGTCCATCAATTCTAAGCCTGCTGGGATGATACCATTGGAAATAATTTCACTCACTGTATCGCCGGCAGTTGTCACTTGATCAAAGGACGCCATTAATACTTTAACCACTTTGGGTTTCACCAATAATTTCACCAGTACCTCAACAACGACACCCAGCATGCCTTCTGAGCCATGCATGAGGGCTAACAAGTCATAACCGGGGCTATCTAAGGCTTCACTACCAATTTCCAGCAATTCACCGTCCATCATCACCACTTTGACTTGCAAGACATTGTGTACGGTTAAACCATATTTGAGGCAATGCACCCCACCGGCATTTTCTGCGACATTGCCACCGATAGAACAGGCTATTTGAGAGGATGGGTCGGGGGCATAATAAAGTCCATCCGCCGTCACTGCATCTGAAATCGCCAAATTTCTAACCCCTGGCTGTACTCGCGCAGTAAGGTTACCTTTGTCAATTGAGATAATTTTATTCAATTTTGCCAAACTGAGAATAATACCATTTTCCAGCGGTAAAGCACCGCCAGATAGACTAGTGCCAGCCCCTCGCGTCACCACGGCAACTTGATATTGAGCACAAATAGCAATGATTTGTTGTATCTGCTCTATCGTCTCGGCTAAAATAACGAGAATAGGCAATTGACGATAGGCAGAAAGTCCATCACACTCATAGGGTTTTAAATCTTCCTCATCAACCAATAATGCATTGGCTGACACGATGGTAGAGAATAGACGCACTAGCTCGGGCTTGCTGATTTGGTTTTTTATACCCCAGTCATCAATTTTTAATGTCATCAAATTACCTTTAGCATTGAGCGGCACCAACTGATAAATTACTTCAAATGGCTTTAAATTTGATTTAATATAACTGGCTATTGTTTTTTGATCAAGAAATACTCATAATAACCCACCAATTTAATCAAGTACTATAATAACAGCACTTTTTTCAAGGAATTTACTATGACTGACAGCTTTAATCCTGCCATTAGAACACTTATGGGGCCAGGCCCTTCAGACGTTCACCCCAGAATTTTGTCTGCTCTTGCCAGACCAACGATCGGTCATCTTGATCCTGAATTTGTGCGTATGATGGACGAAGTGAAAAGTATGCTGCAATATGCTTTTCAAACCAAAAATGAATTAACCATTCCTGTTTCTGCGCCTGGCTCTGCCGGTATGGAATGTTGTTTCGTTAATATGGTTGAAGCCGGAGATAAGGTCATCGTTTGTCAAAATGGTGTTTTTGGCGGTCGCATGAAAGAAAATGTTGAACGTCTGGGCGCAACAGCCATCATGGTTGAAGACGAATGGGGCAAGGCGGTTGATATTGCTAAAGTCGAACAAGCACTGAAAGATAATCCAGATGCAAAAATTGTTGCTTTTGTCCACGCAGAGACCTCAACCGGTGTTTGCTCTGATGCGAAAGCCCTTTGTGCGCTAGCGCACAAACATGATTGCTTAACCATTGTTGATGCAGTGACTTCTTTAGGTGGCTCTGAGCTTAAAGTTGACGAATGGGGTATTGATGCGATTTATTCCGGTACTCAAAAATGTTTATCCTGTGTACCCGGTTTATCCCCTGTCAGCTTCAATGACAAAGCCATAGAAATGATAAAAAATAGAAAAACCAAAGTCACTAGCTGGTTTTTAGACCTGACTTTGGTTATGGGTTATTGGGGTGCTAATGCTAAACGTGCTTATCACCATACGGCTCCAGTAAATGCACTTTATGGTTTACACGAATCACTGGTCATGTTAGAGCGTGAAGGATTGGAAAATTCCTGGGCACGTCATGCCCATAATCATCTAGCACTACGTGCTGGTTTTGAAGCCATGGGGCTGGAATTTGTTGTTGCTGAAGCTGACCGTCTACCACAACTGAATGCCGTTACCATTCCTGAAGGTGTTGATGAGGCTGCTGTACGCAGCCGCTTATTGAATGAATATAATCTTGAAATTGGTGCTGGCTTAGGTGCATTAGCGGGTAAGGTTTGGCGTGTTGGCCTAATGGGTCATAGTAGCCGTGCAGAAAACATCTTACTTTGCCTAAGTGCTCTGGAAGCGGTGCTATCGGATATGGGTGCTAATATTAATGTCGGTGTAACAATTCCTGCTGCTCAAAAGGCATTTAACGCTTAATAAATAGTAACTGTGTGAGGGTATAATTCCCTTACCCGATTCAATAACTTGTCTTTACAAGAAACCGGGGTGGGCACGCTTTTTGTGCCCACCCTGAAAGTGAGCATAATAATCGCTTGAGGCAGCGTGGGCAGATAAAGCCATGCCCACCCTACGGTTTTTATAATTTATTCTATCCCCTTTTCTCCATCACTCTTCATCCAACACCTGACGTATACGTTTTGCCAACTCAATTTTCCGATAGGGTTTGCTTAATAATTGCGTAGAAAAACTAAATTCTTCATTGGAGTCAATTGCTTTCGCTGCAAACCCAGAAGTCAATAATATTTTCAGCTTTGGGTTCAATTTAATTGCCTTTTGAGCTAGCTCATAGCCGTTAATGCCACCCGGCATAATAACATCACTGAACAGGCAATCAATATCCGTTTTCTGCTCTAACATCTCAACAGCCTGACTGGCACCTTCCGCGACATAAGTTTTATAACCCAAGTCAGATAGAAACTCTTCTGCCAGGTGTAATAAAGCAATTTCATCATCAACAATTAAGATAGTTTCATTGCCAGAGGGTGGTGACTCATCTGTCATTGTCACTGTCTCATCTACTGTATCAGCCATAGAGCGGGGTAAATACAAGCGAAAAGTAGTACCGACATCCACCTCAGAATACACTAAAATAAAGCCACCAAAACGCTTGGCAAAACCATAGACCATCGCCATTCCTAAGCCAGTACCTTTTCCTTTTGCTTTAGTCGTATAAAAAGGCTCAAATATTCGCTCTTGCACTGCTTTGCTCATTCCACAGCCCGTATCACTGAGCACAAACTGTACATAATCGCCAGCCTGAGCACCTTCATTCATAGCAACAAAATCATTATCAAGGCATTCATTACTCGTCGCTATAACTAATTTCCCCCCATTTGGCATCGCATCACGTGCATTAATGATCAGATTAAGGACAACATCCTGAAATTCTCCAGCATCAATTTCTGTTAACCAGGGCTTATCCGTTAAAGAATACTCAACTTCAATTGAAGGCATGATTGAACGGGTAAACATCGTTTGTAACTCAGTCAATAAAGCATTGAGATTGACAACCGTTTTATCTTCACTTTGAGTGCGAGCAAAAGACAATAACTGACGAGTCAAATCAGTACAACGCAGCGCAGCATTGTTGGCAGTTTTGACCCATTTACTGGGTTTTTCCTCTCCTTCTACATGCTCCTTGAGAAAGTCCAAATAACCAATAATTATACCTAGCTGATTATTAAAGTCGTGAGCAATACCTCCGGACAACTGCCCAATAGCATCCATTTTTTGTGAGCGGCGCAAGGCTTGTTCCGAGTTTAATCTTTCAATTTCACCGGCGGCACGTGTTGCAAAGATTTCCAGCAACTCCATTGTTTTATCTGTGTGCTTTAGTGGTTCTCGATTAAGAACAACCAGCAAACCTAAAGATTCACCCTGACTATTAACAAGGGTTCTGCCAATATAAGCTTCAACATTCATATCCCCTAATAGTTTATCTTTAGGAAACAATTGTTGTACTTTCTCAGAATAAACACATGCTTTTTTACCGATGACTTCTGCGCAGGGACTATTTTTTAAGGTGTACTCAATGTTTTCAACAGTTTTCCCATAAGCACACAAGGCTTTGGTATTCACAATATCCGGCTTATTCTTATTCAGCAAACCAATAAAAACATAATCAGCCTTAAGCATACGAGCGACATGCTCAACCAGATGTGCAAAAAATAATTCATCCGAGGCACTGGAAACACCTTGCGCTATATCCTTTATATCTTGCTCATGTTGAGCACGTTGTTGTTCAAAACGTTTACTACGTTGGATAACGAAGAGGATGACCATTAATCCAAGCAACCAAATGCCGGCATGAGTGATATTGACTGCACGACTGGTTTTGGCAGCGGCTAATAAATAAGGCGTAAGAGGAATCGATACGCTCACCCCGCCACGGATATCACCCGCTTTGAATCCCAAGTGACCATGACACTTAACACAGCCCTGTTTCATTAACATTGGCCGCATCAGACGTAAATAAGGTTTCCCCTCCATATGACTGACATCAACAATCTCTTGTTCACCCAAATCGAAGCGTTTTAGCGCCTGTAATTCCCAGGGATCGGCTTTGTTAATTGGGTTTAAAAGAATCTGACCGGTAATACTGCCTTTGACACCATACATTTCTTCAAACTCTTCCGTCATTTGACGCATCATATAGGCAGGATTCATCAGCGTCAGTTTAGTACCATCAGTTGTCACTACATCACGCTTGGGTAAATGTGCTAGGTAGGGGTTGGGTGGTGTGCGTTCATCGGGCTTAACATAGAGGCCGCCATGACGAGTAGCCCAACGACGAAAAGCCTGGTCTTTATTCCAGTTGGCACGCGCTTCTTCGGTCGCCAAGTATTCCGCTTGATTTTCAAGTTGAATTCTATTCCAGACCAGTGAAAGCCCCACCAATAAAGTCCAGACGAAGATACTGATAAGCAGGGGCTGTCCAAACAAGACACGGCTTATTCCACTAGCAGAGATTGAGGTCATTTTGTTCCTTGTATTCTTAATAGCAACTTTTGAGTTGGCAATTTAAAGAATAGGAAGCTTATACTATTTTTTCAATCAAACGAATGCATAATTTATACTAAATCGTGACTATTTTTCACCATAAAAATGCGCTTTAAATGCTTGACGAAAACGTTGATGGCAAGCCAGACAGGTATTTTGCAAGTCTGCAAACTGTGCAATCACTTTAGCACCGTCCTTTTTTGCCGCTTCCTGACCTAAAACAATAGCAGAATCATGTGTTTTTGAATCCAGACTTTTAAACGTAGCCATATCAGTGCCCACATAACTTAAAATACGCACTTTATCCGTCATAGGCGGTGTGGGATGGTTAGCAACTTTATCAGCCGCCTGTTCAACAAGCATCCAATCTTCACGCGCAATGCCATGGACTATACGCTCCATATTACTGCCAATATCAGCCATGATTTTTTGTAAGGCTAAGGGTTCACTCGCCACAGAATGACTACTCACGAGTAACACACTCAGACCAGCAAAAACCGTCACTTTAAGATTATTCATTATTTATTATTCCTCACAATAAAATTATTTATTTAAATGTAATTGCTCAACATATTATAAAAAACCACAAGCGTATCAAATTAAAGCGCTTTAACTTGATACTGCAAACTGATCCTCTTTTTCGGATGTTGAAAACGTTATAAAACCAATGTCATCCATAATGCCATATAAGGCAGGCAAGACCAACATAATCAATACCGTCGAAGTTATCATACCAAAGACAATACTGGTCACTAAGGGTATGAGTATTAATGCTTGAGAACTGCTTTCAAACAATAAGGGGGTCATCCCGGCAATGGTTGTCACCGAAGTAATAAAGATAGCTCTGAAACGATCCGTTACTGCTTGCTTGACAGCAGCATGGAATTCATTACCCTCATTGATACGCATTTTGACAAACTCAACCAACAAAATAGAATCATTGACCACGATACCGGCCAGAGAGACAAAGCCGATCATACTCGGTAGTGTAAAATCCAAACCCATTAATAAGTGTCCCCATATTGCTCCGATTAAAGCCAAGGGAATATTAATCATCACAATTAAAGGTTCACGGTAATTACGAAACAATAAGCTCAATAACAAAAACACAGCAAATGCCCCAATACCAAAGCCGGAAACAATGGATAGTTTCGTTTCAGTGCCCTTCTCTACTTCACCTTTAAAGCTAAACGAGATATCCGGATAGCGTTGTTGCAACGTATTTAGAAAGTTTTTCTGTAAACCAGCAATAACTTCTGAAGTATTGGCAATATCGGCATCCACATCACCATAAATATTGACCGTGCGTTGATGGTTAATATGACCTATGCGTGAAAACTCGCGTACTTCGGTGATGGTAGCGACACTGCTTAGGGGTAACTCCTCACCGGTCTTAGAAAAAATTATCGTATTATCAAAGTCACGCAAAGCCTGATCAGGCTGACTATCCAGTTTAGCAATGATTTCATAGGCTTCACGACCAGAATAAATTTCATTAATTTTAACCTCTAAATACGCGGCACGTAATTGTGAGGCCAGGCCGAAGGAATCGATATCAGCATTCAATGCCCCCGGTCTAAGACGAATATTGTATTGAGGCTTGCCCGGTCTGAGATCATCCAGTAGATTATTAACCCCTTGATAGCCTCGTAGCCAGTTTTGCACTTCCCAGGAAGCCTTAGATAAATCATTCAAGCCCTGACCACTCAGACGAACATGAATAGCACGCCCTGCCGGTCCCACCTTGGGTTCCTTATATTGAATATTGATCACACTGGGTAAATCACCGGTATTTTTTTCCCATAAGTGAATTAATTCAGCCATCTTGGTATGACGCTTTTCAGTCGTTAAAATATCAATACTCAGACTCGCCAAGTGAGTACCATTTTCAGAGGCATCACTATGCTGACCATAGGACACCTGAATATTTTTTATTAAGTTCTCAGATTCATGCTGATTCAGAACATCAGCACTTTTATCCAAGGCACGAAGCAATTGATCAACCACTCGTTGTGTTTCTACTAATGGTGTACCCTGAGGCAGAAGCACTCTTGCTTCCAGATTATTACCTTCCATATCGGGAAATGCCTTAAATTTAACCGTGCCGGTGGCAACTAATCCCACCGCAGAAATCATCATCAAGAACGCAATGGCCACAGTTAGATAGCGATACTGCATCGACAACTGAGCAAGATCGCCCACTTTTTTACGTAACGTCTCAAACCTCGCTTCAAAATTGTTGCGCCATCGTGCTAAACCGGTTTTTTTACCTTTTTTTAATGAGTGCTCTAATGAATGTTCTAATGAGTGCTTTAAATGGTGTGGCAATACTAAAAAGGCTTCGATTAGACTGATGGTCAGTACCGACAATAAAACCACCGGTAACACGCCAAGAATTTGTCCTAGATCACCCGTCATCATTAATAAGCTGCCAAACAAAAAAGCGGAGGTTAAAAATGACGAGACAACGCCTCGAAACACTTTTTTAGTACCATCAACAGCAGCATCTAAGGGTGATTTTCCCTGACGAAATTCCCTATCAATATTTTCTGACAACACAATGGCATCATCCATTAAAATACCAATAGCCATTAATAAGGCAATCATGGAGATCATATTAATGCTCATGCCAAATACGGCCATAATAGCCAGTCCACCCAAAAAAGACACCGGCAGACCCAAGGCAATCCAGAAAGTATAGCGCCAGGAAAAGAATAATAACAAAATGAGGGTGGCCAAAAGCAAGCCCTGCCAACCATTACGCACTAGTAATTGCAAACGATCACGAACGGCTGTAGAGCTATCATTGACGATGGTCAGTCGAGTGCCAGGTGGTAATAATTTATTTTCCTGAGCAACAAAATCGCTTAGGGCATCCGCGACGCTCAATGTATCATCAATGGTATTTTTACTGATTTTTAATAAGGCTGCGGTCTTACCATTTAGCGCTATGGCATCCTCGGGTTTTTCAAAGGTGTCCACGATACGGGCAACATCACCTAGCTTGATTTCACCCCCTTCACTGGTATTGAGAATCACCAAATCAGCTAATTCATCCACCGACTTACGCGCATTATCAAATTGAATTTGATAGGCAGTATCTCTCGCTTCCAACAGCCCCAAGGGTAACTCAACTGACTGTTGCGAGATAAAATGAGCAATATCCTGCACACTTAAATTATATTTCTTTTCTGTTTCTGGACGCACCAATACCTGTAATTGATGCATAGAGAAGCCATCCAGGCTGACGATAGGAATCTCCGGTATCGCAATCAATCGATTACGATAATATTCAGCCAATGCTTTTAACTCTGACAGAGTCAATTTTTTTGAGGTAATAGCCACATTGGCGACCGGATTCGTCCTACCCAATTGTTTAATGATTGGCTCTTCAATATCATCAGGAAAATTTTGAATGCCGTCAATGGCCGTTTTAATATCATCGGTAAACTCACGAATGTTTCCCGTCTCGAACATTTCCAGGGTAAAGACACCTTTATTGTCTCTGGCGTCACATTCCTGCTCTTTTAAGAAACTAATGCCATCCGTGGCATCTTCCAGAGTATTACAAATGCCTTCTTCCACATCACTGGGACTAGCACCGGGATAAAGAATACTCACCTGGACCATACTGGGCTTTAATAAGGGAAAGGATTCTTTGTTCAAATCTTTGAGTGAATACAGTCCCAGCACAATAATAGCCATCATTAAGATATTGCTCAGCGTAGGATGAGCGGCAAAATAACGGATCATGGCTGAACACCTTCACCCATCTCTACTGGCTTATCTGAAAATTTCACCTGGAGCAATTCTTCACTCAGGGCATTCTTTGCCAATTGTTGCTCAAATTCCGTGACATGAATAGGCTTGAGTGGCAAGCCTTCAATCACCGGCACGACATCACTAATAATAATGCGCTCACCTACTTGCACAGCTTGCTCAGGCAGCGATTCAATAATTAATAAATCCCCCCGTTTTTGTAACACATTCACTGCTCTAATTTCTAATTTGTTATCCTCATTCGCCACATAAATGCGCCCTTGATGAAGGGCTTTACGGGGGATCACTAATAAGTCTCTCACCGGAGTAAAAAATTCCACTTCCGCATACATGCCTTTTAATAATGGTGGACGAACGCCGGGAATTACATTGTCATAAGGTTTGTTGACTGCAACGACTAAACTGATAGTATCCCGTTGCGGATCAATTGCCTCACCTATGCGCAACAATTGTCCTTTCCATACCGCATCAAAGTCTTCATAGCCCACCAGACGCACAATGGTCTGTAATTTTATTTTTAAAAATTCAGCTTGTAAATTACTCACTTGCTTTAAATTAAGGGGGTGGTCTTCAAAACCTTTTATCAGTGGATAGAATTGACTCACCGGCAATTGGGCATTAATTTCCACGGACTCCGTTCCCAAGGCCTCAAATAACACATTGCCCGTACTAATATATTCCCCTTTTTCCACCGCTACCGTACCGATACGCGCATCAAAGGGCAGCCGTATCTCGGTACGCCCTAAGGTGTCCTCGCTTTGTGCCAATTGTGTCTTTGATTGCTTGATTTGTGCCTCTGTCGATGACTTTCGACTGGCATAACTGTCTAATCTTCCCTGTAAATCTGCTACCTGCTGACTCAATTGCAACACTTTCTGCTGCTCTTCATCAATACTGGAGCGTGCCACTAGGCCACGCTTTAAAATACTTTGTAAGCGGGCCAATTCCTGTTTGCCAATACGTAGGTTTTCCTGAGCAATTTCCAGCAAACGGCGGGTGCTTTTTTCTTCAACTTCCAATTGTGTCAAAGAATGCTGACTACTACTCAGCCCCGCTTTGCTCTGATCCAATGAAAACTCAAAAGCCGTTGGCTCTATTTTCAATACAATCGTATTTTTAGGTAAACTCGCCCCTTTTTTTAGAAAAGGATGGATATAACTGATCTTACCGCTCACTTCTGTTTTAGCATTTAACACAATAGCCGGTTCAACATGGCCATAGGCAATGGCTCTATTACGAAAAGGTAGTTTTTTAAGCGTAATCACATCAACCGATTTTATGGGAAAACTTAATCGTTCATGCGCAATAGGTGCTTGGGTTTTTACCTTATAAACCACCACAGCAAGGGCAAGAAAAACAATCAACGGTAAAATAAAGGCTTTTTGTAGTATTTTTGTCATTTTCTCAGTTCTGTTATCCTAAAATAATCAGTTGAATCGTAGCGAGAGCGACTTAGGTGCTGAAGATTAAGGGTTTTACAGGTTATTTTGGCTTTATTCGTAGTCACCCTACGGGTGAAGTCAAAATGTTCTGTAAAATCCTTAAGATTCAGTGCATAAGGCGGTCGCAGTAGGTTCAACTGATTTTTTTAGGGTTATATATCATAGTCATCACTAATATTAGCGCAGTCCAAACCTATAATAAACCATCCCAATTGCACAATCATTTCTCTACACTCAATAAATTGTTACAAATTGTTTCAGATAGTAATTTGTTTAGGATTATGACAGAAAAACAAATAAAACAATCTTTTATTGACTTAGATCAATAAAATCATTACCATAATACCTGAGTATTTTACTAGGGTATTAACAGCGAGAAATTATCATGGCTAGAAAAGGCGTAAAACGTTCGATACAAGTTTGGGGTTGTGACCTTGAAGACGGTACTAAAATAACTAATAATGACGAAGGCATCGTCAGTGTCATTGTCAATGGTGATCGTACTGTGACTGTCACTGATTCCAGTAACAATGAAAAAATCGTTGAAGGCGCTCGTTGGGTTTCCTACGTACCACGTCAGAACTAATGCATTATTAGTTTTATATGGGGAATAAATCTATTTCCCATATTGACTGCGTACATTATTTTATTTTGCTTGCTTCCCCTGTTTAACACTGCCGATTGTTTCAAACACGGCAGCGCTGATCACAATCAATCCTCCCACGACCGTTTTCCAGTCCGGTAGCTCTAATAAAAATAGCGCTGCAAACAAAGTCCCGTAAACCACCTGCATACAACCAATTAAGCCCACTGTTTTTGCTTTAAGATACAACAAACTATTAGCAAACAAAGTATGTGGCAAGGCTGTGAAAAACACCCCTAGCACAATAAACCACCACCACTGAACTTGACTCACCTCAAAGACCACTTGGCCTGAGAATGGTAATAAAAACAACACCACAAATACGGTTTGATACAACAAGGCATGCCTTGCAGGATAGCTCTTAAAAAAACGTCCATGAATAATATTACGCATGGCAAACAAGAAAGCCGATAAAACACCCCAAAATACACCCTGCGTTGTTTGATTATCAATGGAAAATTCCGGCACTAATAAATAAATGCCAACTAACACCACCAGAGCGCTGAGAATGTCTTTAATGTGTGGTCGTTCACCATGAAAAAAAGGCTCAATAAACACGGTAATGACAGGATAGGTGTAAAGCGCAATGATCCCGATAGCAATAGACGACACTTGCATGGCATGAAAATAAGTTATCCAGTGAGTGCAAAGAAAAAAACCTAATAAGAAGGCGATTAAATAATCTCTTTTTTTATGCAGTAATAAACTTTCTTTAAGCCAAAGAATATACAGAGCAATGGCCAAGGCAGCAAAAACACTGCGTAATAAAGTAATTTCAATGGCATTTAAACTGATGAATTTGGAAAAAAGCGCCGTCAAACCAAAAATAAGTACAGCAGAATGCACTGAAAGTAGCCCTTCAAAATGGCGGGTCATAAATTATTCTCAAATAGTGATCTTTATTGATAGGAATTTTGTTAAACTTCTATACCCATGACACCTGAAAATGCACCCCAAGGGCACTTCTTTCAGGGCGCAACGAGGCATTTTGACTAAGAGTCGATTGACTGTAATAAATATTACATGATTGAGGCTTTTAGTTAAAAGCACGAAGTCTGCATTTTCAAGTGTCATGGGTATCTGTGATGGCTCTGAATAAAAGCCTAGCTAGTGTCCATCCGTTATTCTAGAATTATTTGATAATTTTGACCGTAGGGTGGGCACTAGCTAGTTTAACATTTTTCACTTGAGAATATTCCTTATGGCGACAATCAATATCATGGCTCTGCGTCATAGTGCCTTTTATACCCCACTACTCATGACCATTAAAGGTGGATATTTAGAAAAACGCGGCCTAAGTCCTAATTATAGTATTGCGACAGCCGATAATCCCATTGAAAAGAACTTACTTTCAGGCGCTATCCATTTAGCACAATCAGCCCCGGCTGTTAGCTTTGCTGCTCTGGAAGCGGGAAATACTGTCGATATAGTTCACTTTGCAGCCATTAATAAGCGCGATGGTTTTTATCTGACCGCACGAGAGCCAAATGATTCATTTCAATGGTCAGATTTAGAAGGTCAGGAAGTATTGGTCGATCACCTCTTTCAACCCCATGCGACTTTGCGTTATGCTATGTATCTCAATGGCGCTGATTTTGATAAAATAAAAATCATTGATGCAGGCAATGTGGCAGAAATGGATCAGGCTTTTCGCTCAGGCCAAGGGGCTTATGTGCATCAGCAAGGCCCTGCACCGCAGCAATTAGAAAAAGATGGCTATGGTAAAATAGTCGCTTCTATTGGTGAAGCCTTTGACCCTATTGCCTTTAGTAGCCTATGTGCCACTCGTGAATGGTTGAAATCTGACATGGCAGATAGTTTTATGGAAGCCTATCAACAAGCCATGCATGATACCTTGGAAATGCCTGCTAATAAAATAGCCAATATCATTCAACCACTACTGAGCAACATTGATAGCGACGTCTTAGTCACCACAATAGACGACTATAAAAAATTAAACACTTGGCAGGCAGATATCCAGATCAATAAAAACAGCTATGATAATTTACTTAAAGTTTTTCTACACAGTGGTTATATTAGCAAAGCTCATCCCATGAAGGATTGTATTGCCGGGTTAGAGAGCTAAGTTAGAACACATATCTTTACAGAGTTTTGAAAATAGGAACCACAGATGTTACGCAAAATACTTCTACCTGTTATTTTTGTCATTCTCGCATGGGGCTTTTGGATTAGCCCGGACTTAAAAGTCGTTGCCGCTGGCGTATCAATTTTTTTATTTGGTATGTTATCACTGGAAGATGGTTTTAAGGCTTTTACCGGTGGCACCTTAGAAAAAATCCTCAAGAAAAGTACCAATAAACTCTGGAAAAGCCTGTCTTTTGGTATTCTTAGCACCACCATAATGCAATCCAGTTCACTTGTTTCAGTCATTACAATTTCATTTTTAAGCGCAGGCTTATTGGGCTTATATGAAGGTGTGGGGATTATTTTTGGTGCGAATCTTGGCACCACAACAGGCGCATGGTTAGTCGCTGGTTTTGGCTTAAAAGTGGACATTTCAGCCTATGCCATGCCCATGCTAGTATTTGGTGTACTCTTAGTCTTTCAACGCTCTAATACCCTTAAAGGCTTTGGTTATATTCTTACCGGATTAGGCTTTCTGTTCCTCGGCATTCATTACATGAAAGAAGGCTTTGAAGCGTTTAAAGGTAACTTTGATCTGGCTCAGTTTGCCGTCAGCGGATATTCTGGCATCTTCTTATTTTCTGCGCTTGGAGTCCTTGCCACAGTCGTCATGCAATCAAGTCATGCGACACTGGTACTGACCATTACCGCCCTGGCTTCAGGACAGATAAGCTACGAAAACGCATTGGCTCTGTCCATCGGAGCCAATGTCGGCACCACAATAACAGCAATTATTGGTTCCATGAGTGCCAATGAACAAGGCAAACGACTCGCTGGCGCCCATTTAATTTTTAATTTGGTCACCGGTTTTATCGCTATTGTTTTCATCTACCAAATGATGTCAACGGTTGACTGGATCAGTGAAGAAGTGGGCATTGCAGCCGATGATCACACCCTGAAGCTGGCTGTTTTTCATACTCTATTTAATCTCTTAGGCGTGTTAATCATGCTACCATTTATTCGCTACTTGGTGACTTTTCTCGAAGGTTTGTTTAAAGAAAAACAAGTATCACGAACCAAGCCCAAATATCTCACCGATTCAGCCATCAGCTTTCCTGATACCGCCACGGAAGCCGTACGCAATGAAACACTCAGGGTTTGGGATAATGCCATTAATATTTTTTCCGGGACATTTGGTTTTAAACGTTCAGACGTACTCTCAAATAGTGACCTTGATCATATCGCCAATACACAAAAGAAAATAAGTCCCTATGATATCGACACGGCTTACACACTGAATATTAAGTCACTCTATAGCGAAATTGTCAGCTTTATCAGTAAGGCCGGTTTTTCATGGGAAATGGAGCAATCGGGAGAAATCCACTGGCTTCGTAAAGCCAACCAAAACATTACTGATGCCGTTAAAGATACGAAACACCTGCAAAAAAACCTATCCGTTTATGGTATGTCAAGCAATCCAAAAATGAAGGAGGCCTATACCCTAATACGAGTAGAATTGTGTTTGTTAATTCGTGAACTTGAATCCATTAATTTAGAAAATGAGGGTGAAGGTGAAAAAACACTGTTCTCCTTGGATCATTTAAGACTGTTATTGGACGAGCATATCTCCAATATGAATACTTGGCTATCCCAGTCCATCCGAAAGAACTTAATTACCGCTGAAATGGCAACTTCCCTTATGAATGATGTCACCTACGCCGCAAATATTTATAGGAATCTAATACAAATGGGCGAAACCTTATTTATCAAACGCAATCACGATTTAAGCAATGCTGAACGTACTCTGATACTCGATGATGAAGAACTTGATGCCATCAATGATGATATAAAAGAGCAGGCAGAAAACAATGAAAATACTAAGCGGAGTCTATCATAATGAGTAGTAAAAAACTTTTACAACAATTAAGAAACTTTCTTGACATGGGCAAGAATAAACGCAATAAATATGCTGAGGAATTAAAACAATTACTCAAAGAATTAAAAGCCAAAGAAAAGAGCCTAATCGAAAAATGCGCTATAACCTCCTCAAAAGATAAACGTAAAATGTTCAATAGAAAAATTGCCATTATTCATGCAAAACGCAAGAAAGGTCTGGCGGCTCTAAAAAATAATTAACCTGAACTAGAATTCATTATCGCCCATAAAAAAAGCCTGGCAGAAAATCTGTCAGGCTTTTTTTATGGCGCATTAAGCGATAAGTTTAAAAGGGCACAGATCAAACCTTGTTTAAATATACGTCTTTGATGCGGTTCGTTCCTCACCACATCCTACCAATGTAAAGATAAATTGGCTTAATTTAATCTGTCTCTTTAAGAGCTTATTGATCGCCTCCTGGCGTATCATCAGCAGGATCATAGCCAGCAGGTAGCTCATGAGCAATACCTTTGTGACACTCGATACAAGTCCAGCCATTATCGATTGCTTCTTCATGGCGATTGGCACTACGAGACTCTTGCTTATCAAAGTCCATGGAGTCAAAGTCATGGCAGTTACGACACTCACGCGAATCGGTACTTAACATACGTGCCCATTCATGGGTAGCTAAATTAAGACGTTCTGCTTCAAATTTTTCGCGGGTATCAATCGTGCCTAATAACTTGTGATAAATTTCATTAGAAGCCTGAATTTTACGAATAATTTTATGTATCCATTCTTTAGGTACGTGACAATCAGGACAAGTTGCTCTCACACCCGTACGGTTTGAATAGTGAATGGTTTCTGTGTATTCCTGATACACATTGTTTTCCATTTCGTGACAGGAAATACAAAATGATTCCTGATTGGTTGCTTCCATGGCGGTATTAAAGCCGCCCCAGAAAATAATACCCATGACGAAGCCAAAAAACAGTACTTTAAACGTACCTTCTTTTGAAAATAATCCCATTATTCTTAATCCCACTTTCTTTTTTAATAAAATCTAGTCAATCAATTTTAGCCAATTCACGCTGGCTAGTCATCGAATGGGTGCAGTATACACCACCCATTAGATCATTAGAATATACACATAGTAATTATATGGATATTTTAACCTAGAAACCTCAGTTGAATCGTAGCGAGAGCGACTTAGGTGATGAAGATTAAGGGGTTTACAGGTTATTTTGGCTTTATTCGTAGTCACCCTACGGGTGAAGTCAAAATGTTCTGGAAAACCCTTAAGATTCAGTGCATAAGGCGGTCGCAGTAGGTTCAACTGATTTTTTTTAGGTTTAAGTGTGCTGCGTGTTTTTTAGCAAGACTAATCAATACCTTCATAGGTATTTTTAACGAGAGGCTTACTCTTAACCTGTGGTGCATGACACTGAGTACAGAAATAACGACGTTTAGAAATAGTTTTCAGAGTTTTACCGTCACGGTCAATATAATGACTATCACCCACCTTTGGTGCATTCTCTTTTTTATAACTTTTTTCACTATGACATTTTAAACAACCATTATTTTTTAAATTAATACGATATTTAGCTGTTTTATGTGGAATCATAGGGGGTTGCAATTTAAAATTACGATCATAACCACCTTCTTCTGTGTTCACCTTATGTTTGGGTACACTTTCAGTATCAGACTCCAAAGGATAACCGCCACGCAGTGATTGCACTGACAATGCTGCGGTTGAAAACATCACCGCTGCCATTGCAACGAGAAAAATCATGATATTTTTTTTGTAAGAGCAATTATCTAACAGCAGGTTTATTGATTTTATATTTTTACACATTTTTTACATCTCCATATAACGTTTGGATCATAACAACCCAAACCATTAAGAATTCAAACACAATAATTAAAAACGATTCGAAAAATTGAATACATCCTCATGACAGATATCAATACAGCGACCGCAATTAGTACAAAGACTATCATCAATCAAAGCGCTAACACCTTTATCAGCACCTTTAAGTGCTGGCTGTATCACCTTGGGTTCAGGGCAAACAACATAACAATCATTACAGTCATCACATTGTTCACGTTTATCCGCACTTATTCTGAGCATGCTTTTTGTGCCGATAAGGCTATAAAAAGCACCCACAGGACAGATATGCCCGCACCATCCTCGTTGACTGATAAACACGTCAAAAACGAAGATACCGATAATGACCATCCAGGCCCAGCCCATGCCAAATACTATGCCGCGAAACATCAGAGACACCGGATTAAACAATTCCCAAACGATCGCACCGGTGATGATTGGCAAAATTAAGGTCAATGCCAACAACCAATAACGCGTGTTTTTGGAAAAAGGGCTGGATACTTTCAAGCCCAGTTTTCTCCTCAGCCAAGCGGCCATGTCAGTGACAATATTGACAGGACAAATCCAAGAGCAATAAACCCGCCCTCCGACCAGCCAATAAAAACTGACCACAATGGCAACACCAATTAGGCCTTCAGTAACTGGCATATGACCTGCCATCAACCCCTGTAACATCACGTAGGGATCAGAAAGCGGTAAGGTATCCAGAGTCAAACTCGATGCCAAGTTGCCTTGTACTAACCAAACTCCAAATAAAGGTCCGACTAGAAAAAGTGCTAACAGCCCCAATTGACTCATGCGACGAAGCAGCAGCCATTTGTTTGCTCTAAGCCAGCCTTTCTTTGCCAGTGAGCGTTGATAAAAGTCCTGCATTATTTCTCCTGTTGCTCCTGAAGTTTTTTCAAACTATCAAGAGGGTTGGAAGAAAATGGCGAAGACGATTCATCAGCCCGTGCTTCCGATGGCAACGACAATCCACCCTGATTGTAGTCATAACGCACCCCTTGAGGTAAGTTATAACGATGTTCAACATCCGGCGCGACTAAGCTTTCACCTGTCGCTTCCTTTTGTTTCCAACCAAAGCGATAATGCTTGCCTAGCAGACCTTTAGCCAGATCGATAGGTAACACTTTAATCGCCGCTTCTTCCAGAATACAAGCCTTCTCACATTTACCACAGCCAGTACAGGCATCTGAATGCACCACAGGAATAAACATTGCGTGTTTTCCTGAACGTCGGTTGTGTCTCATTTCAATGCTTATCGCATCACCCTGAACAGGGCAGACATTAAAACAAACTTCACAACGTAGTCCCTGAAAAGCAATACATTCTTCCTGATCGATCAAAACAGCAAGACCCATTCGAGCCTCTTCAATGACCTTGAGTTCATGACTCAATGCATTAGTCGGACAAGCGGCTGCACAGGGGATGTCTTCACACATTTCACAGGGTTTTTCCCGAGCAATGAAATAAGGCGTTCCCAATGCGACATGCTCACCTAACTCAGCCAGTCTTAACATATCATAAGGACAATCTCTGACACATAAACCACAGCGTATACAAGCGCCGGAAAACTCGTCTGCCGGTAACGCACCCGGTGGTCGAATTGCCCAAGCCGGCATAGACTCGGCTTGGCGGGAATAAGTCCCCATGCCAACACCGAGCAAGGCCGTACCGCAAGCGGTTTTTAGGGTATTACCCAAAAACCGGCGGCGGTTGATGCTTGCCTTTGCAGTCACTGTATCGGTTTTATTTTTCTCCATTATCGTTAATACTTTTTTTCATACTTTTTACAATTGTAACTTGATTAAAAGACTAAGCTTTCACAACTTTACATGCGCATTTCTTATAATCAGTTTCTTTAGAAAGCGGATCAGTTGCATCCAATGTCGCCTTGTTAATTAAACGACTGGCATCAAACCAAGGTACAAATACCAAACCTTCTGGTGGCTTGTTACGTCCTTTGGTTTCAATACGTGCTTCAATTTCACCACGAATCGTCATCAACTTAGCCTTAGAGCCATTACGTAATTTACGTTTCTTGGCATCTTTCTTATTCATATAGATGACTGCATCGGGTACTGCACGATACAGTTCAGGCACACGACGTGTCATTGAACCTGAATGCCAATGCTCCAAGACACGACCGGTACATAACCACAGATCATGCTCTTCGTTAGGGCTTTCAGCAGGCGGCTCATAAGGGGCAGAAATAATCTTCGCCTTACCACCATTCTTCTTATGATTGCCGTAGAAGTAAGCATCACCCTTTGCACCATCTGGATTAAGCTTGGCAACATAAGGATCATAACCTTCACGGAAACGCCATAGGGTTTCTTTGCCGTCCACTACAGGCCAGCGTAAGCCACGTGCTTTATGATACATATCAAAGGGAGCTAAATCATGTCCATGACCACGGCCAAATTCAGCATATTCTTCAAACAGACCTTTTTGTACATAAAAACCAAAGTGATCCATTTCATCATTTTGATAGGTATTACCATCAGAATCTTTAATTTCCTGTGCATCAAATTGATTAACCTGACCATTCTCATACAAGACCTGATACATAGTTTTATCTTTGTATTCAGGCATTTTAGCCAACAAATCTTCAGGCCAAACATCAGTCATTTTGAAACGCTTGGTAAATTCCATTAACTGCCATAAATCAGACTTAGATTCACCTGGTGCTTGTACCTGTTGACGCCAGAATTGAGTACGACGTTCTGCGTTACCATAAGCACCTTCTTTTTCCACCCACATTGCAGTCGGTAAAATCAAATCAGCAGCCATAGCTGTCACCGTGGGATAGGGATCCGACACAGTAATAAAGTTGGCAGGATTACGATACCCCGGAAAAGTTTCTTCATTGAAGTTCGCTGCCGCTTGAGCATTATTAGTACACTGCACCCAATAAGCATTCAATTTGCCATCTTTAAGCATGCGGTTTTGCAAGACAGCATGGTAACCCGGCTTGGGATTAATCGTCCCCTTGGGTAATTTCCAGATTTTCTCTGCGATATCACGATGTGCTTCTTTCTTCACCACTAAATCTGCGGGTAGACGATGTGAGAAAGTACCTACTTCACGTGCTGTACCACAAGCAGAAGGCTGACCGGTTAATGAAAATGGTCCGCTACCTGGGATAGAAATTTTACCCGTAAGTAAGTGAACATTATACATCAAACCATTTGCCCAAACGCCACGAGTGTGCTGGTTGAAGCCCATAGTCCATAAAGAAACAATCTTTTTGTCTGGGTCAGCATAGAGCTTGGCCAGTTTAAGTAGTTTTTCTTCTGGTACACCAGATATTTCACTGGTTTTTTTCAAGGTATAAGGCTTAACTGAAGCCGTATATTGCGCCATATCAATCGCAGGATGCTTGCCCTTGGTTTTACCATTGTTCTTTGCTTTCTTTTCCAAAGGATGCTCTGGACGTAAGCCATAACCAATATCGGTAGTTGCCTGATGCAACGCAACGTGCTTATCCATAAACTCTTTATTCACCGCACCATTTTCAATGATGTAGTTAGCAATATAGTTCAAAATCGCCAAGTCAGTCTGCGGCTTAAAGATAATGCCATTGTCAGCAAGTTCAAAGGAGCGGTGTTCAAAAGTAGATAATACATGAACTTCACTGTCTTTCTTAGTTAAACGCGTATCAGTAATACGTGACCAGAGAATTGGATGCATCTCGGCCATATTAGAACCCCATAGCACGAACGCATCAGCATGTTCTAAATCATCATAACAGCCCATGGGCTCATCAATACCAAAAGCACGCATAAAACCACCTACAGCAGATGCCATACAGTGACGAGCGTTAGGATCGAGGTTATTCGAACGGAAACCAGCCTTAATCATTTTAGACGCTGCATAACCTTCCCAGACTGTCCACTGACCAGAGCCAAACATACCGACAGCCGTTGGACCTTTATCTTTTAAGGTGGTTTTCCACTTGTCTGCCATGGTATCAAATGCTTCATCCCAACTGACTTCAGTGAAATCACCATTTTTATCATACTTGCCATTTTTCTTACGCAGTAAAGGTTTGGTTAAACGATCTTTACCGTACATAATTTTGGTTAAGAAATAACCTTTAATACAGTTTAAACCCTTATTAACGGGTGCATCGGGGTCGCCCTGATTGGCAACCATTTTGCCACCCTTAGTACCGACCAATACACTACAACCGGTACCACAGAAACGACAAGCAGCCTTATCCCAGCGAATGCCATCATCAGCAGAATCTGCTGCCTGAGTAACGCTAACGGGTAAAGTAACACCAGCAACTGAAGCAGCAGCAACCGCTGCATTGCTTTTTATAAAATCACGCCTTGTTATACTCACTATACGATCTCCTCTTCCATTTCTTTAATATCTGCTTCCTGGTGATAAATCATCGTTGCATTTATCACACCTTTTAAATTATTTATCGCTGCCATTTTGTCAGCCAGGGCTTTTTCACCACTGTCTTCAAGTGTAGCAATTATTTTTCCCTCATCGACACCGCCGAAAACATCAATACCTTCCATCTCTTCAAGCAACTGACTAATTGCGTGAGATTTTTCCGGTTTAGCACTCACAATGACACTGCATATATTCATATATTTTCTTCTTTTTCACTCAATTGTGTTCATTATTAACAAAAATTTAACTCATTTCTGATACTTGGTGATTCTCTTTGTCTAATACTATAGACCTTAAACTAATAACCTGCACCGGGCAGACTGAAAAACAGGCACCACATCCAGTACATGCATCAACATTAAGCTCTGGTTCGGCGATTCCACCGAGTTTTAAAGTAAAGTTAATGGCCTCATCATCACAAGACTCACCACAAGAGCGACAGATGGTCGCATTCATTGAAAGACAATTACTCAGGTCAATACTGGCCTTTATTTGCCATGGAGGTAGAAATTCTTTTTCTATAACGTTAGTAGGAACTTTCTTAAGTGCATTATCCGGACAAATATTCAAGCAATCTTCACAAAAATCACAGCCACCTCGTTTGAAGTCCATTTGTGGAAAACCACCACGCCCTTTGACGATCAATTCGTCAAAGCAGGCATCAACACACTTATTACAACGCGTACAATAATCTATAAAATATTCTTCAGGAAGAGCCCAAGGTGGTCTAAAAAGAGTTTTTTCTCCTTTTAAATCCCCTCTTAGCAACTGCATACGCGTTATTTTTGTCATTAATGAATGCAACTTCTCTGCTACAGAACGTTAAAGTTAAGTTTACGCTATCAGTCTATCAGAGCATTGACATAAATCAATATTAACCTTGTTTTATTAGAGGTTATTAATTTAGTAATTTGCTAAGTTATTACTATAGACAGTTTTATATATAATATTCAATTACTTATAAATATTTTTAGTGCTTTTGATAGAGAGAGTTCGAAGGGTTTATGAGATTGGATAGAATAGGATCTATACCCATGATACTTGAAAATGCAGCGAGATATTTTCAAGTATCATGAGTATATACTGGATTAAACGAGCTGAGAGCATGGCCTGTCCTTGTCCATGCTCTCTCGTTCAATACAATTATAATGACTTAATATTTGCCTCTACGTTCTTATATGCATCACTACCTGCAGGTAGTTGTGGTAGCAGAGCACTCCAGAATTGCTTGGCCGCTTCTTTATCACCCGCCATGCGAGCTAAGGAACCGGAAAGGAATAAGGCGTCTAAGTTTTTAGGATTATTCTCAGCCAATTGTGCAAATAACATACGTGCTTTGTTAAGCTGTTCACTATTTTTAGTTTTAATCACTGCATCAGAATAGCTCATCATAAGATTAGCATTCGTGGGATCCAGTTTCACAGCCTTGCCATAGGCATCTGCTGAATCATCTAGACGATTAAGTACACCATAGGACTTACCCAGCGTTTGCCAGCCTTTCAGATCCTGCGGATTGTCTTTAACACGCTTTTCTACTCGAGCAATCATCGCTGCAATAAATGCCTGCTCATCTTTTGAGCCCGTGAGTTGCTGACCCGGTGCAGGCCCACTTTTAGCGACTGTCTGTGTTTGTGATGCTGATGCAGTCTGTGTTTTTGCTATAGCTGCTTTTTTAGCAACCGGTACGCCACCATTCAATTCAGTCGTCACATGACTCAAATAAGAACTTACAATGCGCGACTGCTCACTATCGTCCGGTAACAAGGTCAATAGATGAGTCCAACGCTTAGCAGCCGTTGCTTTTTGACCATTTTCATAATCAAGAAAGCCCATAAACCACAAGGCATCACCATTATTCGGATCAGCTTTTAAAGTCGCAGATAAAATAGCCTGTGCTTTCTGATAAGAAGCCTTCTGACCTGTTTGCATTAAGGCTTCGACATAATTAATTTCTAATTCGGGAATCTCAACAGCATCCTCTTTCTTAACCAGGACTAAGGATTTTTCATAAGCAATCACCGCGTCATCATAACGCTTTAGCACCATATAAGAACGCCCCAACATATTCCAGCCCTGAGCATTACCCGCATCTTGTTCTAATTTCTTTTCTAAAGACGCCACCATCGCACTAATATCAGGCACTTGTTTTTGAGCAGCATGGGCATCATTGCTTAGCGGCTGAGCCAGCACAATTTGTTCAATATTACCGGGTATGATGGAAATATAAACCACAACAGAAAAAACAGGAATAAAAATCAGCATGGCAATCGATAGTTTTTTTGCACTGGCATTGCTTAATTGCACTAATTCGACCGAGCTTGAAGACGCTGCATCATCGATTAAGCTATGCTCAATTTCATTTTGCGCCTGAATACGCGCTTCTTCACTGAGTAAGCCATTATTAAAGTCCAGTTCAATTTGAACTTTCTTTTCTTCATAGAGTTTAATATTCAACGCTTTACGCTGATCAGCCTGCCCCTGAGTTTCAACCAATTCATCAGCAGAATAAGTCTTAAATAAAGGCTGTATTAATAGCAGTATCGCTATTACCACTAATATTGCACAAATTAACCATAGTACCCACATGCTTGTTTTACCTTTATTATTTGTTCTTTAGAATTGCTTGCAGCTTTTCTTTTTCTTGCTCAGAAAGCGCAACACTACTATTTTCTTCAGTTTTGCCCGCTTTAATTTTTTTCATCATGCTAAACAAACCCCAAAACATCAGTACAAAGGGGCCTGCCCACAAGAGCAAAGTCTGTATTTTAAACGGAGGATTGTATAAGACAAAATCACCATAACGCTCGACCATAAACTCAGTCACTTGTTCCTTAGTTTTGCCCTGCTTCAGCATTTTGGCCACTTCACGGCGTAAATCATCCGCTAAATCAGCATTGGAATCAATTAGGTTTTGATTCTGACAAACCAGACAACGTAACTCTTCAGCCAATTCTAAATAATCACTTTCTATTTGCGGATCATTAAAGACGATTGGATCTTTAGGTGCGCCCTTAGGGCCTGCTTGTACTTGTAGTGCAAATAATGAAACACCGAGTATCAGTAAAAAACTGATTAATTTACGTTTCATGATTCTGCCTCAAGTTGTTTGATTAATGGAATGAGTTTCTTATTCAAATCATCAATATAAACCGGGCCAGTATGCTTATAGCGAATCATGCCTTTTTTATCAATAATAAATGTTTCCGGTACACCATAAACGCCCCAGTCAATACCTATTCGACCAGCCAAATCATGGCCGCTTTTCACATAGGGATTACCACGAGCAGCCAACCAACGACGGGCATCTTCTATCTCGTCTTTATAATTAATGCCATAAATTTTAATGCCTTGTTTTGCTGCATAATTCAAAATCTCATGTTCAGCACGACAGGATACACACCAGGAAGCCCAGATATTGACTAAATAGACCTTGCCCTGTAATTCTTTACTACTGAAGGCTGTTTGATCGGCTTCAACTGTTGGCAATGTAAAATTAGGTACAGGCTTACCTATTAAAGGTGATGGTACATCACGAATAAATTCAGATTTGATTAATCCTACAATGAGTAAGACCACCAACAATCCAAAAATAATTAGCGGTGTCATGTATTGTTTTTTCATTTTTTCTTCTTTAGTTCAGTTCTTAAATAGGCTAAAGCGACCTTATGCCAAGGCAACTTTTGGGTCATTGTTTGTGCTATCAGTTTCTTTGCTATCACCATCAACTGTCTTTAAACGATAACGTCGATCCAATACAGCAATAAAACCACCCAAGCCCATGAAAATACAACCCAACCAAATCCAGCGTATAAAGGGCTTATAATAAATTCGCAAGCTCCAGGCACCATTGTCTAATTGTTCCGCCAGCGCAACGAATAAGTCACGGAACATACCTGCATCAATGCCCGCTTCAGTCATTGGCATACCACTCACTTGATAGGTTCGTTTTTGCGGGGTCAAGACAGCCACTTCTTCACCTTTAGGCCCCATGACACTGATAGCGCCTTCATAGGCGATATAGTTGGGTCCTTGATGTGAACTAGCACCTTCAAAAGTAAAGGAGTAACCACCTAAACTAATGGTGTCACCAGGTTCCATCCGTAAATCTTTTTGCAAACTCATGGACTCTGTAAAGGTAACACCGACCACGAAGATAGCAATACCAATATGGGCGACATTCATACCATAGAATGATAAGGGAATTTTTTTCATCGCAGCAAAGGCATTGCCTTTGTTACGCACGCGAAGCACAAAGCTCATAACCACACTTGAGACCACCAGCGTTGCAAGGCCAATACTTAAAGCAACCATGATCGAGCCTTTTTCAATAAAGAGCATGGCAATACCGACTGACAAAGCAACAAACAACGGAATAATCATTTGTTTGGCAACGCGTTCAAAGGTATCACTCTTCCAGCGCATCAAGGGAGCCATGGACATAATCACCAGCGCCGGTAGCATAATAGGCACAAAGACGGTATTAAAGTACGGTTCGCCCACGGATAATTTACCTAAGTCTATCAGCTGATCTAATAACGGATAAAGTGTACCGAGCAAGACCATAGCACAGGCAACTGTCAGCAGGATGTTTCCTAAGAGCATAAAGGTGTCTTTGGAAAATAAATTAAATTGACCGCCGCCATTCATGGAAGCACCACGAATGGCATAAAGCATGAGAGAACCACCAATCACCAGTACCAAGAAAGCCAGAATAAACGAGCCACGAGTTGGATCAGAGGCGAAGGCATGTACGGAAACCAATACCCCTGAGCGCACTAAAAAAGTACCTAATAAGCTTAGAGAGAAAGCCATTAAGGATAATAGCACCGTCCAGCTTTTGAAGGCACCACGTTTTTCAGTCACGACTAAGGAGTGAATTAATGCCGTACCGACTAACCAAGGCATGAACGATGCGTTCTCAACGGGATCCCAGAACCACCAGCCACCCCAGCCTAATTCATAATAAGCCCACCAACTACCTAATGCGATACCCAGCGTTAAGAACACCCAAGCAATGACTGTCCAAGGACGCGACCAACGAGCCCAAGCCGAATCTAACTGACCTGAAATCAGCCCAGCAATGGTAATACTGAAGACCACTGAAAAGCCCACATAGCCCATATAAAGCATGGGCGGATGAATGACTAAGCCAAAATCTTGCAACAAGGGGTTTAAGTCCTTACCGTCCAAAGCGGCAGGGAAAAGACGATCAAATGGATTTGAAGTAAATATAATAAATAATAGGAACCCGATACTCAGCAAACCCATTACCGCCAACACTCTTGACGTCATGGCTATGGGCAGACTTTTACTGAAAAAAGCCACTGCAACTGTCCAGATGGAAAGAATTAACAGCCATAATAAAAAGGAGCCTTCATGTGCTCCCCATACGGCGGAAATTTTAAACATCATAGGCAATGCTGAATTAGAGTTTGATGCGACATACCGGACTGAAAAATCATCCACCGCAAAGGAATAAGCCAGCGCAATAAAGGATATCAAAATCATCAAAAACTGAGCCACTACCGCATAACGGGAAAACTGCATAAGTTGCAGATTATTTTTATGTGCGCCAATTAAGGGTAAAGCCGCCAGAATAATAGCGATTGCCAGGGCAATCGTCAGGGCAAAGTTGCCAATTTCAGGTATCATTGTGTGACAGCTCCTGGTGCTTCATTTTTAGGGGTGTTGTTGGAGGTATTACTAGGAATATTATTAGAAGTAGTGCTTTGGGCGTTAGTATTTTCTGCCATTTTCTTTTTGCCTTCTTCTTGCGCTTTATCTAAAGCGTCTTGAACCTCTGGAGGCATATAATTTTCATCGTGTTTGGCGAGCACTACGTCTGCAACAAAGTGAGGCACCTTATTGCCATCCGCGAGCATTTTAGTTGAACCATCCATTTTACCCGTGGCAACAATGCCCTGACCTTCACGAAATAAATCTGGCAAAATTCCCACATAAGTCACAGCGATGGTTTCACCACCATCAGTAATATCGAAGTGGATAGTCATACCATCTTTTTCACGCTTAACACTGCCGGTAGTGACGAGTCCACCGAGACGAAAGGAGTGATCAATCGGCGCTTCACCGGCTTTTACCTGGGTGGGACTGAAAAAATAAAGTAAATTTTGATCCAAGGCTTTAAGGCCCAGAGTCACGGCAGCGCCAACACCGGCTAAGATTAATAAAATCAATATCAGGCGATTTTTACGTTTCGGGTTCATGGGTTTTCCTGCGTTTTTGCTTGTGCTTGAGCCGCTTTTTGATGTGCTTCTCGACGGTATTTCATCATTAATTCCTTAAAAATAGCTTTCTTATCGAGCAGCGGTTTAAAGGCAACATAGCCCATCACCACAGCGGCAATGCCATAGGATGACCAGACATAAGCGCCGTATTTTCCCATTTGTAACATTTCAAGCATATTAATAACTCATATTTAATAAATTTTGTAATGGGTGATTATTCGTAGATCATACCTATCAAGTATTCACTTTAACGATCTCTTTCACCCAACTATTATTCTGTTCAGTATATAAGACTTTATTTCTCGCTCGTATTAAGACCACAGTGGCGTAATAAAGTTTAAAACCCAAGGCCATTAATAATAAAGGGATGAGCATAGAGATATGAATTGAAGGCTTATCAAACTTGGTCACTGTCGCACCCTGATGCAAGGTATTCCACCATTCAACTGAATAATGAATGATAGGAATGTTAATTACACCCACAATAGCCAATATCGCACAGGCTCTTGCCGCAGCGCGAGGCTCTTCAATGGCGGCTTCTAAAGCCATAAATCCCAGATAGAGAAATAATAAGATCAGCTCTGAAGTTAAACGTGCATCCCAAACCCACCATGCACCCCACATTGGCTTACCCCAAATAGAACCCGTGACTAAAGCCAAAAAGGTAAAAGCCGCACCAATGGGCGCACTACTGCTGGCGACCACATCGGCGAGTTTAATTTTCCAAATCATACCTATGGCACCAGATATCGCCATCACCATATAGATAAACATGGACATCCAGGCTGCTGGAACATGAATGTAAATAATACGATAGCTGTCACCCTGCTGGTAATCCACTGGGGCAAGAAATAAGCCATCGATACTGCCGGCAATTAGCAGTAACGCAGCTGACCAACCAAGCCAAGGGATCATTTTTCCGGAGATACGATAAAAATGTTTCGGTGAAGCAAAGTGATAAATAAACTTCATCACGGATTTAAAAAAACCGGTCTTTTGAGATTTCATTATTCGAGACTCACTCTAAGTGCAGCGGAGGTGGCAATGGGCGCTAGGGTTAAACAAAAAATCATAAAAGCGGCCAGAAAATAAAGCTGACCGGAGATCGATAAACCTGCCATGCTGCTGCCAACTGCATTGGAAGAAAAAATTAATACGGGAATATATAAAGGTAATACCAATAGTGACAATAACATCCCGCCACGTTTTAAGGCAACAACCAGTGCCATACCAATCGCACCAATTAAACTTAATATGGGTGTGCCTAACAATAAGGTTATCATCAAGGTTTCGATAGCATCCGGGCTTAAAAACATCACCGTACCGAGCAAAGGAGAGAAAATAATAATCGGGAAACCAGTGATCAGCCAATGCACAATAATTTTTGCTAACACCATAATAGACAAAGGATATTCGCTCAATAACATCAATTCTAAGGTGCCATCATCATAATCAGAACGAAAAAGAGAATCCAAAGAGAGCATAGAAGCTAATAATGCAGCCACCCAGATAATACCTGGGCCAATTTCAGCTAAGGTTTGTTTTTCGGGACTGATCCCCAAAGGAAAAAGTGTCACCACTATTACAAAGAAAAATAATGGATTGAATATTTCACTCTTATGTCTGAAGGCCAGACGTAAATCACGTTTTAATAAACTAAGAAAAGCGTTATACACTCAGTTTCTACCCTATTATTACTTCAGGATTATTGACAAAATGTGCATTTTACATGGTTATGCAGGCACATAATAGTATTAAACAATGCAAATATAGTAATTTATGCTTGTTATCACTCATATTCATGATGCATATCAAAGCTAAGGACAAATAACTAACGACAAAATTGACCTAATGTCATCTTACAAGGAGGGGGTTTAGGCGAAACTATAAAGTTTAGTCACTGAGTTGCCCAGAGGGTAATTGCAGGTATTTAGTCGTGCAGTTTTTCAGGTTAACTTCCTGATGAGTGGTCAGTAAAACCATACCACCTTCATTGACATGTTGTTGAATAACTTGTAGAAAAAATGCCACACCAACCACATCTAATGAGGTGAAAGGTTCATCCAAAAGCCATAAACGCGCCTTGGATAAGATTGCCTGAGCAATAGCAACTCGGCGTTTTTGACCCGCAGAGAGCTGATTGCAATACATCTCTTCAAAGCCGTACAAGCCAACTTTTTCTAATACATCCAGAATGGCTTGCTCACTATGCTGAGTGCTTAATTCACAATAACTACGAACATTCTCTACGGGTGTCAATTCTAATTTGATACCCAGTTTATGCCCCATAAAAGCAATATTCTCATTGTATTCACTGCGAAACTTGCGGCAATCATAGCCATCGAAGCTAATTTCACCGCTGATTGGCAAAGCCAATCCCGATAGAATTCTTAATAAACTGGTCTTCCCAGTGCCATTTTCACCTTTGATGTGCAAAACTTCACCGGGAGAAAGCATAAAGTTAAGATCAGTAAAAAGTTCTCTATAGCCTCGTTCACAGGTCAGATTCTGAACTTTCAAACCTTTTACAGCTTGAGGCGATGAATTATTATCGGATGGTATATTATTTTCGTATGACACGGTTATATTCATTGAAGGTTTGATTATTATGCTTTTTTTTGGTATTTCAATACCATTTAAAAGCATAAATGATTAAGAAAAGATGAACTTAAATGTTCATTTTAGCAATCTTTTCGCTCATATTAGTCAACTTGCCCATAATTCACAAATTCAGGATTAAAATATCCCAGCAAGTGACTGTTTTTTCGTACTGTATTTAAGATAATGCATTTTCTCAGTGAAATAGTTTTACACAACAAAAAAGCTGTGTTAAGAGTTTTACACAGGCACTATATCAGAATTATCTTTTATATTAAGCATGTCAACTCTCTTTACAAACTATTTTTTAACTCATTGTTTTTAAATAAATTATTTTTAACTTTAAAGTCTGTTCATTTTGTAATCAATTTGTAACATAACTTAATGACGTCAAGCTTTCAGCGTTTTACCCAAAGTTTATTCACAGACTTATCCACAGCTATTGTGAGTAAAATATTGTTTCGCAAATGTTGAGTAAACTAGTCAAATTCTATGGCTTCACCCGGCTCAACAATTTCAACTTTATCACCAATATTCAGGCGATTATCACTTAAATAAGTTAATTTATGTAATAAATTCTGACCAAAGAAGACTTTATTTTGTTTTTTTCTAAATAAAGCAAGGGTTTGCAAAGGTTCACGACTTTCTTTTTCGCCATTTTCTGGATTCACCGTGGTAATGACGCAGCGTGAGCAAGGTTTAACAGCATAAAAATCAATGGCAGCAATTTTAAAGTGACCCAATTGATCTTCAGCATAGGCTTCACAGCCTGAAATAACGATATTAGGACGAAAACGATTCATGCTTAAGTCAATATCCACTCGGTTATTCAAATCAGCCAAAGAGGCTTCACTGATCACCAGATTGGGAAAGCCATCTGAAAAACTGGCAATATCTTTTTCTTTATCCAAGACATAATCAGGATCGACTGGACGAATGCTATCATCAGGCATATAGACCAATTGGCAATCAACGCCTAAAAATTCACTAAACCAATTATCAATAGCCGTATTGATGTGGTGTGCTTTTACTTGATCATCCCAACAGGTCACTTCGACTTCATCGTACAACTCTATCTGTTGGTCAGGATAAGGAATGATTAACACCGGCATATCCGGCGCTCGCACGGACAAGCCATAATCAGCAATACCTTTTTCAAAGCTAGGCTCAATTAAGGTCATTTTGGGATGTTGGCGCTGAGTAATAAAACGATTATTTTCATCTATCAACATCCAGCGTCGATCATATTGGAAACCTCTTTTTTCCAATTGCACGCTATCCAGTGAAATCCCCCGCATTGATTTAAGTGGATAAATCCATAATTGGGAAACTATAATATCACTCATGATATTCGCCTTGCCTTTAAATTTGAGTTATTTAATTTCGCCTAGAATACCATTCTGATTGGCATATTGAAAATGACTTTGCTCAGTGAAAGGATCAATTTATTTAGCGCATAAAATTCTTTTTCAGATATTGCTTATGAAGAATCCTTATAAAACAAGCATGTAAAATCAGTCTATTCTTTTTTTTTAAAAACTTTCAAAAAAGACTAGTATTTATTTTTCAGTATCATATAATACGCACCACTTCGGAGCGGTAGTTCAGCTGGTTAGAATACCTGCCTGTCACGCAGGGGGTCGCGGGTTCGAGTCCCGTCCGTTCCGCCACATTTATATGAATAGTTTTGCTATTACTTTTTAAGCCCTATTATAGTGAGCTTATCTAAAAAATTATTCATTCTTTTTTTTGCTGAAACTTTGTTATTCTTTCTCTCAGCAATTTACTGCCTATCGATTAAATATTTTTTTAAATAATTCCAATCGTATCTTTTTATGCCCATAAAATTACTGACCTTTGATCTCGATGATACCCTGTGGCCCTGCATGATCACTATCACGCGCACCGAAGAACGCTTACATCAATGGTTTAGTCAACATCACCCCTATATCCCAGCACAATATAACATTAAGCAGTTACGTGAAAAACGCACACAATTAGTCACTAAGCATCAACATATCGCACATGATCTCACTGCTGTACGTAAAAAATCATTTGCCCTGCTGTCCCGGGAAATGGGCTATTCTCCCGAACAAGAAAAGCAATTCATACAGGCTGCTTATGAGTTTTACATTAACGAACGTAATAAGGTCAGTTTGTACGAAGATGTTATCCCGACTCTAAAAACACTCAAGGCAGACTTTCGTCTTGGTGCGGTCAGTAATGGTAATGCAGATATTTACCAAGTGGGTCTTGGACATCTATTCGACTTTTCCTGGTCTGCGGCGGATGCGGGCAAGCAAAAACCACATCCCATTGTTTTCAATTCCTTATTAGAAAAACAGCAATTAGAAGCCCATGAAGTCATTCATATCGGTGATGATCCCCTTACTGATATCCAAGGTGCGCAACAATCAGGCATTCGTGCCATCTGGCTTAATCGTGACCACTTGCCCTGGCCAGAAAAAATTAATCCACCTTTCATAGAGATAGATCAACTAAATCAATTGCCTGACATACTCAAAGCGTTACTTGATTACCCACAAAGCTCCGCCATATTTCGATAATTATACTATAATTATACTATAATTAAAGTATAGATTATGTGTGGAGTAGAATGATGTCAAAAAATAAAATTCAGTTTCAAGAAGGTTATAGTTTATTTGAGCTTTTTAATGATTATGGCACTGACAAACAGTGCCGACAAGCCTTATTTAAATGGAAATTTCCTGATGGATTTGTTTGCCCAGAGTGTGGCAATAAGACTTATTGCAATTGAAGATCAGCAACCTGTGGGACAATATTTGAGCATTAAACTGCCTTTAAAGTGGAGATTCATCTTATGACTCAAGACAGCGGTTTCAGCATTAGAATTAAAGAGACAGCTTAAGGTAAGTATACAGCCTGGAGTATGAAACAAAAGATCATGCAGGTTATGAAAGAACGTGATGACAGTAAACCTTTATCAGGCATCATTCAAATTGATGATGCCTACTGGGGTGGTGAGCACAGAGGCGGCTCCAGAGGTCGTGGTTCAGAAAATAAAACACCGTTCGTTGCAGCCGTTTCTACTAATGAAGATGGACACCCGATTGCAATGAATTTAAATGTGCTTAAAGGGTTTAAATCCAGTGAAATAAAACGATGGGCACAAACTCATTTAACACCTGGAAGTACTGTTTACTCAGATGGGTTAAATTGTTTTCCTGCGGTTAAAGAAGCTGACTGTAAGCATGTTCCAATCGTCACGGGTGGTGGTGCGGCAAGTGTTGATAAAATTGAGTTTATCTGGGTTAACACTATGATAGGTAATATTAAAAACTCTATGAAGGGAAGCTATCATTCCATTAACTCAAAACATTTACCTCGGTATCTTGCTGAATTTTGTTATCGGTTTAATAGACGCTTTAACTTAAAAGACATGATGCCAAGGTTGTAATCAAGAAGCGTTATAATCGAATAAAGGGTGTTTAAACCTGTCTCTCAACTCACATTGGAGCTTCGATGGCTTATATTATTACCTCAATTGCCAGTATTTTATTTCTCACCAGTATCATGTTACTGTTTTTCACTTCAACCATGAAAAATATCCTATTCTTTTTCTTTGCCCCACGTTGGATTAATACTGTTATTATTTTACGTATGTTAATGGGCTTCATCATCATTGCTGCTGCACCGTTCACCGGTTTTCCCAATATGATGCTATTTCTGGGTATCGCCGTGATATTCCTAGCCATGACCATGCCTTTCTTCTCCGAAGACAGTTTGCATAATATGTCGCAATGGTGGTTAGACCAATCCAATTGGATGTTACGTCTTTATGCCATTATTTTCGCCCCTATCTGGCTATTTTTTGTTTTTGCCTCATTACCCGATCCCGGCGTTTTAGAAGAAGTTTTACACTCCTTTAACCTTCATACTCATTAAATTTTATACCCATGATATTTGGAAATGCAGACTTCGTTCTTTTAACTAAAAGCCTCAATCATGTAGTACTTATACACTCAATCGGCTCTTAGTCAAAATGCCTCGCTACATTTCCAAGTATCACGGGTATTACATACCTTTTATTGAGAAAAACGATAGAAGGTATGAATAAAGTTAAATCCTCCTAAAACACATCTACAAGATCCATAATTCCTGCTAAAATAGTATCTTTACACTTGGATAATTGGTCTTATATTATGTCGCAAGCGATCACTCAAAATAAGAGTCAGCGTTTTTCACAATTGGAAACCCAGCTCAAAGCCCGCATTTTATTTCTCGATGGTGCCATGGGCACCATGATTCAACAATATGAGTTGGGTGAAGACGATTATCGTGGTGAACGTTTTAAAAACTGGCCTTCTGATCTCAAAGGCAATAATGACCTGCTATCCCTGACCCAGCCACATATCATTAAATCCATTCATAGCCAATACCTTGAAGCTGGCGCGGACATTGTTGAGACCAACACCTTTAGTTCAACCACCATTGCCATGGCTGATTACAACATGGAAGAGCTGGCCTTTGAACTCAATGTTGCCTCCGCACAATTAGCCCGTGAAGCCGCTGATGAAGCCGAAGCCAAAGACAGCATTCCACGCTTTGTCGCAGGAGTTTTAGGCCCGACCAACCGTACCGCCAGTATTTCACCCGATGTGAATGATCCCGGCTTTCGAAATGTCACCTTTGATGAATTGGTCGATGCCTATTACGATGCCACCCGAGGTCTCGTTGAAGGTGGCAGTGATATCATTCTGATAGAGACTATCTTTGATACACTGAATGCCAAGGCCGCTGTGTTTGCAGTGAAAAAATATTTCGATGATCATGACATTGAATATCCCATCATGATCTCCGGTACGATTACCGACAAATCAGGTCGTACCCTTTCTGGTCAAACCACCGAAGCATTTTACAATGCCCTGAGCCATGCTGACCCCATTTCTATCGGCCTAAACTGTGCCTTAGGTGCAGGTGATTTACGCGCCTATGTAGAAGAATTATCTAAGATTTCTAACTGTGCAGTATCTGCTCATCCGAATGCCGGCTTACCCAATGAACTAGGTGGCTATGATGAATCACCTGAGCAAATGGCTGTGCAGCTAGAAGAATGGGCGGCATCAGGCTATATCAATATCATTGGTGGTTGCTGTGGCACATCACCTGAAACCATTGCAGCCATTAAAGCCGCTGTAGAAAAGCACAGCCCAAGACAAATCCCGGACATTAAACGTCAATGTCGCCTATCGGGACAAGAACCTTTCAATATCGCCGATGATTCGCTATTTGTTAATGTTGGTGAACGCAACAATGTCACCGGTTCAGCCCGTTTTCTACGCTTGATTAAAGAAGAAAACTACGAAGAAGCCGTTTCTGTGGCACTGGAGCAGGTTGAAAGTGGTGCCCTGATCATTGATATCAATATGGACGAGGCCATGCTCGACGGTGTAGCCGCCATGACCCGCTTTCTTAATCTAATAGCAGCCGAACCTGAAATCGCCAAAGTCCCCATTATGGTGGACTCTTCCAAATGGGAAGTGATTGAAGCCGGTTTAAAATGTATACAAGGCAAAGGCATTGTTAACTCAATCAGCCTAAAAGAAGGTGAAGAGCGCTTTATTCATCACGCACGACTGATTCGTCACTATGGTGCTGCTGCCATTGTTATGGCCTTTGATGAAGATGGTCAGGCCGATACTCAGGCACGTAAGGTGGAAATTTGTACCCGCTCTTACAATATTCTGACAGAACAGGTCGGCTTCCCTCCTGAAGATATTATTTTTGATCCCAATATTTTTGCCATCGCCACCGGTATTGATGAACATAATAATTATGGCGTCGATTTTATTGAAGCCACACGCATTATTAAAAATACCCTGCCTCATGCCAAGGTTTCCGGTGGTGTGTCTAATGTATCCTTCTCATTTCGAGGTAATAACCCCGTACGTGAAGCCATTCATGCAGTCTTTTTATACCATGCCATTCAGGCCGGTATGGATATGGGTATTGTCAATGCTGGACAACTGGCCATTTATGATGATATCCCCAAAGACTTACGTGATATCGTTGAAGATGTGGTCTTAAACCGCCCCCCGAAAAACACGGCTCTCAATGCCACTGATGCCTTATTGGAAATGGCTGAAAATTACCGTGATGGCGCTATCGGCGGCAAGGGTCGTGTCGTGGATCTTTCCTGGCGCGAACTTGATGTCGCGGGACGACTCAGCCACTCATTAGTCAAAGGCATAACCGACTACATTGATGACGATACTGAAGAAGCTCGTCTGGCTTTTGATCAGCCTATTGAAGTCATTGAAGGGCCTTTAATGGACGGAATGAATACCGTTGGTGATTTATTCGGTAGTGGCAAAATGTTTTTGCCCCAAGTGGTTAAATCTGCCCGAGTAATGAAAAAAGCCGTTGCTTGGTTAATGCCTTATATTGATGCCCAAAAAGAAGCGGCTGCAAAAAATGGTGAAGCCATTACGACCCATAATGGTCGCATACTCATGGCCACCGTTAAGGGTGACGTGCACGACATTGGTAAAAATATCGTTGGTGTCGTACTGCAATGTAATAACTTCGAAGTGATAGACATGGGCGTAATGGTGTCTGCCGAAGATATTCTGCAAAAAGCCAAAGATGAGAATTGCGATATTGTTGGTCTATCCGGTCTGATTACCCCATCTCTTGATGAGATGGTGCATATCGCCAAAGAAATGCAGCGCCAAGGTTTTACAATTCCTATTATTTTAGGGGGTGCAACTACCTCCAGTATTCATACGGCAGTCAAAATTGAGCCACAATATGAAAACCCCGTCGTACACGTTACGGATGCTTCTCGCGCAGTCGGTGTATGTCAGAGCTTGTTGTCTGATACCTTAAAAGACAATTTTGCTAGCACCGTCAAAGCAGAATACGAAAAAATTCGTGTCGCCAGAGAAAAGAAAGGCACTAAGACCAATCAAATTACGATTGCTCAGGCGCGGAAGAATAAAATGCCGATCAATTGGCAAGATGGTTCAAATATTGCCATTGGGGTGAAATCCAATAGTGGCTATGACTTATCTAAAGGCTATACACCCACTAAGCCCCGCTTTTTAGGCACTAAAACCTTTACTGATTATCCTTTGGAAGATTTACGGGAACGCATTGACTGGGGGCCATTTTTCCAAACTTGGGAACTTAAAGGTCGCTATCCTGCTATTTTGGATAATGAGGTCTATGGTGAAGAGGCACGTAAAGTGTTTAAAGACGCCACCGACATGCTGGACAAAATCATTGCTGAAAAGTGGGTCACAGCCAATGCCATTATTGGTTTTTACCCGGCTAATAGTGTCAATGATGATGACGTGGAATTATATACCGATGAGAGTCGTAGTGAAGTATTAACAAGCTTCCATTTTCTACGCCAGCAAATGAAGAAGCCCTTGGGGAAATATAATCAGTGCCTAGCCGATACCATTGCGCCAAAAGACAGTGGAATTAAGGACTATATTGGCACCTTCGCAGTCACTACCGGTCTAGGCATTGAAACCAAGCTAGAAGAATTTGAAAAAGATCATGATGACTATCAATCCATTATGCTCAAAGCCTTGGCAGATAGACTCGCTGAAGCCTTTGCAGAAAAAATGCATGAACTGGTTCGCAAAGAATACTGGGGCTATGCTGCGGATGAAACATTAGACAACGAAGCACTGATTTTTGAAAAATATCAGGGCATTCGTCCTGCTCCGGGTTATCCTGCTTGTCCGGATCATACCGAAAAAGGCATACTCTGGGATTTGATGGATGCTCAAACTGAAACCGGCATTGAACTCACTAGCAGCTATGCCATGATGCCCGCTTCGGCAGTGTCTGGGATGTATTTTGCACATCCTCAAGTGAGCTATTTTGGCACCGGAAAAATCCATAAGGATCAGGTAGAAGATTATTCTAAGCGTAAGGGCTTTGATATGGATAAGGCTGAACGCTGGTTATCGCCCGTGTTGAGTTATTAGTCTGGATTCAGCTTATCGTTACATTAGTAGGATGTGGTGAGGAACGAACCGCATCAAAGGCATCTAATTGTCATTGATGCGGTTCGTTCCTCACCACATCCTACAACTGAAGTATAAAACGGGTTTGATCTGTCCCGTTTTTTTAAGAGGAATCACTCATTAATCGGCTTTATTATATTCATGATCCGATGTGTAGCTGGTGTTATGCTTTTAAACCGGTCTTAGCCTCCTTACGTCAGCAATTACCGGATGATATGGAATTTGTTGCACTATTAGGTGGACTAGCACCCGATACTAACGACCCTATGCCAGAAGCAATGCGCCAGCAATTGCAGGATACTTGGCGGCGCATTGAAATCAAAGTACCAGGCATTGAGTTTAATCATGATTTTTGGGATAAGTGGCAACAAACACAGCCTCGTCGTGCCACTTATCCTGCTTGTCGTGCTGTGATTGCAGCACACAGCTTTGATTTTTTAGAGATGGATTCACCCGACAGCCATCAATTTGAAAACTTAATGATTGCAGCCATTCAAAAAGCCTATTATCAACAAGCCCTCAATCCTTCCGATAAGCAAATACTCATCACACTAGCCGAAACCATAGGCTTAGATAGGAGTGCATTCAAAAAAGTCTTGGAAGCTGAAGCATGTCAATTAGAATTGGATAAGCAAATAGCTCAAAGTCAGCAAATGAATGCCCGCTCCTACCCTTCGCTGGTCTTAGGAATCACTCAAAATGACTCAAAGAATAGTAGTTTTTGGCCAGTCAGCATTGATTATCGCAATGCTGAATCAATGCTAGAAACCATCAATATGTTATTGGAGTTTGAAGATTAAACCACACTTATTGCGCTAATATTTCTTCCATTAGAGCAAGATTAATTTTTGCCGCAGACAAGTCCTCTTGCACATTCTCTACCAGCAATTCTTTAGCCTGTTGGCAAATTAAGGTTTGATGCTCTTTATCAAACAACTGAAATGCAGCGCGGATTGCCCCTTCGGACTCACTTAATAAAGTAGGCACTAAGTCATTTTGCGCAATCGGTGAACGCGGTCTGAGCAAATCAGCAACCAGCGGAAACTGTAACGTAAGCGCTTAACCATCTAGCGTTATTCAAAAAATATCTCCCCTGCCTCATAATCAATCCATCGATTAATTATGAGACACATCAATGAAACCAGAAACCCAAGCCAACTCAAAACAATTTTGGCAAGACCACGTTAATCAATGGAATGAAAACAGTATCAGCCAGGCATCCTATTGTCAGGAACATGGGCTATCCATCAAACGTTTTGGCTATTACAAGCGTAAGTTGCTGGGTGCAACAACGCAAACCAGTGCGATGACAAAGGGGAATGGTTTTATTCAACTATCCTCCCCGAAACACTATTCAGCCCGCACCTCAGCATTAATTGTAGAATTACCCAATCAGCTACGCATTGAAGGAGTGACTGCCGATAATGTACAGCTGGTAAAACAATTAGCAGGACTGTTCCAATGAAGTCAGCCATACGTCCATCACTCAGCCTGCCACAGGTGTATCTCTATCTGAAGCCTGTTGATTTTCGTAAAAGTTTTATTGGCCTCAGTGCCATTGTTGAATGTGAATTAGGTCATAATCCTTTGCAGGCCATCTGTATGCCTTTACCAATCGTCAGCGTAATAAAATTAAATGCCTCTTCTGGGATAATACCGGTTTTGTACTCTATTACAAAAGTCTCTCAGAAGAAAAGTTCAAATGGCCAAAGGGTGAAGATGACCTGATGAATATCACCGGACAACAAATCAACTGGCTATTAGACGGCTATGATATCAGTGTCATGAAACCGCATAAGAAATTGCATTATGAGTCTGTATTTTAAGTACTTTTAGTCTATTTTTGTTATAATAAAGCCATGCAAAACAAGGCTGAATCCACAAAAACGACTCTATATTTTCCGCTTTTTCACACGCGGACAAGAATGAATTGTTGAGTGTCATTGAACAGAAAAACCACCGTATAAAAATACTGGAAGAAGCCCTTCGTCTGGCTCGTAGTAAACGCTTTGCACCCAGCAGTGAAAAAGTGATGGTCAGGAACGCTTATTTGATGAAGCTGAGCAGGCGGCTGACGATGAGGGCTCCCTGAACCTAAAACCACTTCGCCTAAGAAGAAAGAAAAACAGGCAGGAAGCCTTTCTCAAAGACTATTCCAAGAGTCCCTGTCTTCATCGATCTGACAGATGAAGAAAAAGCCGGTGCCATTGAGGTTTTTACACTAAAGTCAGAGAAGAGCTGGATATCATTCCAGCTAAAGTCCAAATACTGGAATACTTCCAGGAAAAAGCCGTCTTTGCAGGCACCAATGACACAGACAGTCGTTCAATGAAAGCTGCGGTCATGCCAAAACATCCATTACCTAAATCAATGGGCAGTATTCACCTGATGGCACACATCATTATCTCAAAATATGCCGATGGTTTGCCTCTGTATCGAATGGAAGGCATATTATCACGCTATGGCGGCGATATAACCCGAGCCACCATGGCCAATTGGGCTATTAAACTGGCTCATCAGTTCCAGCCGCTCATCAACCTCATGCGAGAACATCAACTGTCGGGTGACATCATCCAAATGGATGAAACGGTGCTCAAAGTATTAAAAGAGCCGGGACTCAGTGCTCATTCGAACAAATACATGTGGGTCAGTCGTGGCGGGCCACCTGGACAACCCAGTGTGCTGTTTGAATACGATCCTTCTCGTAAGAAGGAAGTACCACTGCGCCTGCTTGATGGCTTTAGCGGCTATCTGCAAACCGATGGCTATGCCGGTTACAATGCCGTGTGTGCACAAAATAATGCCACATCGGTCGGCTGCTGGGATCACACTCGCCGTAAATTCAAAGATTCTCAGACGGCACAACTGATGTGTCAACACTTTTCCGGACAGTTTTCTAAATATTTTTTGGCTGTTTCAAGTGATTTTTGTCATTTTGTATTTCCTATCATTTTAGTTTCTCATGTTAACTTTAAACAGATGAAGAGAAAGGGCTTTGCCCTCTGGAACGATAGAGCCGTTCCATTCACCCAAGGTATTTTCACAACGGTAATGATCCTGTTACAATATCTTCACGGCACAGGCTGAGGAGCCGATGGCCGTCAACGGTAATGGGCGGCATTTATGTCGCCTTTACCCTCTTCAATCAATCGATTTAAGCTATTTCCTGCTGTATTTCATAATCGACTGGTGACAAATAATCATTAGCCGAATGAAGTCGCTCCCGATTATAAAATACCTCAATATATTCAAATATTGCCTGCTTTGCTTCTACTCTGGTTTTGAATCGACAATGGTGCGTCAATTCAGTTTTCAAACTATGAAAGAAGCTCTCTGATACAGCATTGTCCCAGCAATTTCCTTTGCGGCTCATAGACTGAATTATGTTATGATCCGACAATATTTTTCTATGACTATCAGAGGCATATTGGCTACCTCGGTCAGTATGCCAAAGCAATCCATCCATTGGTTTACGCTTCCATATGGCCATCAGTAAAGCATCATTGACTAGCTTGGCTTTCATTCGCTCATCCATCGACCAGCCAACAATTTGCCTAGAGAATAAGTCAATGACAACCGCTAAATATAACCAGCCTTCCTTGGTGGCAATATAGGTAATATCACCCACATAGTAGCGATCAGGTTGAGAGACAGTAAACTCTCTTTCCAGTAAATTTGGAGATATACGCTTATTATGCTTGGAATTAGTCGTCGCTTTAAAGCGTCTCTTCGTTTTACAAAACAAACCGGCTTTTTTCATTAATCGACCAATTCTCCGGCGGCTTATATGAACGCCTTTTTCAGCCAGTTTTCTTTTAAGACGACGGGTTCCATAAGTCTTGCGACTGTCTTCAAACAGTTTTTTAGCTGCTCAGTAAGCGCTTCATTTTCTTTCTCTCTATCCGTTTTAGGAGAGCTAACCCAATCATAATAGCAACTACGGAAACATCCATAAAACGGCACAGAATCGTTACCGGGTAATCTTTAGCCTGATCAGTTATCCATGCGTACTTCACAAAGTTTCCCTTGCAAAGTACGCTGTGGCCTTTTAATAAATCACGCTCCTGAATCACTTTTGCCAATTCTTTTTCAGACGTTTTACTTCATCATAAATGTGTTCATCACTTCTATTGGCTACCGTCTTCACCGGTTTGGAATATTTACTGATCCAGGTATGTAGAGTATTTACATTAACACCTAGCTCCCTGGCAGTCTGAGAAACGGGTTGATCCGTCTCATTAGCTAATTTGACAGCTGATTCTTTAAATTCTGATGTATAGCTTTTATTCGGTTTTTTTGTTTGATCATTCATTTTAGGTCACACTTTTTATCTTTTAGTTATTTTAAGTTGTGTGTCCGGTTAAGTATAGCCACATTACAACCAAAGAAAAAGAGCAATCAAAAGCCTACAAAAGCCGATGTGGCACTGGCCCATATCAATAAGCTGTATTTAATTGAGCGTGAGATAAAAGAAGCCAGTGTTAATGAAAAATTTAAGGTTCGTCAGAAACAGAGCCTGCCGCTTCTTGAGAAAATAAGAACATGGGTCGATAACACCCTGGGCAAAGTGCCGAACGACAGCTTGACAGGAAAAGCACTCACCTATATTAATAATCAATGGCCTAAGCTGACTGTTTATTGTGAAGATGGTCGGTTGAATATCAGTAATGTGCTGGCAGAAAATGCTATCCGTCCATTCTGCGTGGGTAGAAAGGCCTGGTTATTTTCAGATACGCCAAAGGGTGCACATGCCAGTGCAGTTCATTATAGTTTTATTGAAACCGCTAAGGCCAATGATATTGAGCCATATGCGTATATGGTCTATGTATTAACCCAATTACCTTATGCGGATACGGTTGAAAAGCTGGAAGCATTGCTTCCCTGGAATTTTAAAAAATCAGAATTGGAAAAGGTAAAGAACGCTGTTCGTTAAGCGCTTACACTGTAACAATTGAAAATGAGTATTCCTTGCTAACTCTTCCTCTTGCAAATTATGCTCAGCTTCAGGATCGCCCGCAGCACTTTGCTTGATGGAAGCCATAATAACAGCGACTAATTTAATGATGGCATCTTTTTCACTTTGATGCTCCCCCATTAAACCACTGCAGAGTTCATAATTTTGATCGAGTTGTGACTTCAGTTCCAGCATCAACTCACTGCCTTCATTGGCCTTGAGTTCAGCGACCTGTTCAAGCAAGGAATGAAATGTCTGCAAGAATTCCTCTTGCTCTTTTTCATCCATATAGCGCGCCCCCGAAAGTCGTTGTTCATTAAACTCTCTTTGTGCTTGAGGAAAAAGTACATTTTGGTACTGGCGTTTAAGATGTCGTTCCCGGGCACCGGGTTGTGAAGAAAAAATAAGGGACATAATGATTAACTTTTTGTTAGTGGACTTTTATTTGTAGCTTTATGCTGAGTTAATGGACTTTATGGTTAGGCAAAAACTCAATTTTCTTGCCTTCGGACTTAATTTCATCAAAGACAAATTCCACACCCACTTTCGAGTCTTTACTCTTGGCTTTCACTTGTTTTAGCTCTGGCATACGATTAACCAGATAGGTAAACATAATAATGGCAGTTTGATCATCATCCTTGTTCAAGGCATTGACTAAATTGAGTGCCACGAACTGCGTTTTTTGCTGCAAATTAGGCTGGTCAACTTTTTTATCACTTAAAACAAAGCCCTCATCCATCTGAGTATCAATGATATCAAGGTATTCGACTTGTTTTTCAGGTAAAACCTGTGAACGATCATAAGTTAAGACTTCCTGACCTTCTAAAAGGAAAGCAACTTTATCGGACATACTATTTCTCTCTTATAACTAAAAATGGCTTCCAAAACGCAAGCCTGTGATTGAGTTAATATCCCCTAGGAATATTAAGGGAGTAATGATACAATAATAACCAAGTAAATTACTAGGAATTATTTTTAAAATAATATTTATATCAATATGCAAATTTCAAACGATCATAACATAGAAACAACTCAGGCCGTCATGCATGCACTGGATGACTGGAAAATGGGTGGTGATGAGATTTTAACTATCATGGCTTTGCCCGATAGCGTTAAAGTACGCCATCTTTCCAAATTCCGTAATTCTGAGGCATTCCCTGACACCGAAGAAGTCAATGAGCGTTTGCGTCATGTGTTAGGCATTATTGATGCGCTTTCAACCAGCTATCCAACCAATCCTAGAATGTCACTATTCTGGATGGCGCGTAGCAGTAAGAAATTTCAAAATCGCACCCCCCATTCAAGTGTTAATTGAAGATGATCTGGAAGGCTTAATCACCATACGCAAGCATCTTGATTGTAGCTATGACTGGTTTGGTGATAGTAACTAAACGCTCAAACCGTATTAGCCAGTCATCAACATCTTCCAGAGTTCTTATCAGGATAATTGTGACTCCTTTGATTTCACCAAACTCTTTTTTAACACCTGCTTAAATAAAAAGAGCAAGGCATTAAATGCCTGATTTTGGCTGGAAGCAGAGACCTTTCTTTCAACTGCTAAAAAAATCAACCACATCCTGCTGGCACAAAATCTAACTGTTTATAAACAGACAGCCTTTATAAACAGACACCCAGCTTTGTGCTGAGTTTTCAGAAGAACTCTGTTGTATAGGTACATCCCAATAATAGCGAAGCCACTTTGTGTAAAAATATTGTTCTGGCTTTGGTAATTTCCTATCCAGGAGTATTTGAGTAAATTTTTAATTTAATTCATCAGTTAATTTTTGCATGAGCTTATCCATAAGCTTTTGAATGCGCATTATTGTGTGTTATCCAGAAAGGAATTTCAAGCTGCAAAGATATTCTTGAGTAAAGGCCAAATGTGTGCGATTATTAAACGAAAACTAGTCAATTACTTGTTATGCGTCAAAATACTTGTAGCAAAAGCATAAGACAATTATGTCAGTTACATTAAATAACTAAAAATCGAGCTGAACGAAAAACCGGTTAAAACTGCTGGAAATGGTCGCAGGGTAAAAAGTATAAAATAAACTGAAAAGCACAACTGAATGAAACGGGTCCTATTTGAAATAAAAGCAACTGAAAAGAAGCGTCCGTTTCAATTACAAATTAACCTGTTAGTGCAACTGCCGCATAACAAATCATTCAAATCGACCAAAAACTGTTCGCTTGAATTACCCTGTTTGCAGTTCACTACTAAACAACATACAATTATTTAGCCGTCTCAGTTTTCGGCCATTTAATTCGGCGTTAGGCAAGGCGAAAATCAAAACACTTGACTATCTGACGCTAACGGAAGATGCTTGTCTCTCGTAAACGTCAGATAGGAAATTTGCTATGCAATTAACAGATGTATTGATCCACTTGAACAAAAATACCAATAAAACCGAAAAAGAAAATATTGTTGAAAATCTTCGAAAAATTGAAGGTGTAATTGCGCCGAGATTTAATGAAGAAAAAGAGCACTTATTATTGGTCTCCTATAATTCAGATACAACCAGCTCCTTAGCCTTATTAAATGAAATAAAAAGCACAGGCTACGCTGCACAGTTAGTTGGCTTATAAGGAGAGAATAATGGAATATAATCACTTTGTTGATATAAAAGGCATGTGTTGCTCTGCTCCTGTTATTCATTTAACAAAAGAGTTTAAATCTATGAAATCTGGTGATATTGTATTAGCTGAATCAAATAAGGTATCAATGCTAAACGATATACCGTCATATTGCTTATCAACTAAAAATGAGTTAATAAAACAGGAAGAAAAAGACGGTCTATATCATTTTTGGATAAAAATAAAGTAAATGTTAGAAAGTTATTTAAAAATTGGTGAAGTAGCTGAGCTACTTAAAATAACTGTACGCGCCATTAGGTACTATGAGGAAGAAGAGTTATTAGAGCCTCATAGAACCAATGGCGGTACACGTCTATATTCTGAACAACACCTTGCCCGTTTAAAGGCCATTATTCATCTTACAGAAAATGGCTTCCCCCTTGAAATTATTCGGCTCATTGGAAAAACGAGAGAAACTTGCTCAACAGGAAATGAAGGTAGTAAAAAAATATCAAATATTATTGAAAATTCAATATTAGAAATTGAAGAAAAAATCAATAATTTAAAAAATCTAAAACTAGAATTGTCTGCTGCAAAAAAACAAATTACAAAATGTAAAGGTTGCAAAAATGAGCCTTCAAGTGAAGGGTGTCCATCATGCCCTGTTAATAAAAATCTCAATAAAATAGAAATGCTTAATTTAGTTTGGGAGTAAATGCCTAACAAAAAGTTGCACGCAGACCCAAAAAGTTACGCACCTTTTGAGGCGCTTCGCTATAATGCCACAAAAGGCACGAAACTTTTCGGTCTGGTGAACTAGGCGTTAGGCACAAGGAAAATAAATGAGTGCAAGTCCGGAATTTATAGAATATGTTAAAGAACTATTCGAACCTTTAGGCAAGCTTAAAGAAGGTATGTTTTTTGGTGGCTTTGCTTTTAAAAGTGGAAACAAACAATTTGCTATGATTATGGGTAATACTTTATATTTTTGCGTTAATGATATAACTAGAAAAAAATATGAAAAAGAAGATATGGAACCTTTCTCATATTCCAATAAAAAAGGCATCGTTAAAGTTAAAAAATATTATTCTGCTCCAGAAGATCTGTTTGAAAATCAAGAGAAATTAGTTGAGTGGGCAAAAGAAGCAATTGACTCAGCCTATAGTTATAAATAAAAGTGCAATTTTAATAAGCAGCTTAAGTAAAATAAATAATATGCCTAACAAAAAGTTGCACGCAGACCCAAAAAGTTACGCACCTTTTGTGGCGCTTCGCTATAATGCCACAAAAGCCACGAAACTTTTCGGTCTGGTGAACTAGGCGTTAAGTTTTATAAACACTAAATTCCCTCATTTAAATATCAGCAATTCTCGCTGAGATGAACAATTGAGTTGTAGTGGTGCTTACCAAGCAGAAATAAAAAAACTTTTCGCAGTAACTTTAGCAAAATTAAAAAAATCAAATAAAAAGCTTGCATTTTGAGAAACAAGAGATCAAACTCTTGTTTTTCAATTGGTTGAATGACTTCATGTTAAAAAATATTTCCCTTTTATATGCTTGGTACTGTGAATTTTGGCCTCTTTAAGTCAGCAAAAAAAACATTTTAATGTGGCTATACTTAACCGGACACACAACTTAAAATAACTAAAAAATAAAAAGGAATTGGCAAAAGTGATTCAGGAGCGTGATTTATTAAAAAAGGCCACAGCGTACTTTGCAAGGGAAACTTTGTGAAGTACGCATGGATAACTGATCAGGCTAAAGATTACCCGGTAACGATTCTGTGCCGTTTTATGGATGTTTCCGTAGTTGCTATTATGATTGGGTTAGCTCTCCTAAAACGGATAGAGAGAAAGAAAATGAAGCGCTTACTGAGCAGCTAAAAAACTGTTTGAAGACAGTCGCAAGACTTATGGAACCCGTCGTCTTAAAAAGAAAACTGGCTGAAAAAAGGCGTTCATATAAGCCGCCGGAGAATTGGTCGATTAATGAAAAAAGCCGGTTTGTTTTGTAAAACGAAGAGACGCTTTAAAGCGACGACTAATTCCAAGCATAATAAGCGTATATCTCCAAATTTACTGGAAAGAGAGTTTACTGTCTCTCAACCTGATCGCTACTATGTGGGTGATATTACCTATATTGCCACCAAGGAAGGCTGGTTATATTTAGCGGTTGTCATTGACTTATTCTCTAGGCAAATTGTTGGCTGGTCGATGGATGAGCGAATGAAAGCCAAGCTAGTCAATGATGCTTTACTGATGGCCATATGGAAGCGTAAACCAATGGATGGATTGCTTTGGCATACTGACCGAGGTAGCCAATATGCCTCTGATAGTCATAGAAAAATATTGTCGGATCATAACATAATTCAGTCTATGAGCCGCAAAGGAAATTGCTGGGACAATGCTGTATCAGAGAGCTTCTTTCATAGTTTGAAAACTGAATTGACGCACCATTGTCGATTCAAAACCAGAGTAGAAACAAAGCAGGCAATATTTGAATATATTGAGGTATTTTATAATCGGGAGCGACTTCATTCGGCTAATGATTATTTGTCACCAGTCGATTATGAAATACAGCAGGAAATAGCTTAAATCGATTGATTGAAGAGGGGTAAAAGGCGACATAAATGCCGCCCATTACCGTTGACGGCCATCGGCTCCTCAGCCTGTGCCGTGAAGATATTGTAACAGGATCATTACCGTTGTGAAAATACCTTGGGTGAATGGAACGGCTCTATCGTTCCAGAGGGCAAAGCCCTTTCTCTTCATCTGTTTAAAGTTAACATGAGAAACTAAAATGATAGGAAATACAAAATGACAAAAATCACTTGAAACAGCCAAAAAATATTTAGAAAACTGTCCGGAAAAGTGTTGACACATCATACGTATGAATATGAAGCAACAAGGTACAAATAAAACCTATATAATGTGGCTATACTTAACCGGACACACAACTTAAAATAACTAAAAGATAAAAAGTGTGACCTAAAATGAATGATCAAACAAAAAAACCGAATAAAAGCTATACATCAGAATTTAAAGAATCAGCTGTCAAATTAGCTAATGAGACGGATCAACCCGTTTCTCAGACTGCCAGGGAGCTAGGTGTTAATGTAAATACTCTACATACCTGGATCAGTAAATATTCCAAACCGGTGAAGACGGTAGCCAATAGAAGTGATGAACACATTTATGATGAAGTAAAACGTCTGAAAAAAGAATTGGCAAAAGTGATTCAGGAGCGTGATTTATTAAAAAGGCCACAGCGTACTTTGCAAGGGAAACTTTGTGAAGTACGCATGGATAACTGATCAGGCTAAAGATTACCCGGTAACGATTCTGTGCCGTTTTATGGATGTTTCCCGTAGTTGCTATTATGATTGGGTTAGCTCTCCTAAAACGGATAGAGAGAAAGAAAATGATAATGTGGCTATACTTAACCGGACACACAACTTAAAATAACTAAAAGATAAAAAGTGTGACCTAAAATGAATGATCAAACAAAAAAACCGAATAAAAGCTATACATCAGAATTTAAAGAATCAGCTGTCAAATTAGCTAATGAGACGGATCAACCCGTTTCTCAGACTGCCAGGGAGCTAGGTGTTAATGTAAATACTCTACATACCTGGATCAGTAAATATTCCAAACCGGTGAAGACGGTAGCCAATAGAAGTGATGAACACATTTATGATGAAGTAAAACGTCTGAAAAAAGAATTGGCAAAAGTGATTCAGGAGCGTGATTTATTAAAAAGGCCACAGCGTACTTTGCAAGGGAAACTTTGTGAAGTACGCATGGATAACTGATCAGGCTAAAGATTACCCGGTAACGATTCTGTGCCGTTTTATGGATGTTTCCCGTAGTTGCTATTATGATTGGGTTAGCTCTCCTAAAACGGATAGAGAGAGAAAGAAAATGAAGCGCTTACTGAGCAGCTAAAAAACTGTTTGAAGACAGTCGCAAGACTTATGGAACCCGTCGTCTTAAAAAGAAAACTGGCTGAAAAAGGCGTTCATATAAGCCGCCGGAGAATTGGTCGATTAATGAAAAAAGCCGGTTTGTTTTGTAAAACGAAGAGACGCTTTAAAGCGACGACTAATTCCAAGCATAATAAGCGTATATCTCCAAATTTACTGGAAAGAGAGTTTACTGTCTCTCAACCTGATCGCTACTATGTGGGTGATATTACCTATATTGCCACCAAGGAAGGCTGGTTATATTTAGCGGTTGTCATTGACTTATTCTCTAGGCAAATTGTTGGCTGGTCGATGGATGAGCGAATGAAAGCCAAGCTAGTCAATGATGCTTTACTGATGGCCATATGGAAGCGTAAACCAATGGATGGATTGCTTTGGCATACTGACCGAGGTAGCCAATATGCCTCTGATAGTCATAGAAAAATATTGTCGGATCATAACATAATTCAGTCTATGAGCCGCAAAGGAAATTGCTGGGACAATGCTGTATCAGAGAGCTTCTTTCATAGTTTGAAAACTGAATTGACGCACCATTGTCGATTCAAAACCAGAGTAGAAGCAAAGCAGGCAATATTTGAATATATTGAGGTATTTTATAATCGGGAGCGACTTCATTCGGCTAATGATTATTTGTCACCAGTCGATTATGAAATACAGCAGGAAATAGCTTAAATCGATCTTCATCTATTTAAAGTTAACATGAGAAACTAAAATGATAGGAAATACAAAATGACAAAAATCACTTGAAACAGCCAAAAAATATTTAGAAAACTGTCCGGAAAAGTGTTGACACATCACTTACTCAAGCCATTAACGTACACAGCCAGAAAGATAAGAAGTAATAATAAGGCGCTGATGCTACCCCAAAGAATGAAAATCATATTCATTAAGTTAAATTTAGTCCTGCTCAGGCATATTCGTCAATATGGCCTAGCTTAACATTTTTCTCTTTAGCATTCACACTCTTTTGCTCTGCACTCAAGGGAGCATCAGCATCTATACCTTTTTCTAACGACTCGTCATCATCCTTGGACGATTGCTTTGAGTGTTGCTCTTTATGTTGACCCGGATAATGCCGTTTTTCCTGAACCAAACGACTTGCTCCTACTGGACTCATTGGTAAAATATCGCCTGACATAATAAACCTCCTTTCTCATATTACTGTCAGCCTAGTGCTATTCATATACCCATGATACTTGGCTATAGGCTGAGATTAAAACATATCCATATCCGCCCATTCATCATCATTAAGTACCTTATCGACTGAGACTAAAATGAGTAACTCACCATCACGACTATGAACGCCTTGAATATATTTTGAACTATCATCATTACCGACATTGGGGGTAATTTCAATCTGAGACTTAAGAATATCAGCCACTTCAGCAATGCTGTCAACTAACAAGCCTAGGGTTTGCTCATTATTTTCAATAATAATAATTCTTGATTCTTCATTCGCTTCTCTGGTTGATAAGCCAAAACGAGAGCGGGTGTCAATCACAGTAACTACATTACCACGCAGGTTGATAATACCCAATACATAACTGGGTGCTCCGGGCACAGGGGCAATTTCAATATCACGTAATACTTCCCTGACCTGCATTACATTAATGCCGTATTTTTCACCTTCCAACATAAATGTCACCCATTGTGTCAATGGATCGACATTCATATTATCATCGTAATCATATTCCATGATTAGTCCTCAAAATTCAAAAATTATAGCCTCAGGGCCTAAAAATTAGTACGTGTATATTAGTTACAGAGCATTTTTGAGCTCATATATCTGTTATCGGCACATCTTAGTGAAAGTTTAGTTTATGAAAGTCATTTTTTGAAGGCCTTACATATAAATATCTCAGCTTAGCAGACTATCATCACCTGTTTTCAACATCGCAGAAAACTCTTCACTGTCCAATAAAGCACACATGTGGTCGATAACCGTACCTAATAACCAACGTCGTTTAGTTCTTGATGAACGCCATTTCACCTCATCCGTTTTCAGGGTAATAATGTGGCTACACTTAACCGGACACACAACTTAAAATAACTAAAAGATAAAAAGTGTGACCTAAAATGAATGATCAAAAACAAAAAACCGAATAAAAGCTATACATCAGAATTTAAAGAATCAGCTGTCAAATTAGCTAATGAGACGGATCAACCCGTTTCTCAGACTGCCAGGGAGCTAGGTGTTAATGTAAATACTCTACATACCTGGATCAGTAAATATTCCAAACCGGTGAAGACGGTAGCCAATAGAAGTGATGAACACATTTATGATGAAGTAAAACGTCTGAAAAAAGAATTGGCAAAAGTGATTCAGGAGCGTGATTTATTAAAAAGGCCACAGCGTACTTTGCAAGGGAAACTTTGTGAAGTACGCATGGATAACTGATCAGGCTAAAGATTACCCGGTAACGATTCTGTGCCGTTTTATGGATGTTTCCCGTAGTTGCTATTATGATTGGGTTAGCTCTCCTAAAACGGATAGAGAGAAAGAAAATGAAGCGCTTACTGAGCCATCAGTTTTGTTAGACTGCTCACTAGGCTTTTTCTGTTTGTAATGCAGCCATCACAGGTGCTGCTTGCGGGCTAGTTATTTTATCCGCTATTGGCTTGGGTTTACTTTGAGATGCAGAATCACTATCAGGCACAGTGCTCACCTGAGCTTTTACCGCTGTTTTGGCTACAGAGCTCTCTATTGCCTTTGACGCAGTCGCCAAGCGCTGGCTACGTGGAATCAGTACCTGCTCAGTGGTTTCACCATCATCACTTTTGGTAGTAAAGACGATTTCTGAGTGCTGTTCAATATTCTCTTTAGCTTTCTCAGACTTTTCTTCTTTAATCCTAGGCTTTAGAGACACAGGCAATGTAGTCAAGTTTACGTGTTTGCTCTTTTCACTGGGCACTTTTATTATCGGGCTAACTTGAGTTGTCTTAGCTTGTACTGTTTTAGTTTGTACTGTTTTAACCTGCACTTTTTAACAGGAGATTGCTTAGGCTCAGTAGGAGTAGGAATCTTTTTATTTTGACGTAATTTAGATGCACGTAAAAAATCTTTACTGGCTTTTAGCTTTTCTTCTAAACTAAGAGGAATGATGTGTCAACACTTTTCCGGACAGAATATTTTTTGGCTGTTTCAAGTGATTTTTGTCATTTTGTATTTCCTATCATTTTAGTTTCTCATGTTAACTTTAAACAGATGAAGAGAAAGGGCTTTGCCCTCTGGAACGATAGAGCCGTTCCATTCACCCAAGGTATTTTCACAACGGTAATGATCCTGTTACAATATCTTCACGGCACAGGCTGAGGAGCCGATGGCCGTCAACGGTAATGGGCGGCATTTATGTCGCCTTTTACCCCTCTTCAATCAATCGATTTAAGCTATTTCCTGCTGTATTTCATAATCGACTGGTGACAAATAATCATTAGCCGAATGAAGTCGCTCCCGATTATAAAATACCTCAATATATTCAAATATTGCCTGCTTTGCTTCTACTCTGGTTTTGAATCGACAATGGTGCGTCAATTCAGTTTTCAAACTATGAAAGAAGCTCTCTGATACAGCATTATCCCAGCAATTTCCTTTGCGGCTCATAGACTGAATTATGTTATGATCCGACAATATTTTTCTATGACTATCAGAGGCATATTGGCTACCTCGGTCAGTATGCCAAAGCAATCCATCCATTGGTTTACGCTTCCATATGGCCATCAGTAAAGCATCATTGACTAGCTTGGCTTTCATTCGCTCATCCATCGACCAGCCAACAATTTGCCTAGAGAATAAGTCAATGACAACCGCTAAATATAACCAGCCTTCCTTGGTGGCAATATAGGTAATATCACCCACATAGTAGCGATCAGGTTGAGAGACAGTAAACTCTCTTTCCAGTAAATTTGGAGATATACGCTTATTATGCTTGGAATTAGTCGTCGCTTTAAAGCGTCTCTTCGTTTTACAAAACAAACCGGCTTTTTTCATTAATCGACCAATTCTCCGGCGGCTTATATGAACGCCTTTTTCAGCCAGTTTTCTTTTAAGACGACGGGTTCCATAAGTCTTGCGACTGTCTTCAAACAGTTTTTTAGCTGCTCAGTAAGCGCTTCATTTTCTTTCTCTCTATCCGTTTTAGGAGAGCTAACCCAATCATAATAGCAACTACGGGAAACATCCATAAAACGGCACAGAATCGTTACCGGGTAATCTTTAGCCTGATCAGTTATCCATGCGTACTTTGATGTGTCAACACTTTTCCGGACAGTTTTCTAAATATTTTTTGGCTGTTTCAAGTGATTTTTGTCATTTTGTATTTCCTATCATTTTAGTTTCTCATGTTAACTTTAAACAGATGAAGAGAAAGGGCTTTTGCCCTCTGGAACGATAGAGCCGTTCCATTCACCCAAGGTATTTTCACAACGGTAATGATCCTGTTACAATATCTTCACGGCACAGGCTGAGGAGCCGATGGCCGTCAACGGTAATGGGCGGCATTTATGTCGCCTTTTACCCCTCTTCAATCAATCGATTTAAGCTATTTCCTGCTGTATTTCATAATCGACTGGTGACAAATAATCATTAGCCGAATGAAGTCGCTCCCGATTATAAAATACCTCAATATATTCAAATATTGCCTGCTTTGCTTCTACTCTGGTTTTGAATCGACAATGGTGCGTCAATTCAGTTTTCAAACTATGAAAGAAGCTCTCTGATACAGCATTGTCCCAGCAATTTCCTTTGCGGCTCATAGACTGAATTATGTTATGATCCGACAATATTTTTCTATGACTATCAGAGGCATATTGGCTACCTCGGTCAGTATGCCAAAGCAATCCATCCATTGGTTTACGCTTCCATATGGCCATCAGTAAAGCATCATTGACTAGCTTGGCTTTCATTCGCTCATCCATCGACCAGCCAACAATTTGCCTAGAGAATAAGTCAATGACAACCGCTAAATATAACCAGCCTTCCTTGGTGGTAATATAGGTAATATCACCCACATAGTAGCGATCAGGTTGAGAGACAGTAAACTCTCTTTCCAGTAAATTTGGAGATATACGCTTATTATGCTTGGAATTAGTCGTCGCTTTAAAGCGTCTCTTCGTTTTACAAAACAAACCGGCTTTTTTCATTAATCGACCAATTCTCCGGCGGCTTATATGAACGCCTTTTTTTTCAGCCAGTTTTCTTTTAAGACGACGGGTTCCATAAGTCTTGCGACTGTCTTCAAACAGTTTTTTAGCTGCTCAGTAAGCGCTTCATTTTCTTTCTCTCTATCCGTTTTAGGAGAGCTAACCCAATCATAATAGCAACTACGGAAACATCCATAAAACGGCACAGAATCGTTACCGGGTAATCTTTAGCCTGATCAGTTATCCATGCGTACTTCACAAAGTTTCCCTTGCAAAGTACGCTGTGGCCTTTTTAATAAATCACGCTCCTGAATCACTTTTGCCAATTCTTTTTTCAGACGTTTTACTTCATCATAAATGTGTTCATCACTTCTATTGGCTACCGTCTTCACCGGTTTGGAATATTTACTGATCCAGGTATGTAGAGTATTTACATTAACACCTAGCTCCCTGGCAGTCTGAGAAACGGGTTGATCCGTCTCATTAGCTAATTTGACAGCTGATTCTTTAAATTCTGATGTATAGCTTTTATTCGGTTTTTTTGTTTGATCATTCATTTTAGGTCACACTTTTTATCTTTTAGTTATTTTAAGTTGTCGGTTAAGTATAGCCACATTATTGTCCCGGTCAAACAGGTCATCACCTTTTACCTAAAAGTTACTTTAATAAAGGAAACTGCCCTGACTACAATTCCGCTAATGCACCAACAATATGTGTGGAAGGGACAACACAATTTAGTGGTACGCATGGCAAGATGCATAAATTTCAAGATAAATATGCATCTGAGGCAATTAAAAATAGTCAACTTAGCTATCAAGATGCCAAGAAATCCGCCTTACTTTCACTTAAAGAAACCTTCAAAAACAGCAAATGCAATAGCCAATGCATCGAACAACAACTGGATGAATATCATCAAAGTATTTGCGGTAATGATCCGCAGGTTTATCCTGCTTCCACAACTAAATCAGGTCAATTATTGGAAGGTGCTAAAAACCACAAATGCCCTCAGATGGTTCTACTAATGACGAATAATTCCAACAAATAATTTAGGTAATATCATGAATACAAACGATTATATTCGGTTTTTGACAACATCTACAGACGCGATGGTATTAATGATTGGAAACTCATTACTCAAGGCAATCAGATCCCAGTTTAATGAAAACCTCAAGGCAATCAGATCCCAGTTGAAAAACCTGGATCAGAATTTTTTGAAGCGATTGATGGTTATAATAATAATGATATTTATATTGCCTGCTTACATGGCATTATATGGCATTATAATGGTCATGAATGGTCAAAACAAACGTATACGTCAAAACTTCCCACGTTGACGTATCATTCCACTTTATTTAAAGGCTGAATTTTTTCAGTCAAATTCCATGGCAACAATTGCTCTAAAGCCTCATCATCATAATGCCTGCCCAGCTTAGGTAACTCAGTCAGAATGTGTGTTAAAAAGGCAAAGGGCTCTAGGTTGTTTGCTTTCGCTGTTTGCACGATTGAATATAAAATAGCACTGGCCTCAGCACCACGAGGATTTTGGTTCATGACCCAGTTTTTGCGCCCAATCACAAAGGGTTTGATCCGCCGCTCTGCCATATTATTATCAATCTGGAGGTTGCCCTCTTCAAGATAGACAGTCAGATACTTCCATTGATTGATCACATAACGAATAGCGACACCCAACTTACTGTCTTTTGTTGTTTTAGTCACTTTATCATCACACCACTTTTTAAAGTCATCCAGTAGTGGTTTGCTTTTTTCCTGACGGATCAGGTAACGTTGTTCAGCATTGAGCGGTTTGATTTGTTTTTCAATCGCATACAATTTAGCAATTTTACTGATCGCCATTTGTACCATGCCAGGCTTTTTCTGACTGTTCTTGGGTAATGCTTTTAAGGCATCATGGAACTTGCGACGAGCATGTGCCATGCAGCCTAATAAAGTGACTTCACTGTTCTCATTTTCGAATATATGATAACCGGGAAAGCCATCCGTTTGCAGGTAACCTGAAAACCCCGTTAAAAAGGTTTTGGCATGTTGGCCTGCACGAGTAGGCTGATACTCATACAAAACAATGGGACACTTGGAATGATAGCCGCCACTTTGATAGAGCCACATATAAGATTTAGGGCAATTCTCACGTCCATCATGGATCACTCGCATCGTTGTTTCATCGGCCTGGATGATTTTCTGCCTAATGAGATAATACAACAACCGATTATAAAAGGGTTTGAGTAATTCAGCTGATTTAAGCACCCAGTTGGACATACTGGCTCTGGAAAGTGTTATCTTATAGCGTTTAAATATCGCTTCCTGTCGATAGAGAGGCAAGCTGTCTAGGAATTTAGAAACAATGATATAGGCCAGCAGGCTGGGTGATGCAAAACTTCTAGGAATGGGCTGTGCAGGCTTAGGAGCAGTTTTAACGCCTTCCTCACAAGCACGACAGGCATATTTAACCTGAACATGTTCTACAACATATACCTGAGCAGGAACAATTTCCAGTTGCTCTGAGGTCTCTTCACCAATTTCATGCAAGTGATGACCGCAGTCACAGACTTGTTCTGCTTCAGATAACTCATGACGAACAACTTTACGAGGTAGGTCTTTAGGTAAAGGCTTACGACCGGGCTTTTTACGCTCATAAGTAATGGTTTCACGGACTTCCGGTGCTTCTTCGGCGAACGTTTCTGCCTCATTAAAGAAGTCGGGGTGGGCTTCTTTTTCACTGGAAGTACCAAACCGTTTGTGTTGCAACAGACGAAATTGTTCCTCATACCAGTCCACTTTTGACTGGAGTTCAAGCACCCTGTTTTTGAGCGTTGGTATCTCTTCTGGTAGTATTTTGTCTGTTGAACTCATGCGTTATATTATACTAAAAATGAGCGTTAAATGCTTGTATTTATTCTGTTTAATGCGCATCTAAAGGGACTTTTTTTAGTTGTTTTCCAGACCATGAATTTCAGGGTGAGCATGGTGTTGTGTGCAAGATAAACCATCCAGTAACCACTGTAATTCTCTCAGTGTTAACGAAAGAGTGGGTTGTTCTTTTTCCATCGGCCACTGGAATTTCCCTTTTTCAAGTGTACGATAGTAAAGCCAGAAACCATTACGCTCCCAGTACAGTATTTTAAGTTTATCTCGCTGACGATTACAAAAACAAAGACACTGCCATCAAAGGGATTGTGTTCCAATTGCTCTGAGACAATCAGTGATAGCCCATTGGTTGCTTTTCTCATATCGGTAACACCAGAAACCAGATAAACCTGATTGACTGTGATGCCCGTTATCATGAAACAGTCCTGAGCAAATCCAGAATGGACTTGAGCTGATTCAGGTTCGTATCAGAATTGATTTCCAAACTGAAACCATTGGTATGGCTTACTTTAATTGCATTGCTTGTGGGGGAATTGGCCAGTAAATTAATGGGAATGAGTTGATTGTTGGTGTTGACCTGTTTTGATGAGCTAACATAACCCAACTTCTTTCGATAATAGCTAAAAATATGAGAGGGTATCTTATGTTGTTGACAATAAACTGCCTGGCTTAAGTTACTGGCTTGGCAGGCCTCTATGTGTTGCTTCATCGAAGCATCTTTTGAATGGTTGCTCATTTGTATCTCCAAATTACGAATTGAAGATCATAGTTTGAGCTAACTGAAGCTTATTGTGAACGTGGGTTTTAATTGACGTTTACAAACAAACGATCAAAGAAGCTAACGAAACATCATTTGGTAGTATCTGTTGTGCAGACGATGGTTTTGTTTATATCGGTGGCTCAGATGGCCTTCTTATAAAAGGACGAGGCACAGAATGGCAAGTTATTTCTCAAAATCTAACCGCCTCAGATATTAATAAAATCATCTGGTTCAAAGATCGCATTTATTTCTCAACCTGGATGCAATTATTTGAACTCTACGAAGGTGAAGTGAAAGAAATCACCAGTCAGCCCGGCTTCCCCCCCACATTCTGCGGTCAGGGTTTGTCAGCACGCGATGGTATTTTAGTTTCAGCAGGCCCCTATGGTGCCGTTCAATATGATGGTGAACAATGGACAACTCTAGTGGGTCTGACTGAAGATATTCAAATCCAGAATGAAATTAAAATTTTAGAACAAACCAGTGAATTGCTTGATGAAACAGGCAAGCTTCTGGATGATATTAAATAAGCCACAGAAATAAATATTCAAGGACGAATTATGTTAATTCTAGAACGCCACTCCGGTGAGTCAATTCATATCAATGATGACATCAAACTCACTATTTACTACAACAAAGGCAGCCAAATCAAAATGGGCATCGAAGCCCCTCGACATATCAGCATTATGCGGGAAGAACTGCTGCTAAAAAAACAAGACGAGCAAGATGAACACAAAGAAGCAAAAAAATCTGCACTGGACATCATTCAAAAACCACCTACATCACCTGCTCTGGAATTAGTTCAATCAAAAATAACCATCACACCGACCATCATTACAAGTAAAAGAAAAAAGCGAACAATATCGCATTCACTTTAATCAACACTCAAAATAATAAGGCAAGCAGGTCTTGTATCCGGCACACACTACCAATGGTCAACCGTTCGGCAACCCCGACAGACCATTAATCAGTGGTCGCACCTACAATGGTGACAGCCTACCACCTTATTCCTTGCCTGCAAATAAAACCCGTAGAACCTTAAAAACCCATTCAACACCTGGTGGCGAAGGCTATAATGAAATTCGTTATGAAGACAAAAAAGCCCAGGAACAAATTTATTTTCACAGTGAAAAAGACCTGGATATCCGTTGTAAAAATGACCGCCGTGAACACATCGAAAACACCCGTTCACTCATCGTTGAAAATGAACAACACGAACACATCAAAGTTGATAATCATCAAAAAATCACTAACAATCATCAACACAAAGTCGGCAACAATTTATCCCAGACTATCGGCCAAAAACTGCACATCAAAGCCGGTAGCAAAATATTACAAAGTGCGGGCAGTGAAGTTCACATCAAAGCCGCCAGCAGCATCAAACTGGATGCCGGCAGTGAAATCACTTTTAAAGCCGGAAGTAGTTTTATCAAAATCGATCCCTCTGGCGTGACTATTAGTGGCCCCAAAGTCAACCTCAATAGTGGTGGCGGCCCTGGCTCAGCTTCCAGTGCCGCCCCAATCAATCCTTTTCAGGCTGTAGAAGCCGACAAAGACAAACCGGGACAAAGCTTCAAACCCATTGCCCCTGAAGCCCCTTATCAGCTATCCCAGTTTAAGTTTTCAAAGAATATGTCTGGCGGGGCAATCAAGTTTATTGATAGAAGTGTAGACTTAAAGCAAAAAGAACTCAACGAAGAAAAAGAAGAAATTACTGAATTATATTTTTCATACCTAAAACCAGTAAAGCCTGAAATTCATGAAGTAAAAAAAGGTGAAACACTCTCAGAAATTGCTCAGAAATACGGTATTAACCCTCATGACATAGCTAGCATTAATAATATTAATATTCCCTATACGATTTATCCAGAGCAACAACTTATCATATCTAAAATTGATTCCTCTCAGGCGGTAGAAACCAAATTAAATGGTCGCACTATACCTTTAGGTGAAAAAGTTAATATAATAGCTAAGGGTACTAAAAATGCGACCGCTACGATTAATGTCCTAGCGGATGAAATTCCTTTTAAAGTATTAAAAAACAACCAGGAAGTCAGCAGTTTCGAAGTGACATTTGATGATAATGGGCAGTCCGTGACTGAAATAGAGCTTAGACCTAAAAGCAGAGACGAATACAAACAACTCATTACTCAATTTTCACCGCAACTAGGAAAAAGTATTGTTACCAAAAAGTTAACACTCAAAGCTGAAATAAATAAGCCTAATTTTCAAACCTCATTAATCAATGATGATATGAACACCCTGGGATTAAACCTTTATCAAACTTATATTAAATCAGCTTATGTGGTTGATCCGAAAAATGGGCAGGTGCATACCAAACTGAATATTAGCCATGAAGGTGATATGATTGTTTTCACTGATGCGATAACAGGAGAGCCCATTGAAAAAACAGCGTTGGATGACATAGTTAATAGCATTAGTAATATCAACAATGGCTTGGGAGGCTTAGCTGCTGGGATGGAATATGTAGGGGGTACATTTACACTGACAAATAGCAAAGGAATTAATCTTGCTCATTATGAAAGCGCTTGGGGTGGCAATCAATATGTGAAGACCTATAGCATGAGTAGCATTGGGAAAAGACTTAGTCAAGGCACACTTGCAATTAGTCTCACAATAGGAGTTATACAAATAAACTCCGCCTACCAAACAGATTCAAAAGAACTTGTTTATAGTGGCTTAGAAAAGCCAAGCCCTATTAAAAACATCGGTCAACACACGGAACAACAAGTGGGTAGTACAGCACTTGGAATCGCATCAGGACTAGCAACAGGAGCCATTGCTATATTTTTTCTTCCTGCCGAGGCTGGCGTTATATTAACATTAGGTGCATTTATAGTCGTAGGTAGTGCTGTTGGCTGGGTCGTTTCCTTAGCAGGTTCAAAGGGTGTAGAAGAGATTCAAAAACTAAAAGGTAGCACTATAATCAATGACTACTCGTTGCACAAGCACCCGGAGTTAGAATGAAGCTTCTAGAATATTATTATAATATAATCTATTATTTTTTTTATAGAGGATTTGTTATCAGTGGAACGTTTATAGGAACCCACAACCCATTTATTTTATTAATTTATTTTTATTATAAAATTCCATCCGTTAAACAAAAATGGTTAGAAAAAGGTATAACAAATCCATACAGACATCATATTGACATACGTATAAAAAAAATTATCGTCAATGAAGAGTTTGGGCTGGGAACAATGTATGGCGGGGGAGTGACTATATTTGTACTAGGGTTATTTTTCTTAGGGATTTATCATATCTTCAAACATATTTTTTTTCCAACTTATGAGGATGTCTTTTCATACACTATATTGACAGCGGTAGGCATCGCATGGATAGCAGAGCAAACATTATCATGGCGGCAAAAAAAAGGTGAAAACTACATAAAAAAATTCAACAAAATAAAAGGCTTTTGGCGTATAAAATGGGCGACAATAACCGCCCTATCCCCTTTTTTTGTTATTTGGTTTTCAATATCCACCTCAACAGATGGCACCATTGGACGATACCTGCTAAGTTTGAGTGGCAACTATGAATACACTGATAAAAAAGAACTCAGCAGTGAAGAAATCAATGATCTAATTTACAAAAATCGCTTTAAAGATCCCAATATAGTATGGGACTTTAAAAAAAGAGAAGAAAAAGAAAGGCAATTAAATGCCATAAAGAATAGTCCACAAACAGGAATATCATCAAGAGCAATAATGATTGAGTCCCATGACGGAAGAAAAGTTTTACTACCTAATGACATCAGATTGGATGAAGAAAAACAAAAAAATATGCACAATGATTTACCTTAATGACTTAGTCAAAACCACAAAATGAAATCAACAAATTTATACAAGCCGATAACAACAATCCATCAGACATTGCTCAACAACAAAAGTAATGTGTATGTTTTAATTGATATAAGTTCTGCTCCAGAACTTCGTGGTGAATTATTTAACTTAACTGATTCACCTCAATTTTATAGTTTATTTCATGGTACGGTATTACAAGAATTACGTGATCAATCGCCTTTTTTATTGCAAATAGAATTGAACCAGTACCAATATCTTAATCACTTATTTGACCATGCCCCAGAGAATTTTATGATCATTTTTTCACAGCACTCTCTGGAAACACTTTACCAACATTGGCAAAGCCTTCTGAGTATTAAAACGCTAAAGGGTGAAATCGCTGTCTTTAAATTTTATACAACACAAATTCTTGCCCCCTACCTAAAAGCTTGCACAATGATAGAGCAAACCCGATTATTAGCTTTTTGCGACAATCTTTATATTTTTGATGCTGAAAATGAGTGGTCATGCATTTATCAATCACCTGACAACGGATCACCTTTTATAGTTCCCATCAACGATCTAAAGAAAGTCGATCCTGAATTAAAAACCGCATGGTGGCAACAAAAAATAGAACACTTTCAATATTTACAATCAGCTAGCAAACAACATTCATAACATTCAAGGACGAATTATGTTAATTCTAGAACGCCACTCGAGCAGCTAAAAAAACTGTTTGAAGACAGTCGCAAGACTTATGGAACCCGTCGTCTTAAAAAGAAAACTGGCTGAAAAAGGCGTTCATATAAGCCGCCGGAGAATTGGTCGATTAATGAAAAAGCCGGTTTGTTTTGTAAAACGAAGAGACGCTTTAAAGCGACGACTAATTCCAAGCATAATAAGCGTATATCTCCAAATTTACTGGAAAGAGAGTTTACTGTCTCTCAACCTGATCGCTACTATGTGGGTGATATTACCTATATTGCCACCAAGGAAGGCTGGTTATATTTAGCGGTTGTCATTGACTTATTCTCAAATTGCAAATTGTTGGCTGGTCGATGATGATGAGCGAATGAAAGCGTAAACTAGTCAATGATGCTTTACTGATGGCCATATGGAAGCGTAAACCAATGGATGGATTGCTTTGGCATACTGACCGAGGTAGCCAATATGCCTCTGATAGTCATAGAAAAATATTGTCGGATGTCACCAGTCGGATACAGCATGAATCATATCTGTTTAAAGTTAACATGAGAAACTAAAATGATAGGAAATATGACATCAAACTCACCGGAATTTACTATGATGACAACTCACCATTTACTACAACAAAGGCAGTCAAATCAAAATGGGCATCGAAGCCCCTCGACATATCAGCATTATGCGTGAAGAACTGCTGCTAAAAAAACAAGACGAGCAAGATGAACACAAAGAAGCAAAAAAATCTGCACTGGACATCATTCAAAAACCACCTACATCCCCTGCTCTGGAATTAGTTCAATCAAAAAAAACCATCACACCGACCATCATTACAAGTAAAAGAAAAAAGCGAACAATATCGCATTCACTTTAATCAACACTCAAAGTAACTACTCACCCCATAAGGTGAAAATTATTTAAAAAAATTCCAGTATTCCTTCACCCCAAACCGATAAGGATGATTCATCACTAAAGCCTAACACTGGAAATAACGAAAGTAATAATAATCCTAAAAAAATCAGTTGAACCTACTGCGACCGCCTTATGCACTGAATCTTAAGGATTTTCCAGAACATTTTGACTTCACCCGTAGGGTGACTACGAATAAAGCCAAAATAACCTGTAAAACCCTTAATCTTCAGCACCTAAGTCGCTCTCGCTACGATTCAACTGATTTTTTTAGGATAAAGGTAAAAAAGAAAATGACCTTAGCAATTACTGACATTTGCTTAATTTTCATCTATACTTCTAAAGAATCAATATCTTACGTCAACTTTTTACTCATGCTCTTATTAGGAATAATATATCCATAGCCTTATATGAAAATAAGTAGCCTCAGAACAATCTTACATGCCTTAAACAATAACAATATTCGCTATCTTATTGTCGGTGGTGTAGCTGTCAACATTCATGGCTATCAAAGAATGACTCAGGACTTAGATTTAGTCATTCAACTTATACCTGACAATATTATAAATGCATTGACTATCTTGGAAAATATTGGATACAGACCCAGTATTCCCGTCACAAAACAGGATTTTGCCAACCATGATATAAGAAAGCAATGGATTGAGACCAAGCATATGGAAGTATTAGCACTGATAAGTGATCAGCATCCAGAAACGACTTTGGATATATTTGTGACAGAACCTTTTAATTTTAACACTGAATATCAAAGGTCTGACATTGTTCAACTTGATCAAGATTTAGATGTTCATATTGTATCAATACAAACACTCATAGATATGAAGAAATCTGTTGGACGAGATCGAGATAAAGATGATATAAAGCACTTAACTTGGATATTGGAAGCTATCAATGAAGAAGAATGATAACTCAATCAAATGGGAAAATGCAACCTGGGACGGTAGCCGTATTGCTCAGCTAAAAAACTCTCTCAAATTAACACCAAAACAGCGATTTGAAGCACTTGAAGACTTTAGTGTAGTCAATGACTGGTTTTCTCATTCATTAAAAATTACTCACAAACACTCGTCCACCTAAGAAGAATGCCTTGCATAAAATAAACACCTTAGATTGCAATATTCGTCCCAAAAGAAATACACATGACATTAGTGATGCGCTTCGCTCCTCAAGCAACATCATCCTATATTTCCAACAATTTAACACTATAACTAACTTATTATTTGCTAATTTATCCTCTGTCACTTAAAATTTACGACCCTGAATAAACAAGTAGTAATAATAAATATGATTGAAGATCAACAAAGCATAAGTGTTCAATTTGAAGTTCAATGGCAAGATGATCTGGTACAGTACAATGATAGTTCTTTTGTTATCAAAACCAACTTTTGGCGCGACTTCTATCCAGAGCAATTAGATTATCAAATCAAACGGGCTAAACTGGGTCAACCCATTGATATTAAATATAAACCTGGGGCTTTGCTGCAATTTGAAATCACTCCAAATAATATTAAAACCATTCCACTGAAAAAATTCAATCGCTATTATGGCGGCCCTATGCCTATTGAACCAATAGTGGGACGCTTTTATCCTCGGGGGATGCTTGAGGAAGTGGAAGATTGTTTCAAAATGGATAATCGCCCCTTTCGTGTGATAGGTAAAACCGAAGATAGCCTCAAAGTTGATCTCAATCATCCCTTAGGCCTATTCCCTATCAAGCTTACGGCTACCATAACTGAAGTGTTTGAAGGCAATCAACAAAACGGTGGACGCTGTAATGATATTGCAGAAACACTGACCACCAATGGCCCCGGCTTACAGAACTTATTAGCCGATCAAGCCTTTGATTTTACTCAGGGAATGCCCTTTGCGCGTAAAATTGAGGAGGAGGATGCTGTTTTTTATGCCTCAGTTGATAGTACATCACCGGTTGTTGATATGCGTACCATCGAACTCCTCAATGATTTTTATAGTAAACATCTAAAAGATGGCGATAAAGTGCTTGATCTAATGGCCGGTATAAATTCCTATCTACCTGATAAGCTAAACAATATCCACCTCACGGGTTTAAGCGTTAAAGAAAGCGATTTACAGGCAAATACCGCCTTGGAACAATATACGTTCCATGATGTTAACCAGTCACCAGAACTACCCTATGCCGACGGACAATTTGATGCGGTCATCTGTGCATTTTCCGTCGAATATATCACTCAACCAATCAAACTTTTTCAGGAAGTAGCCCGTATATTGAAGCCTGGAGGGAAGTTTTTAATCAGTTTCACCGATCTTTTTTATGATAAAAAAGTTATTGCTTTATGGGATGATTTACACTTATTTGAACGCATGGGGATAGTTTTAGAGTATTTTCGTCAGTCAGGTGAGTTTGAACAACTGACATCAGAATCTATTCGGGGCTTGATTCGTCATGAAGAAGACCCATTTAAGAATAAGACAGCACATGCTTGTCCTCTATTTATGCTTTCAGGTCAACGAAAATCTTAATATCGCTATTAAAGGAAAGATCGCACTATGAAATACTTACTCCCTATTCTATTACTTGCTGTATTAGCAGGCTGTACTCAGGAATCACAAAATAAATTCAGTCGTTCTATTCAAAACTGGACTGGAACTGACGGTGTGCTGGATATTTATATGGGTGAAAAGCTGGTTAAACGCTTTATTAAGATTGATAAGTTATCAACAGCACAAAGCACCTCTGGAAATACTGCCCGAGACTATCGTTATGGCTATGGAATTTTAGACACTAATCAAAATTTTAAGAAAGATCCGGGTGAGAAAAAGCTTTATTTTGAAATCAGTGGTTATTCCACACCGTATATTTTTTATGATTCACCGTTATAAATATAAAGAGAAAGCTTAAGCAGTAAATTGATAAAGCTGGTGGGTGAAATTTTCTTCAGCCACAGCTAAAGTCGCACTATAGTTTTCTAATGTCTTTAATAATTCGCTTAAATCAATCATAGCAAACCCTACTTTCTCCAGTGCGGGAAATTTAGTTGAATGGTGGTGGATTAATTTTGGTGCTTGCGGATACACACTGAGCGTGAATTCTGTTGGTGATAAGGACAATCCTGTTCCTAATACTTTCATATAAGCTTCTTTTCGTGTCCATAGATCAAAAAATGCCCTGCCTTGAGCTTCTTCTGGCAAAACCGATAATGCGTCTTGCTCGCTCACGGTAAAAAAACGTTTACAAATGCCCTGCCAATCTGTTTTTCGATCATTATGCTCGATATCAATACCCACTGCCGATGCCTTACTGATAGCAAGTATGGCCAAATCTTCGGTATGACTTAAGTTAAACTCTATTAGCCCTGCTTCTGGGTTGGCAAGTGATGGTTTACCCTGATCGCCTTTTTTATATTCGATTTGTTGGGGCCTTATGTGCAGATAGTTTGCTAAGACCGTACGCATAAAGCCATGAGAGCTAATAAAACGATTACGGTGAATAGCAAATTTAAAACGTGCTGACCTAGCTTGTTCTTCCGTTGAGAGTTGCTCTAAAAAGAGTGCGTTTTTGTTTTCCAGATCGCTGAGTTGGCAGAGCCAGATATCAATAACTTTTTTATCTAATTGATAGTTTGGGAGTTTTAAGAGCATGTTGATTAACTGGCTTTGCTATAATAATTTTCCAGTTTAAAAAAGGGATTAAGAGGAGTTAATGTAAATTGCAACCTCCTCAATCCCTTTTCTAAAGAAGAGGGAAGCATTAACCTCACAGCATCGGTGTCGAAGGAATATAACGCTGGTATTGTGCTGGCAGATATAAGCCCTGACTTTTTAGCACTTGTATACGGTGCTGATAGGCTGCACCATACATCAGGTGCTCTGCAATATCGGCCACTTTACGCTGGTTATAATCATTTAGATAAGTCGATGCGACCCAGTCATTAAAGGCCCCCATTGCCGGACCACTCCAAATTTGATAATCAAACTCACGCCCTTTGACACCCGCATTTGACCAACGTGAAGATAAACCCAAATACCAGCGAAAGACGAGCGCCATCTGTTTCTTAGGGTTATTCATGGCTTTTTCAATAATGGATGGATCACGTTTTTGAAAAAATTCGACTGTTTGTTGCCAAATCGTATCAACGGAGTTTTGCAGTATTTGTTTTTCCAGTTTTTCTAGCTCTACTGGTGGAATTTCAGCCAGACTATTATAGTTGGTATAGAGTTCATATAATTTTTGCGCGCGCATGGGGAATAAAGTGCCTTTCTTTAGCACTTGGAGTTTAATGCCCCGCTCAAACATATCTGAAGCCGGCGCCATAACAACATCTGCCATGCCTGCCTGTGCTAATAACTTACGAGTATGCTCAGAAGCCCCTGCTTCAACACAGCTTTGATTCACAGAACCGGTGACCACATAAGCTGCACCCATCATATAACATGCTAGAGCAGCATCGGGGGTACCCACACCACCACCTGCACCGACGCGAATTTCCATTGGATATTGACGTTGTGACTGAATATCATCACGCAGGGCAATAACCGAGGGCAATAACGAAATCAAGGGACGATTATCCGTATGTCCACCAGAATCGGCTTCCACAGTAATATCATCAGCCATAGGCACTTGCATAGCCAATTGTGCTTCCTGTTGCGTCAGCATGCCCTGAGCAATCAGTTTGTTTAACACTTCTTCAGGCGCAGGTTGCATAAAAACAGTCGCCACTTCCCTTCTGGAAACTTTGGCAATGATTTTATTATTGATATGAATCTGACCCTGGGCATCTTGTTGCAGGCCCTTAGCACGATAATAGACCAATGATGGCGTTAAACTGAAAAAAGCCGCTGCTTCAATAATATTGACGCCGTATTTAAGATACAGATCAATAGTTCCCTGCTCGATAGCTGGCTCGGATGGATTATGAATAAAATTAAATACATAAGGCCCATTAGGCAAGGCTGTTTGAATTTTTTTAATCGCCAATTCAACACGATTAAGATCCAAGCCACCGGCACCAAATGAAGCTAAAATATTGCGTTGCCCCAGGCTAATAACCATTTCTTCTGAAGAAATACCATTGGCCATCGCACCTGTCATATAGGCATATTTCACACCATAGAAGACTTTAAATGCTGGATCGCCTAATTGCTCAGGCATCATAGGCGGTACATAAGCAGTGATTTTTGCTACATCGTCACAGCCTTCGTTATTAATAATAATTTGTGCGCTGCCTTGTATAGACTCTTGCATCACATAGACAGGCTTATCTAAAGCGCGTAGATTCTCTGCACCCTGTAAACTTAAACCGCTTTGTGCATTATTGACTTGTTCTTGAACAGGCATATTATTTGGCCTCCTGCAAACTTAAACCAATGCATTGTACGGAGTAAATTCTCAAACCATCTTTCCACAAATTACCATCAGCAATGATATCAATACGTCCTGCTGATTTTCTAATTTCTTTGATGTGCACTTCAAGAGTCATGACTTTGTTGTCAGGTATGATTTGTCCACGATAGGTCCACTTCGCTTCATCTTCTACCAATCCAAAACGAGGATTAATAAAATCTTTAGCCAAATCCTGCTGTAAGGCAAATACCTGTATGGATTCAATCATGGCTTCAACGCCTAAAGAACCCGGCATGACAGGATCCTTATAGAAGTGACAAGGATAAAACCAATCCGTAGGATCAATGACTTTCATGGAATGTACATAGCCCTTGCCAAACTTACCGCCATCGGCAACTACAATGCTTTCATCAATAAAATCTAAGACGCCACCGGCAAGATGATAATGTGCTTTATTATTTTTAGGTGCATAAAGAGCTTGCTGAGCCTCAGCAGATTTTAGATCAAAAGTGATTAATTGCGCATTGGCATTGGCTTCTTCTTTATACCAGGGCAATAATTTTTTACCCTTATCCATGCCGACTTGATTGGAAAGTGAATCAGCACTAAAGAAACCAAACACCGCATCACCTTCGTAGAAGGTTTCACCATCCACCAATAACTCAAAGGTAAACTTTTGAATAATATTATTCATTACAGCCGAAGTCGAATACATGCTTGTCTTATTAACAATGGTCTTGCCACGTAAATCAATTTCTTTCAGCAAACGCCCTGTACCATCCAGATTACGGAAATACAGATTAGTATCGGGGTACATTAGTGTACTGCCCATCTGCGAAGTAATAAAACCATTTGGCTGTAAAGCGATTTCCATCAGCATTGAGTAAGGGGAAAAAGCAGGATGCGAGTTCACAGCGCAGAACCACACTTCGGGTGCCACATCATATTCTGCGGTACACTTGACAGTATTGTCAAAATCATGACGATCACCATCGACATCAATGACACGATGCATTAATTGCAAATAGCCATTAGGTGTACGTGGCGGACGTCTGGGTGGATGCTGTGGTGTTGGTGGTGGCTGTTTGTATAAGGCAAACTCTGCACCGAAACAGGCTTCAATATCACCCGTAGCAAAATGTACAATTTGTTCTTCAGTGAATAAGGCCGGTTTAACTTCAATTGGCGGCATCACTGGCAAACGACTATCCAGCTTATTCAAACTTGGCATCACCGTTTTAATCGTATTTTCTATTATAGGTTTAGGTGCAGGCGCACTAATGGGCACACCTGAGCGAGCAGATGCTAGTAATTGTTTCTCTGCTTCACTTTTCTCAGTGAGTTCTAAACATACATCACGGAAATCAACGACTATTTTACCATCAATTAAGATATCCACATTACCACGCGCATAGGGCTTGGGTGATAAACCAATTTCAGTCACTTCCAAACGATAAGTCATTAAACGGTCTTTTGGCAAAGCCTGACCACGGCAACGAATCGGCTGGGGAATATTGCGCATGGTCTGAAAGCGTGCATCAACGGTTTGGGTATGTAAGCCCAGATACATCATAAAGAATTGTAATAATTGTACACAGCCTTCTGACATCAACGAACCCGCTAAAACAGGATCATCACGGAAATGACTGGTGAAATACCATTCATCCGGTGACAGTTCTTTTTCAGCTTCAATTTGACCCAACCCCCATAAACCACCAGTGCGATCCACCGAGGTAATACGATCCAGCATCAGAATTTTTTCCAGAGGGAAATGCAAGGAAGGATTTGTCCCTTGTTTGTCGTAGGATGGATTACCATAACAGCTTGCTAAATCACCTTCCATCAGTGCAAACATATCTTTTTCATCAAAGCTTGTTTTCTGACATTGCAAAATGGGGGTAAATGAAGACTTTGTCACTTTAGAACGCAATTCAATTTCTTCTTTGGTACGAATGACCCCTTTACCCACGGCTAACTCTTCATCGGAGAAGAAGCCAGCACAGCCATTATCCATTTTCAGAATCATTTTGTCGCCGACAAAGCATTCATAGGAAAAGAAAAACAATAAATTATTTTTATGCTGGGCAAAAGAATTAATGGAAATTTCATAACGCAGCGTTTGACCCTCCTTGGGCTGATCGTCTAAGAAGGTTAAGGTGCAATCCAATAAGCGATACATGTATTGACCTTTGTTTTCAAAATCAATGCCCATGTAGCTGATCAATAATAAGTCACACTGGCCGGATTCAATACAAATACAAGTAGGGATTTGGCCATCGGTGGAATACCAGGCATTATGAGGAATATCATATTCCGTAGTCATTTTAGAAGGTACGTATTCCCCCTTCTTCGCCTGCATTTCTGTCACACGGGTAACGAGTAGATAAGGATCCATTGGCAACATAACACGACGAGAATAAGTATCAATAATGTCATAGTCAGGGCCAAAGACTTTGCCAATTTTGCCATAGGCAAATTCCCGCAAATCTTCTTCGGTGTAGAGAATGTCTTTAGGTTGATTGTATTCTGTTGGAAAGAGTTGTTGTATGACTTCTCTTGGTGCTGCTGTTGTTACTGCTTCAGTACTTGGGCGCTCAGTTTTAAGAGCAGTCTGGGCACTTTCAGGTGAGCGAATACTATTAATCAGCGATGCCGTTAATGCCTGCAAACCATCATGCCTAGCTACCATAAAATCAGCATGCATCTCACTGAGCTTAATATTATGCTGAAACATTTTTCTCAACATATCACTTTGGTATCCACCTATCATAGAAGTGCCTAAAGTGGTGGAGACTGAAACCGTTGCATTGGAACTTGAAATATTCAATGATGAAGCATTTGTTGTAGAGGTATTCGTTGTAGTGCTATGCATACTCTGAGTTTCCTGATGGCTATTTTGTGCGACATTAACAAAAGCATTAGAACCTGAATTAACAATTTTTTGTTCAGCAACGATCGAAGTCTTTGATATGGGTGCTGTAGTTATTTTCTGACTATTTTTTTGGCTATTTTTTTGAATGATCGGCAATACATTATTTTTTCCAGTCGTTTTAATGCGGGCTGACTTTTTATTGCTTGGCATTGCTGCACTGAGTTGAGTCACATTAGTGCTATCTGCTGTTCTACTCTTAGGATGGAATTTCTGACGATTTTCATCACTGAGGATAACGTCTGCAAAAGGCTTTTTACCCACCAGAACCGCTTTAACTAAGCTAGGCTTCACGGCTTCTTTGGCCTCCGTTTTAGGAAAAAGCTTTTCCAAGGCCATGTCAACACCATGACTACTGAGTTTTGCCGCCATGCGTAATAAAGAAGTGTGATCACTGACGCCCTTGCGATTAATACCCACCGCAAGATGTGTCTTAGTCTTGAGGCTTTCATCAATCCATTTGGTACAACTACTTTGCGGGCCTAATTCAATAAAGATACGTGCGCCATCATCATAAACTTGATTAACCAGTTTCGGAAAATCAACCCTATGGGTATAGAATGTAGCAATATTATGGCCAATGACTTCTTCTTCCATGGCGGTTTTCTGGTAATCCGCTGCGGTATAAAAATCAACACCTTCAATGTCAGTGGTTGGCATAGAGTGTAATTTTTTTAGAGCATCAAATTCAGCCTTAACTAGCTCATTATGGACTACATCTTTGATTGGTACAGGGAAGAGTTTCCATTTGAGTTTTTTTACCACTCGCTTACAGGCTTCATCATCACCGGCAATGACAATCTCATTGGGAGCATTGATAATGATTAGAAAAACGCGCTCTTCTGCAGCCAAAACTTCTGCTGCTTTTTCCGGCGAAGTTCTCAGGGTATACGTTCCCCAAATCGGTTTTTCATCTGGCTGTGATGGTGGTAAATCCCAGGCTTGCCTGACCACTTCCATCTCACCCACCAAACGATTTTGAAAGGTTGCTGTATTATGCAGCGTATTACTCATATAGTCCGTATTGCTCCAAGCACCCGATGAGAACAGCATGGAGAGTTCACCCATACTATGACCAAATGCTGCTTGTGGCTGCACACCAAGAATATCCTGAATCACTTTAGTATAAAGAATAGAAGCCATAATACCGGACTCAAACATGGCAACAGCATCATCACCCATAACTGCATCCAGACGCTTTAATTCTTTTTTGTCGGGAGTCGCCAATGTTTGGGTATAAACATAATGGGTACGCATCATTTTTCTTAGGCTGGAGGTTGCTTCCGAAACTAAATCAACGACCTCCGGAAACATGTGAAAGATATCTTTTGCCATACCGATGTATGAATTAAAACCACCAGGATAAACAAAGGCAATTTTACCCTGTGCTGCCTGTGGTGTCGGCGTAAAATAGCTACCTAAAGGTGTAGACCATTCTTCATTGCTCTCAAATGCCGAGCTAATGCCTTTTTGAGCAGCAGTGATTTGACGCTGCAATTCTTCTGCTGAACTGGCTAATAAGGAAATGCGATAAGCTTTACTCTTATTAGTCTTAAATTCTGCCAATTGTTTAAGTGACAATTCATGCAACGATTCAGTAATTAATAACCCACTCGCTAATGTGCTGAGTCCAATTTGTAATGCTTGTTCATTATCACCAACAATGGGAAACATCAGCATCGTTAAATTAGCAAAGAAATTATTTTTAGGTATTTGTTTTTTATCTGCCTCAGATAAAATCAGGTGAAAGGCAGTATTATCTTGCCCCAGGTTATTAATCGCTGCATAGCGTTTCTTTTGTTCTGAATTCAATAACCAGGGACGAGAATCGGCAGGAAAATGAAACTGCTCTTCATTCCAGTCATCCTTATTCTGCGGCTTATCCCAGGCTGGAATGCCGGGTATGAAACGTTGGTACAAACAAAGCGACGTTTTAATCAAACTCGCCATACCGGATGCTGCAAAGGTATGGCCAATATTAGCTTTAACACTTCCCAAGGCACACGTTTGCTTAGGTTTGTCTTTATCAGTGCGAGCAGCAGAAAAAAAGTGCTGTAATAAATCCACTTCTGCCTTATCTTGCTGCGCAATACCACTACTATTGAGTTCAATATAATCAATTTCTTCACGTTGAATATCGGCCTGAGTTAAAGCCTCATCTGCTGCCTGAGTTAAACTCTGCTGTGCATCATCGGCATTGGCATATCTGCGACCAGAAAAGCCTTCAATACGGGCATAAACTCGCTCATCTGTAATTTGATCATTGCGTTTTAAAACTATCGCACCCGCCCCTTCACCGATAGACCAGGCTGTTCCATCACCAACAGAAAAAGCAGAATTACTCTGAGTCTCATCGGTACTAGCAGACATTTTATTACGCTGATTTTGTAAATAGACATGTTCGATACCACCAGCCAAATCGACAGCACCCACCACCATGGCATCCACTTCGCCCGCATCAAGAAATAATTTTGCCACTTCCAATGCTTTGAATACAGAATTTTCTTCTGATGAAATGGTAAACGCAGGCCCTGAGAAATCCCATAAAGAACAAATTCGGCAAGGAATAATATTGCCAATAAAACTGGTAAACTGATTAATCTCTACGGCATTATGTAAACTGTCTTTCAACAATTCAGTTAATTGTTGTTCTTGTTCTGCACTGAGTTGAATATTGCTATTGGCCAAGCTTTCCTGTAATTGCCAAGCCGCATCAATACGACCACGAAACTGATGGATACCCAAGTCCATTTCCATCGCCACAATCACACCAATATTACCGCCTTTCGGTAAGGCCGCATCTTGTAAGGCCTCATCTAAGACCTTCATCATCAATAATTGCTGTGGCAATAAAGGAGCTTGTTCTTCAGGTGGAATTTTAAAATACAGGTGATCAAAATCAAATTGATTGATAAAGTTACCCTGTGGAGTCACTCCATTTTCAGTCACAGCAAACTGCTTTAATAAGTCCGTGTCCTTTTCTATGCCCTGCCAGCGATCTTTGGGTAAGGCCGAGCGTAATTGTTTGGATTGATAAATGGTATTTTCAAGTTCAGCTAGATTTTCACTCTGACCAAAATGTGCGCCCATGCCTACTATGCTGATCTTTTCACTTTTTATAGAGGGCTGATTTTTTAGTGCTTGCTTAGCGCTTGCTGGCATTTTTTCGTCACCAGTAATATGCTCTTCCATAATCAGGTGTGCATTGGTGCCACCAAAACCAAAAGCACTAATCGCGGCAATTTTCTTGTCGCTATTATTATCATTATTGCCAGTGCTACTACTAGCTGATTTAGGCCAGGGAATATTCTTCGCTAAAATTTTATCGCCAGCAATTTTATCACTGCCCGATTGCATCGACTCGTTGACATTAATGGTGGCAGGGATTAAATCATTTTTCATCGATAAAATGATCTTTAGCATGCCTGCCATACCAGCAGAGGTTAGCAAATGACCAAAATTAGATTTAGCCGTGCCCATGCTAAAATGCACATCTTTATCGGCAAAGAAATTTTCCATAGAACGAATTTCAGTCGCATCACCCAAGGGTGTTCCCGTGGCATGACACTCGATATAATCAACGTCCTCAGGATTAATATCAGAGTCATTATAAGCACGCTCATAACAAATCTCTTGCCCCGCATCGTTGGGACTCAGAACAAATTTACCCTTGCCATCATTTGACAGTCCAATACCGCTGATCAGCGCATGAATATGGTCACCATCACGTAGCGCATCATCATAGCGTTTGAGGACAAACATACCGGCACCTTCACCGGTATTTAAGCCCGATGAGGTTTTGTCCAATGGACGACTGGCCACATTTTCAGGGAAGGCTTTGAAGGTAGAAAAGCCCAACGAAACAAACCACGGATCAGCAGCACTCACCGCGCCCGCCAACATCATATCTGCCTTGCCCGAAAGTAAATATGAACAGGCCAGTTTCATACTATAAAGTGATGATGCACAGGCAGCATCCAGCACCATCGACACATCGCCCAATGCTAAGGCTTGATTGATCACACTGGCAGGATGACCTGCCACCATTCCATTAGCATCATCGGTATCTGTTTCGCCAAGCGTAGTTTTATCGCCCATTTTAAAATTTGGATCGCCCAATAGTTCTTTTAAGGGGCTTGCCATTGCTTGATGATACAGCGGTAAAAATAATTGATTGGATTTTTTGGTCGGGAAAGAGAGATTGCCTAAAATAACACCGCAACGAGAAAGCTTATCTTGCTGTTGATCGTAGCCTGCATCTTTTAAAGCCTCACGGCTGACATGCAATGCCCATTGAAAAGTATTGTCCAGTCCTGATAATTTTTCAGGGGCTAAGTCATAATCATCCGCATTAAATTGGAAGCCATTAATATAGCCACCGGTCGTACAATAATACTTATCCTTGGTGTCTTTTTTTGGAGAAAAATAATCTTCCGGATCACGTCCCATGTGTTCTGCATCTGCGGCAACCCGTGAATCTTTATTGGCAACCAGATTTTCCCAATAGGCTTCTGGTGTATCGGCCTCGGGGAATAAGCAGGCCGTGCCAATAATCGCAATTTTTTCCATGTATGTTTTTCTCCGCCTTGCCTAGCCGGAATGCAAGGCAAAGCTTTTATTGTATTTAGTTTGTTTAAGCTTTTTAGGTTTAAACCTTCTTTGGTTTAAACATGGCATTCAAAGTTTCACTCACCGTCACTTCTGCACCGAAGGCTCTGGAATAGACATTGCCTTTTTGGTCATGAATAATCACGTCTGCTTTCATATTGGTTTCTGACGTAGAATCCACATCTAAAGAAATATAGAAATCTTCTTTATTTGGAATCGCCTTATAGCTCATCACTTTCAAAAACTTCAGCGGCAAGCTGCCCAAGTGACGATGTTCTCTGACCCAAACCAACATGGCCTGGAACATTAAGTCCGTGGCAAAGGGATTGATTGAGCTTATTGGAAACTGACCCTGTTCTCTATCTTTTATTTTGTCTAAATTACATAATAGGGTTAATTTCTTCATTGACGTGTTGACGACTTTTTCAATACCCTGAAACAACGAGCCATGGAACAAAGTACCATCACTATACAAACTTTCACCCGTGGTATTTTGCGTCTCATTCAAATCAGACTGGGTATACAATGGAACTTCAGGAATTTCTTTAGCCACGAGTATGTCAGCCTTATAATGCCAGACGGGTTTACCATCTGCTTTCTTAGAAGAAATTGTCACCTGCAAGCGACTGATATTATCATCGTTAGATAACTCCGTTACATCCACCTGATAAGAATCAGCCTGTGCCTTATCAAACACAATGCCTTTCAATACTTGAAAATCATCACATTCAAAGAACGTCTGAGAAGGATTGATGCGTTCACAAATATTCGCCATCCAGGACAATGCTGTTGCTGATGGTAAGACTGGATTGCCACCAATTACATGATCATTCAAAAAAGGATTATCTTCTAACAACAACTTAGTATTAATCAAAAAAGAGCGTAAAGGTGTATCGGTCTTATCGATATCAGCACGCATTGAACTACCCACTAAAAGCTGAATAGTCTCGGCACGATCCTGATGCAATTCATTAGCAAAAATTTCCACACCCTCTGCCATCGGAATAATCTCAACATTACGTTCTCTGAAGTAACGTTTTAATTCTTCCGTTACCATGCCACCATCCCAAGGTCCCCAATTAAAGGAAACGACATGACACTTAGGATAATAATGTCTGAATTGATAAGCGGTTTTATTGAGAATTTCATTAGCAACTGAATAGTCAGATTGACCATTATTACCATAGAAACCAGCCGCTGATGAGAACATCACCAGATATTCAAGATTGTCTTTATTCACCAGCGATAACATCGCTTCCAGACCATCAATCTTAGTATTCAATACTGCATTAAAATCAGCTTCGGTCTTCTTATTTATCGGTTTATCCGCTAAAACGCCAGCACCATGAATCAAGCCAGTGATTTTGCCCAGCTTTTTAATCGCCGGTGCTGCCATTTCTTTTAAAGCATCACTATTCGTCACATCAGCACTGATGTATTCAGCCTGACCACCTAAGTCAGTAATTTGTTTAAGGGTTTTACTAATTTCTCTATCTGACTTAATCGCACGCAGACGCTTGTTGACTAATACCGGCGTTGGCATATCGCCTGCGGCTTTAATAGCCTCCATAATCTTACGTTTTAATTCAGTCTCATCTGTGCAACCTTGCGCCCATTCAGGTTCAGTGCCCGTATAAGGTGCACGGCCAGCAAGAATAAAGCGACAATGATACTGTTCTGCCAGAGGCATAATACAAGCAGCGGTTACGCCTTTTGCACCACCACTGACGAGAAACACCGATTTGTCAGTAATGTTTGCATTGTTTGATTCCACAGTAGCATGAGGACGTACTTCAGCTGATAAAGTCATTCGACCATTATCTGAATAGCCAATTTCTGTAACTGACAAATCCGGATCAAAGGCTTCTGCCATCAATAATTGAGCACCCTGCTTGTCATCAATTTCAGGGCTTAAATCAATGGCACGACAAAAGACCGCTTCCCATTCCAAGTTAACCGTTTTAATCAAGCCATTTAAACCACCCTGATTTAACTCAAAACGATTATGACCACCGGTACCAATTTCACCATCCATATAAGTCATGCTGATAAAGAAGTGTCGACCCTGCTCTGGCTTATTAGTTAAAGCTTCTTTTAAATGTTTAGCTGTAAAGAACACCATTTTTAAAATCGTGGATTCACGTTTGCCAAATTTAATCTTACTGCCCTTTGCTGAAGGTTTGGCACTGAGATGAATGAAGCCATTAATTGTATGCTCACTGGTCAGTGCAGTCAGGGTATTGGCTAGTTCTTCATCACTTACTTTGGGCAATTTGATGCTTTTAACACCCTTGGGTAAGCTACTTGGCTTAGCCACCAAGGAATTTGGCAGTTGCATTACAATGACATTCCAGCCTAAGTTTTGCAGGTTTTTGGCGGTATTAACGGTGATTTTTTCACCATTATCGGTGATCAAACAGGTACGGCCCGTGACGCTGATTTCTGATCCTAAAACATCAGGTCGAGGCAGGTACTTTTTTACCACGATACTCTCTGTGGTAGAAAATGAATCCTGATTAGCGGACTGCTCAGCTAAGATATTATCCGCAGGGGCTTCCGAAAGCGCACGACTTAAAGTGCTATCCTGTGGTACTAGACTTTTAACATAATTAACGATTTCTTCCAGGGTAAGCATCTCTGATAATTCATTTTGATCCATTTCTGGCAGTTCTGGGAACTTACTGGTCATGGCACCAAGAATTTCAACGCGTTTAATCGAATCAATGCCTAAATCCGCTTCTAAATCCATGGTTAAATCCAACATTTCAACGGGATAACCGGTTTTTTCATTGACGATTTCGAGCATGCTTTTTTGAATGGCGGCTTCGTCGATGACGATTGAAACTGAAATCGTTTCAGCACTTTCTTGAATATCTACAGCTGGGCTTTCATTGTTTGCAGCACTCGCACCTGATTTTTGTTCTACATAATCAACAATTTCTTTCAGGGTTTGCATTTCTGCTAAGTCATTTTGATCCAATTCAGGCAAGTCAGGGAATTTAGTTGTCATAGCGCCTAAGATTTCAACGCGCTTAATTGAGTCGATGCCTAAGTCCGCTTCCATGTTCATATTCAAATCGAGCATTTCAACGGGATAACCGGTTTTTTCATTAACGATTTCCAGCATGCCTTGTTTGATTTGTGCCGAGTTGATGGTAGGAGCTGCAGAAACAGACACTGTTGTTGACGCTGTTGTTGATACTGTTGCTGACGCTATTGCACCCGCCTTTTGCTCGACATAATCAACGATTTCTTTTAAGGTTTGCATTTCAGCTAAATCATTCTGATCCAGTTCAGGCAAATTAGGGAATTTACTGGTCATCGCACCCAAAATTTCAACACGCTTAATGGAGTCGATACCGAGGTCTGCTTCCATATTCATATTCAAATCAAGCATTTCAACCGGATAGCCGGTTTTTTCATTAACGATTTCCAACATGCCCTGTTGGATTTGAGCTGCATCGATGCCGCCTGATGTCGCTTCGTTTGCAGAGGCGACTGGTGCCATAGCGCCAGCCTTTTGCTCAACATAATCAACGATTTCTTTTAAGGTTTGCATTTCAGCTAAATCATTCTGATCCAGTTCAGGCAAATTAGGGAATTTACTGGTCATCGCACCGAGGATTTCAACACGCTTAATGGAGTCAATACCGAGGTCTGCTTCCATGTTCATATTCAAATCGAGCATTTCTACCGGATAGCCGGTTTTCTCATTAACAATTTCCAACATACCTTGTTCAATTTGGGCTGAATCAATACCGCCTGATGCCACTTCGTTTACAGGCACTTCATTTGCAGGTACTTGATTTGAAAAAGCGACTGCTGCCATAGCACCCGCCTTTTGCTCGACGTAATCGACGATTTCTTTTAAGGTTTGCATTTCTGCTAAGTCATTCTGATCCAACTCTGGCAGATCGGGGAACTTCGCGGTCATAGCACCGAGGATTTCAACACGCTTAATGGAGTCAATACCTAAGTCAGCCTCCATATTCATATTCAAATCAAGCATTTCAACGGGATAGCCCGTTTTGTCTTGAACAATTTCTAACATGCCTTGTTGAATTTGAGCTGAATCAAGTCCAGATGATGTTGCTGTCGGTGCTACTGCTGTCGATACGACTTGTGTTGGCGCAGAATCTGCTTTTGCTTCGACATAATCAACAATTTCTTTCAGGGTTTGCATTTCTGCTAAGTCATTCTGATCCAATTCTGGTAACTCAGGGAACTTGGCGGTCATGGCACCGAGAATTTCAACACGCTTAATGGAGTCAATACCCAAGTCCGCTTCCATATTCATATTCAAATCAAGCATTTCAACCGGATAGCCGGTTTTATCTTGCACAATTTCTAGCATACCTTTTTGGATAGTCGCTGAATCTAAGCCCTTAGTCACTGTCTGGGGAGTGCTTTCAATGTTGGCGCTAGCAGTGAATACTGTTTTAGCCATTGGCTCCGATGTAGCCCTTACTATTGGCGTAGATATTGGCGTAGGTATTGATGCCTGTGCTACCGGCGCAGACGTTGGAACAGCTGAGGCTGTGGTATTATTATTGGCAACGGGTGCAGAGGGTATTGACCTTGCTTGAACTGTAGTTACTTGAGCTGTAGTTTCTTGAGCTGTAGTTGCCTGAGATCCCGCCATCAAGTGATGAGTGGATTTATTAAACTCAATCTGACTTTGTAAATAGCTTTCATGGACACGTAAGGTATCTTGCTGATATTGATGCAGATCTGACATGCCCTGAGTAATATTATCTGGCACAGCTTTATTCTGAGTACCAAATTCATCCACCAGATGATGCATCATGTCAAAGAAACCATGGGAATAATCCTGCTGATTTTGCAGATACATTTCATGTGCTTTGAGAGTGGCTGATTGAGTTTGCAACCATTCTGATTGATCAAGCGTTTGGCTTACTTGGAGCAATTGTTGTTCTGGTACTGATTCAACTACAGCTTGAGTTTCAGTGACTTGATTAACGATTGGTGTTGCGATTGTTTCTACTGGTGCTTTTGTTACTGTTGCTGTCACTATAGTCGATGCCACAGCAGGAGTAGGTTCTGTGGTCTCTAGTGAAGGCTTATGCGGTAATTGCAATTTATAACCATCATTTAAAGCATCTTCAAAGGCTTTCTTAGTCGCATCACTGACATAGTTAGCACCGTTCAATCTGATATTCATGCCTGGCTTTTTAGTCACTGGCGCTTCTACATCTTTTTGATAGACATCTTTAAGATTGATATCAACGCCTGCTATTTTTAGTTGCACCAAGGCATCACGGTAGACTAGGTCACTGTTTTTCTTCGGTGTGCTATTCATGGCAATCGCTAGGTGGTTACGATCAGCTAAAATAGCACCGACTAATTTGGTCAACACATTCTTTGGACCAAATTCTACGAAAATAGTACCGCCCTGATCGGCAATATTATTAATTTCCTGGGTGAATTGTACTGAGTTAAGCATATTACGCTTAAAGCTTTCTTTAATTTTGCTCGCCGACTGAGGATATTCCTTGGCCGTGACATTAGAAAAAATCGTGGTATGTGGCTCATTAAAAGTGATCTTATCAATGGCATCAGAAAACGGCTTGTGTGCGTATTTAACTAAGGGCGAATGGAAAGCTGCCGAGACCGGCAAGGTAACGGCTGAGAAGCCGTCTTTTTTCAGGCCTTCTCTGGCCGCTTCGATTGCCTGTGTCGGACCTGCGACCACTACCTGCTTAGGTGAATTAAAATTAGCGATAGCAACGCCTTCATAATCACCTAGTTTTGCTTCAATTGCTTTAGCATCACCCATAACCGCCATCATGCTACCGGCATCATATCCGGCATCCGGTGGTGTACCCATGGCGATACTACGAGCGCGTGACAAGCTATAGAAACTTTCATCGTCAATAATACCAGCAGCCCATAAGGCCGTCAGTTCACCATAACTATGACCAGCGACAAAATCAGGTTTAAATCCTGCTTCCTGAGTCATTTTATACAAACCAGAACTCACTGAACCAACAGCAGGTTGGATATATTGTGTCAGTTTGAGTTTTTCTTCCTGCGCTTTTTTGGCTTCAGGGGTAAAGGTTTCTTCGGGGAAAACCACACGACTGATGGGGGTTGAATTGTCTTCTAGGAATTGTTGCCCCATTAGTCCAAAGGCTTCGCGCATGGGCGGATAATTGACCGTCAGATCCTTACACATATTCAAGTATTGTGAGCCCTGACCGGAGAATAAGGCCACGACCTTGGCATCCTTTGGTAAGGCTTTGGCACGATAATGAATACCTGTGGGATGATCCCAGACATCATTTGTTTGTGTTTTCAGTTGCTCAGCAGCAGTATTTAAAATACTAATTACAGCGTCTTGATCCAAGGCGACAAATCCAATACGGGCATTGTTTTCCGGTACATCACTGGCTTCGGCTTCTTGCACAAAATTATAATAAGCCTTGCCACTATCATCACTAGACAAGGCCTTTGACCATGATTCACACTTGCTAGCCAAATCCGCTGAATTGGCTGCGTTTAATACAAAAGAACGGGAAACTTTGTGCAGGCGATAATCTTTACCCGTGGTTTTATCCATTTCGGGGGCATATTCTTCCATCACAAAATGGTAGTTACTGCCACCAAAACCAAAGGAACTCACACCCGCACGACGAGGTGTATTGGAAGCATTAATCCAGGGACGAGTATCGGTATTAAGGTAAAAGGATGACTCATCCATGCCCAATTTAGGGTTTGGATTATCAATGTTAATCGTTGGTGGCAGGATCTTATGGTATAAGGCCAAGGCAGTTTTTATTATGCCCGCAGAACCTGCCGCCGTTTTGGTATGTCCAATTTGAGACTTCACACTGCCGATAGCAATATGTTGTTTTTCATGACCATCATAATCAAAGGCCAATTTTAAACCATCAAACTCTGCTGCATCACCGGCTTTGGTGCCCGTACCATGTGCTTCAACCAAATCAATGGTTTTCTTGTCAAAACCGGCCTCATCATAGGCACGGTCGATGGCCACACGCTGGCCAGTAGAGCGTGGTGCATAAATGCTTTTGAAACGGCCATCACTGGATGAGCCCACGCCTTTAATCACGGCATAAATTCGGTCATTGTCACGTTCGGCATCTTCCAGACGCTTGAGCATGACCATACCCACACCTTCACCAATAACGATACCATGTGAGTCTTCATCAAAAGGCTTAGGCACTTCACCGTCAGTGAATGCGGGTGTTTTACTAAAATTAAGGAACATGAAGGGTGAATTGTCAGTATCTACACCACCGGTGATCATGGTATTTGCCTTGTATTCAAGCAAATCACTGATCGCCATTTTCATAGCAGCGAGTGAACCGGCGCAGGCCGCATCAACGACACAGTTAGTGCCGCCTAAATCGAAACGATTAGCAACACGACCGGCAATCACATTACCCAACATACCCGGGAACGAATTCTCTACCCAGGGAATATAGGCTTTTTTCATTTTTTCGATAAGAATTTGGATATCATCTTCCGCGACACCACTACTTCTGAGCACTTTTTCCCAAACTGGGCCTTGCAGACGTGAAACCAAAGGCGTAATTAACTTTTGACCGCCTCCTACGCCTAATATCACACCGGTGTTTTCCCGGTCAAAATTACCTTCTTCATAACCACAATCTTTTAATAAATCTCTGGCAACAACCAGAGACAATAATTGTGAGGAATCAGTGACTTCAAGGATGTTCGGTGGCAAACCAAATTCCATGGGGTCAAAATCAATATCAGGAATAAAACCACCGCGTTTACTATAACTTTTATCCGGTGCAGATGGGTCAGCATCGTATAAGTCGTTGATTTCCCAACGATCCGCTGGCACATCAATAATACAATCCATCTTGCCGACAATGTTTTCCCAAAATTCATGTAAATCTCTGGATTCAGGAAAAAGCGATGCCATACCGATAATAGCAATCGGTGTTTCTTGTAATCGCGAAGCAATTTTTTTGTCGATAATATTTTTATCTTCCATTGTCAAACCTGTGTTCCAAATTAATGTACAAAATAATGGGATGAAATAATGCCAAAAGCATCCATTTCGATGAACATTCTGATCTATCGATCAGCTAACGGGTAATTTTCAAGCAAACACGCCTAATAGTCAATTCAGATGACCTAGATAATGACAAAAATCATGCAGGAATTTCATAATACTCACAAATTGTAAGCGTTTTATTATGGGAAATTTATTTGACAGGAACGCCACTTATTACATTTGACATTAAGAACCACTATCATCTTATTGTTTTCTAAAGAATTAATGTAATTATTTTACAAATTGAACAATATATATTTTTAACTCAGTATTCAGCCTAAAATTAGACTTTAAAAATCAGTTTTTAATAAATACTTATTTACAATCCCTTATAAAACACAAACCCACATCCATACAAGCGTGTTTAAAATTCCAAAATAACCCAGCATTTAAAGCTAAATAAACTGTTAATTCAACGGTTAACCTAGCTAAATAATCAGGTTAAATTATTATTATGCTGGAAACTATACCGTGACCTTTTGAGCTTATCAATGGAGGTAGCTCATTTATAGGGAAAAACCTTAGTCAAAACGGCAATAAATGGGGACACCCGCAACCTGAGCTTAAGTTAACTATTAGTTAACAAAGCAACTGATATTTCACTTGCAGTTAAATCGCTAATCAACTGATTTCTTTATTTATTCATGCTTATTCGCTATAGTATTGAGTGACCTTTCTATTTTATGAGGAAATATTTCTGGAGCCGTATCGAATAATGAAAACATCGAATAACAATGACAATAGCTATCTCCTGCCGGAGCAATTAACCAAGAAACAATTTCTGGAAACATTAAAGTCCAGCTTTATTGTCAAACCTATTGAGACTACAGCCGGCCCATTTTCTCTACTTGAAAGTTTTGAATGGAGTTTGTACGCCCATAGAATCATGGCCGTACGCACCAATAATCAAAGCATCAGCCTATGGGATGAAGCACATTTATTTGATGATGAATCAGCGCTTGAAATTGATAATATCAATGCTCGAAGTAAATTCTGGTGGGATTTTCCCGATCCGGAAGTACAACAGATTTTAAAACCTATTCTTAAATTACGTGCATTGCACCCTGTTTATCAGGGAATACTCAGAATTGAGCAACTCAATTTACAAAATGAGGATGGCAAACTATTAGTCCATTGTCAGCTTATTTCTATTTTTGACACCGAATATCCCAGAACACCGTTGATGCGCCAGGTAAAAATTTCACCCATTACCGGCTATGCAAAAGAATACAAACTTGCCAATCGATTGTTAAATCAATTAAACCCTCTAAAGCCCAGTTTATCCCCCTTAGACACTATTTTAGGTGCTATCGGCGTGATGCCCGTTCCTTTTAATATCAAGCCTCAACTCAAATTACCGGCAAAAATGCCTGCACGTACCGCTGTCAGTCACATTATCAACACAATGATCAGTAAGCAACGCATGACAGAAAAAGGCATTATCCAAGATATTGATAGCGAATTTTTACATCATTTTCGGGTGGCTATTCGCATGGTACGAGCAGCAATTGTGCAACTCAAAGAAGTTTTTCCTGCTCAGGATGTGCTTATCCTGAAAGAACGCTTTGGGAATATGGCCAGAGAAACTAATAAACTTAGGGATCTGGATGTTTTTATTATGGATAAGGCGCGTTATATGGGTTTATTGCCTGAACCCATGCGCGATGATCTCCTCCCCATGTTCACCGATTTTGAAAAAAATCGCCAAATAGAAGCCAAACGCATCAGCCGATGGATTGCAAGCCGTGCCTATCGTGATGACATTGATGAATTACAAGCGCAATTTGTTCATGGATATTCTGCTGTAGAAACAAAATGGAGTGAACGCCCCACGATTGAACTGGCGGTCAGTAAAATTCAAAAATCTTATAAAAAGATTTATCTTGCAGCAAGAAAAATTAACAGCAGCACAGCTGATGAAAAAATCCATGACATTCGTATTGATTGTAAAAAATTGCGCTATTTATTGTATTTCTTCGGTAGTGAATTTGATAAGAAAAAAATGAAGCAAGTCGCTAACCATCTTAAATCACTACAAGATAAGTTAGGTATCTTTAATGACTTAACAGTACAAGGTGACTTCTTGAGGAACTACCTAATTAATCTTGAGCATAAACCAAAAAAAGAGATCATGCTGATTGCCGCTTTAGGTGGCCTCATTTCAACCCTATACAATATGCAGGTTCAGGAAAGAGAAAAATGTATTGATGAGTTGGCAATTTTTTCCAACGAAAACAACCGCCTTCTTTTTGAGGAAACATTTGCCATGAAAAAGAAATCGGCTAAACAGCCCAAATCACGCAACAAAAAGTTTAGGAGCTAAACATGAAAATCATAGCATCCTATAGTATTAAAGGTGGTGTGGGTAAAACAGCAGCATCGGTAAATCTTGCCTATGCAGCAGCAAAAGCAGGCAATGAAACGCTTTTAATTGATCTTGACCCACAAGGCGCTTCTTCTTTTTACTTTCGTATTGGCAGCAGCAAAAATGAAAAAAGGCGATTTTTCTTTTCTCAAAAAAATCGTTTGCTAAAACAAATTCGTGGTTCGAATTATAAACGATTAGATATTTTACCGGCTAATTTGTCTTTTCGAAACTTTGATATTATGCTTAATAATATGAGTAAATCTAAAAAACGTTTAAAGGAGATGTTATCATCCCTTAAAAATGAATATGATTTAATTATTTTAGATTGTCCTCCCAATATAAACTTACTATCTGAGAATATTTTTAATGCAGCGGATATGATTTTGGTTCCAGTGATACCAACCACACTCTCTGAGCGAACTTATGAGCAATTGTTGAAGTTTTTTCGCAATAATAATTATAAACGAAAAATAATTCATCCATTTTTTTCTATGGCACAGAGTAAAAATAAATTACATCATCAAACCATTACAGAATTAGAAAAACGTCATCCTGAGTTTATGAAAAGTATGATAGCTTTTTCTACTGAAATTGAACGCATGGGTGTTCATAGAGAGCCGGTATTGGCCTATGCTGGAAAAAAGAGTGATGCTCAGGCCTATCGCACCTTATTTAATGAAATTGTATCAATTCTAGGCAAAACAAAAAACAAATGAATCATCACCATCGTTTAATGTTCAACATTAAAATAAGAAGTTATAAATCATGATTGAAATTGGTGCATTTCCTTTTTTATATAAAAAAGATAAGCTTCACATTATCCTCATTACCATCACCTCTGGTAACGCTTGGATTCTACCCAAGGGCAAGCCAGAGGATGATATGAGCAAAGCTCAAGTGGCCAAATTAGAAAGCTTTGAAGAAGCCGGGATCAGAGGAAAAATCATTGATAAGAAGTTAAGAGAAGAGTTTAAGCGTGATGATGGCGGCACACTGATAATTTACCCTCTGCATATTGAAAAGGTATTGGATAAATGGCAGGAACAAAGTTTTCGGAAACGTAAATTAGTCAGCATTAAAGAGGCATTGGAGATGGTCACAAAAACAGAATATCTCGCTGCAATTGAATATTTCTCCGATGCAGACTTCATCAAAAAATTTAAACATAAGTCTTGATGCGCCGCTTTAAAACGCATATTTGCCTGGTTGGACAAAATGAAGAGTTGAATATTCCCCCTTCTCTTCATCCGGGCTTCAAACCGGATAAGATTCTACTCATTTTTAGCTCATGGCATAAAGAAAAATCACGAAACTTATCACTCATTTTCAATCATCATCAAATACAAACACAATTTATAGAAATCACTGATAAACGTGAGCCTAAAACAATTGTGCAACGTATCGAAGAGCTTATTATTGAGCAACTCAAGCAATCCCCTGATGATAAAAATGCACTGGCACTGAATATCACTAGTGGTAGCCAATTACTCAGCTTGATCTGCCATGAGCTTTTTGAAAAATATCAATTGCCGGTTTTTTATGTCAACAAAGAAACCGATGTACTACATTTTCTACCTTTAATCTCAGGGCATTCCTATCAATTTCATCTGGATGATCGGCTGAAGATTTTTGATTATTTATTAGCCTATGGCATCAAGGCAATTCCACCTTCTATACCTAATCGAGAAACAAGCAAGGCGCATATCACACTTTGTCAGACACTCATTGAGGGTATCGAACAATATCAAAAACCACTGGGCAAGTTTAATTATTATGCTGCCCGAACCGATAAATCGTTTCAGGTGACGATCAAGCATAGTGACTTAAAAGATCACGAGTTTGTTTCTATGATTTATTTATTCAGTCATTTAAAAATCATTGATTTTAATGGTAGCCAACTTAATTTCAAGAATGAAACTGAGCGTTTCTTTTGTAATGGTGGTTGGCTGGAAGAATATGTATTTTTGGAACTCACAGCCTTAAAACAACAGCTTTTGATTCAGGATATTTATATAGGCTTGGAAATTGAACTACCCGGCGGTAGCAAAAATGAATTGGATATTTGTTTTATGGCCAATAATCGCTTTTATCTCATCGAATGCAAAACAAAAAAATATTCAGGACATACTGCGGGGAATAACACTTTATATAAGCTGGACACTTTGAAACATTATGGCAGCACTCAATCCAAAGCGATGTTGATCAGCTATCATAAATTAACAAATTCAAATCGCCGTCGTGCCAGCGATTATCAGCTGAGTATTATTTCTGCACACAAATTGAAACAGTTAAAAAAACACATTGTTCAATGGGTAGAGGAAGCCTAGCAACTTTCTCCCTACAAATGAACATTCCAAGCTTATATGGTACTAACCTTGGCGATAAAAATTCTGCTTTTGAGATTTATTGTCACCCTGAGCTTTACTAGCAGGCTTTCTTCTTCGCGATGATTGGTTTGCTCCGGCTTTTGCTCCAGAGCTTGCAGCAGAATTTGCACTACCGCCAGTACGTTTTTGACCACTCACATGACGTTTATTCTTACCTGTGGGCTTATGTCCACGAGCATTTTCACCCGAACGCTGGCCATCACTATGCCCTGTTCTTGGTTTTTTAGGCTTTTTAGATTTGTTATGTTTAGCCGGGCTGCGTAAATTGGAAGCTGGTAAATCGTGAACCGGATCAAAACCTTCAATATACTCACGCTCCAATACTTGCTGTATTAAGCGTTCAATATCACTGAGCAGTTTAAATTCATCTGCACTGACCAATGAAACAGCTTCACCCGTTGCTCCGGCACGGCCTGTACGACCGATACGGTGTACATAGTCTTCTGGGACATTGGGTAAATCAAAGTTCACTACATGAGGTAGTTGTTCAATATCCAATCCACGTGCTGCAATATCAGTGGCCACTAAAACTTGCACTGCACCACGCTTAAAGTTTGCCAATGCTTTGGTACGAGCTGCCTGACTTTTATTACCATGAATAGCAGCGGACTTAATCCCATAGTCTTCCAGATAACGTGCAAGCTTATTTGCACCATGTTTGGTTTTGCTAAAAACTAATACTTGTTCCCAGCGGTTTTGACTAATGAGATGCATCAATAAAGCCGGCTTTTGCTTTTTATCCACCGGACAAATCCATTGTTTGACTAATTTCACCGTGGTGTTACGTGGACTTACTGAAATTTCAACCGGGTTATTAATCATTCCCTTGGCTAAATTACGAATATCATCGGAAAAAGTCGCCGAAAACATCAGATTTTGACGTTTCTTCGGTAAAAAAGAAATAATCTTACGAATGTCGTGAATAAAGCCCATATCCAACATGCGATCCGCTTCATCCAATATTAATACTTCCAAATCATCAAAACGCACTGCATTCTGATTATACAAATCCAATAAACGTCCCGGTGTGGCGACTAAAATATCAACCCCTTTTCTGAGTTTAATCATTTGCGGGTTAATTTTCACACCACCAAAAACCACCGTGGAGCGTAAGGGTAGATACTTACCATAAGTGACGACACTATTTTCTACCTGAGCGGCTAATTCACGAGTAGGCGTCAAAACCAATGCGCGAGCCTGATTTCCCCTTGCCCGTGAACCGTTTGATAATATTTCCAATAGCGGTAAAGTAAAGCCCGCTGTTTTGCCTGTCCCTGTTTGTGCCGCAGCCATTACATCCTTGCCTTCAATGACAGCAGGAATTGCCTGTGCCTGAATTGGTGAAGGAGTGTCATAGCCTTGATCGGCTATGGCTTCAAGAATTGGTGCTGATAGGCCAAGTGAGGTAAAGCTCATAGAATTTTCTCTTCGATATAAAAACGTTTATTTTTCTGCTACTTGCAAAGATTTGAACCGCTATAACGCGGGGCGTGTAGCTTACAGGATATTGGCTTTAAATACCATTAAAATGAAGCACCGCCTAATAAATAGTGAGCATCATGATAAATCCACCGATATGAGGCCTCAAAAAGGCCAATATTCTTGTAGAACACGTTAATTTACGATAAGTTAGCAAGCACGTAAAAAATTAAGACAAACAACTAACAATAAATGGGAAACCTATATGTTTCAATTGGTGAAAAGGCATTCGACTCTAAATAAAATGGTTATTTTAGGCATCATTCTCGGTATTACCTTCGGTATTATCTTACCCGAAATAGCCTTACAACAAAAAGTCATCGGAACAGCCTTTGTTAGTCTGTTAAAAATGTTAGTTGTACCCTTGGTCTTTGCTTCTATTTTTGCAGCCGTATCTGGCCTAGGCACTTTAGAGCAATTAAAGAATATTGGCCTGAAAACCATTTTTCTTTACCTACTCACCACTGCCCTATCAGTTTTTTTAGCAATCATCATGATGAATATTTTTAACATCGGTGAAGTAGTTTCTGTCCAAGGCCTCAATTATGACAAAGCGTCAGAGATTGATGAGTTTTCTGGTAGCGCCATGATGTTGAGTTTTATTCCTACTAATATTTTTCAAGCACTGGCCACTGGTGACTTAATGAAGGTCATTGTTTTCGGTGTTTTATTAGGTGTGGCCACATTGTTTCTTGATAAAAAAGAACACATGTTGTTATTGGATTTTTCCACCGCAGTCAGTAATGCCATGTTAAAAATTGCCGAATGGATCATCAAACTCACCCCTATCGGTGTTTTTAGTTTAATCAGTTATGTTGTCGCTGAGCAAGGCATAGATGTCATTATTGGTCTTTGGAAATACATGCTAGTCGTAATAGCCGTCTTACTCATTCATGGTCTTATTACCCTACCCACAATTCTCATGTTACTGACTCGTATTAATCCCTATCGTTATTTAAAAGACATAAAAGAAGTGCCCTTAATGGCTTTTTCCACCGCTTCCAGCGCCGCCACATTGCCGGTTAGCATGAAAGTTGTCCAAGAAAAAGGTGGTGTCAGCCGTGAAAGTGCTGCCTTTGTACTACCATTAGGAGCAACAGTATCGATGGATGGTACAGCGGCTTACCTGACCATTGCCGTCATGTATATTGCCAATTTATCAGGCGTTGTTTTAGGTTTTGGCGACCAGGTTTTATTAGGTATTACCGTAGTGGCATTAAGTGTAGGCGTTGCCGCCTTGCCCAGTGCTTCACTCGTCATGATGGTCGTTATTTTGCATGAAATAGGCTTATCAGTAGAATATCTGGCATTAATCGTCGCCGTTGACAGAATACTGGATATGGCTCGCACCTCACTCAATGTGACCTCAGATATGGTAGTCACAAAGACTGTCGATATTCTTAGTAAAAAAACAACCTAAAGCAATTTACCTTTTCACGTGTAGGATGTGGTGAGGCACGAACCGCATCAATTGACGAAAGGTAAGGATACCTGACAAGATCGGACGCATGGGCAATTTCCAATGTGATAATAATATGGCGTTTTAGTCAACACCAATTATCAGGAATTTTTCCCTTTTTTTTGATCTTTATTTCGATTTATTTCAGGTGGGGTAGATAATCCTAAAGGACTTCGGAATGAGTTGAACCTACTGCAACCGCCTTATGCACTGAATCTTAAGGATTTTCCAGAACATTTTGACTTCACCCGTAGGGTGACTACGAATAAAGGCGACATTTATCCTGACACATGGGGGTTTTCAGCTGACGACCAAATTGTCCACGAGCAAATGTTGGTTATGTTTTTACATTTCAATGAAGTGAAATTTACTTGCTTTTTTTAATGTGCGGTATATACTAAATGATATACATCAAAATAAGGAAAAACACCATGGATGCCCAAATAGCCAAAATTTTCATGAATGGTCGCAGTCAAGCTGTACGTTTACCTAAGGAATATCGTTTTGATACTGATGAAGTATACATTACAAAGCAAGGACAAAATATCATAATTTCTGCAAAAAAACCTACATGGGATGATTTCTTTGACTCTAAATCTAGTTTTGATGATGATTTTTTAAAAGATAGATTGGATACCTTGCCACAAGAACGGAATTTCGATTGATGTATATGCTCGACACAAATATTTGTATTTATGTTTTAAAAAAACATTCAGACAAACTACGGCATAAATTTAAGGTCACTAAAAATATTTGCATATCTTCAATAACGTATGGTGAATTGTGCTTTGGCATTGAAAATGGAGATAGATCAAAACGTGAGGCTCGATGGGATGAACTTAACTTTTTTACTCAACGATTACTTATTGACTCTTGGGATGAGGAAGCTGCCAAACATTATGGTGCTATAAGATCAATACTTAAAAAACAAGGTACCCCAATTGGAAATAACGATTTACTAATTGCAGCACATGCAAGAAGCTTGGGGCATATAATAGTTACAAATAATGTTGGTGAATTTAGCAGGGTTCCCAATCTTATTGTGGAGAACTGGATCTCTGAATAGAGAGGCTCAAACATAACAAGTAATTGACTAGTTTTCGTTTAATCATCACATACTTTTAATTTTTACTCAATATGATCCTTGAAAGCTAGCAATTCATTTCCAGATAACACTCAACCAAGTGTAATATAAAGCTGATGTGTCAACACTTTTCCGGACAGTTTTCTAAATATTTTTTTGGCTGTTTCAAGTGATTTTTGTCATTTTGTATTTCCTATCATTTTAGTTTCTCATGTTAACTTTAAACAGATGAAGAGAAAGGGCTTTGCCCTCTGGAACGATAGAGCCGTTCCATTCACCCAAGGTATTTTCACAACGGTAATGATCCTGTTACAATATCTTCACGGCACAGGCTGAGGAGCCGATGGCCGTCAACGGTAATGGGCGGCATTTATGTCGCCTTTTACCCCTCTTCAATCAATCGATTTAAGCTATTTCCTGCTGTATTTCATAATCGACTGGTGACAAATAATCATTAGCCGAATGAAGTCGCTCCCGATTATAAAATACCTCAATATATTCAAATATTGCCTGCTTTGCTTCTACTCTGGTTTTGAATCGACAATGGTGCGTCAATTCAGTTTTCAAACTATGAAAGAAGCTCTCTGATACAGCATTGTCCCAGCAATTTCCTTTGCGGCTCATAGACTGAATTATGTTATGATCCGACAATATTTTTCTATGACTATCAGAGGCATATTGGCTACCTCGGTCAGTATGCCAAAGCAATCCATCCATTGGTTTACGCTTCCATATGGCCATCAGTAAAGCATCATTGACTAGCTTGGCTTTCATTCGCTCATCCATCGACCAGCCAACAATTTGCCTAGAGAATAAGTCAATGACAACCGCTAAATATAACCAGCCTTCCTTGGTGGCAATATAGGTAATATCACCCACATAGTAGCGATCAGGTTGAGAGACAGTAAACTCTCTTTCCAGTAAATTTGGAGATATACGCTTATTATGCTTGGAATTAGTCGTCGCTTTAAAGCGTCTCTTCGTTTTACAAAACAAACCGGCTTTTTTCATTAATCGACCAATTCTCCGGCGGCTTATATGAACGCCTTTTTCAGCCAGTTTTCTTTTAAGACGACGGGTTCCATAAGTCTTGCGACTGTCTTCAAACAGTTTTTTAGCTGCTCAGTAAGCGCTTCATTTTCTTTCTCTCTATCCGTTTTAGGAGAGCTAACCCAATCATAATAGCAACTACGGGAAACATCCATAAACGGCACAGAATCGTTACCGGGTAATCTTTAGCCTGATCAGTTATCCATGCGTACTTCACAAAGTTTCCCTTGCAAAGTACGCTGTGGCCTTTTAATAAATCACGCTCCTGAATCACTTTTGCCAATTCTTTTTCAGACGTTTTACTTCATCATAAATGTGTTCATCACTTCTATTGGCTACCGTCTTCACCGGTTTGGAATATTTACTGATCCAGGTATGTAGAGTATTTACATTAACACCTAGCTCCCTGGCAGTCTGAGAAACGGGTTGATCCGTCTCATTAGCTAATTTGACAGCTGATTCTTTAAATTCTGATGTATAGCTTTTATTCGGTTTTTTGTTTGATCATTCATTTTAGGTCACACTTTTTATCTTTTAGTTATTTTAAGTTGTGTGTCCGGTTAAGTATAGCCACATTAAGCTTATGGAAAAACTGAACATTTATAAACACCTATCATTTAATAAGCCATAAGCAATTTAAACCTAACGAACAATAGCATGATACTCATCAACAAAATTTAACAAAGAACTATCAACTATCTTAACCGCCCCATCCAACAAATGACAGCGCCCACTACCAGGAAGTATATTACATAAATTTCGTAGTGTATCCAGATCATCCATTGACGCATGACCCGCATCTATTTTATTTAACAACTGAGAAAGGTAAAAGGTTCCGGTCTTGCAGGATGGGCATTGTCCGCAAGATGCATGTGCAAAGAAGTTCACATATTCAGTTACACGTTTCACTATACCCGTGCCTTCTGCAAGCACAATCATTGCACCAGTCCCCAAACTCAAACCATGTTCCTGTACAGTATCAAAATCTAGGGCAATATCAATATCATCTTCGGTGAGCAGACTACTGGATGCGCCACCAATAAAGACAGCTTTTAAGGGCTTATTCTCCAACAGGCCATTGCCATGCTGAAAGATGAGTTGTGATAAGGGAGTGCCCATGGCTAATTCATAAACACCGGGGTTTAACACATCACCACTGAGACAAAATAGTTTTGTCCCCGTGCTATTTCCCAAGCCTAAAGCTTGAAACCACTTTGCCCCCTTACGTAAAATATGCGGTATATGCGCCAGTGTTTCGATATTGTTGATCAAAGTGGGGCAAGCATGAACGCCCGACAATGCAGGATAAGGTGGTTTACCTCGAGGGAAAGGAAACTTGCCTTCAACGGATTCAATCGCAGCGGTTTCCTCACCACCAATATAGTGACCTGAGCTGGCCATTACTTGAATCGATAAGGCTTGTCCTAGACTACTTTCAACTTGTGAAAAATACGGACTATTCTGCCATTGTGCAACGGCTATTCGCACGTTTTCTAATGATGCACTCTGATCGGGATTGATATAAAAGACAATTTTATTAATGCCATTTGCCAAGGCCGCTATTAATGCGCCTTCGATGACCTGATGAGGCGCATGGGTCAGTAGGTAAGCATCTTTAAATGTGCCCGGTTCGTCTTCATTGCCATTGCAGATAAGATATTTGTCGGGGTTTGCAACTTGTGCAGCGACCACCTGCCATTTTTTATAACTAGGAAAACCACTGCCTCCCATGCCTCTTAAATCAGCGTCTTTAATTTTGCTAAGAATGCTATCCACTTGGGCGAGTGCATTTTCGAGCCCTTCGCCACCATTGCCTGCTAACCACTCATCCAATTGTAAGCCCAGTGATTTTGGGTGCAATAAAACACGATTGAGTGGTGATTCATTCATGTTTTTTCATCACTTTTTAAATCGCTATTTGGCTCACTTTTTAGATAGTGAGGTGTATCATATAAGGCGTATTCAGGAAATAATAGGGGCGTTTTTATTTTTGCTGATTGTTTGTGCTGTATTAATTCTCGACGAAATTTCTCCACATGCTCAATGCCAACGTATTGCTGTTCGCGCATTCCTTGTCCTTTGTTTGCCGCATGATAGCCAGCTCGACGACCGAAACTAATAACGTCTAATAAGGCATTACCCATTAAACGGTTGCGACCATGAATACCACCGCTGACTTCGCCCACACAATATAAACCAGGCACTGATGATAAGCCATTGGTGTCGATGACAACGCCACCATTTTGATAGTGCAAGGTAGGATAGACCAGCATCGGTGTCTGACAAATATCGATATTACTTTTTAAGCCTAATTGTACTAATTTGGGAAAACGCTTTTTTAAGATGCCGGGCTTTCTGGCTTCAAGACCTGGCGTATCTAGCCAGACGCCTTTTAATGATTCATCATCATCTAAAGCACGATGAATGCCTCGGCCTTCCCGACACTCTTTAATGATGGCGGCAGCGACAACGTCTCTTGGTTTTAGCTCATCGATAAAGCGTTCACCTAGGGCATTTATTATGTAAGCACCTGACGAACGTAAGCCTTCGGTAATGAGTGTGCCGGATAGATGTTGTGGGTAAGCAATGCCGGTAGGATGATATTGAAAAGAATCTAAGTCTCTGAGCTTTGCCCCTAAGCGATAGGCTAAAACCAAGCCATCACCGGTTGCACCAAAATGATTTGAAGTGGGAAATTGATTTATATGCAAGCGCCCAATACCACCCGTGGCAATAATGACGGCACGGGCTTTTATTTGCACTAAACGGTTTTCTTTTAGCAGACTCAGCATCGCTCCTGCACATTGTCCTGATTCATTACTTAAGAGTTCAATGGCAGGGCTATAGTCTTTCACTTCTACTGAGCTATTGACCACCGCCTCACGTAATACGCGCATCATTTCAAGACCTGTATAGTCACGGAAAAACACCACTCGATTTGCGGTCGTGCCCCCTGCTTGCCGGGTGAGTAAATCACCCGCATTATCCAGGTCAAATTGCATTCCCTGCTGAATAAGCCAATCGATTGTTTCTGGCCCATCCAGGACTAATTGTTTTAATAATTCTTTTTCGGCTTCTTGGTGTCCTGCCTTATAGGTATCATTGAAATGTGCTTGCGGGGTATCGTCTTTTTCAACGGAGGCCTGAATCCCTCCTTCTGCCATGACCGTATTACTATCCCCTAAACGTAGCTTTGTGGCCAAAATAACTTTTGCACCTGCTCTATCAGCCATTAATGCCGCAGCACAACCTGCGCCACCACCGCCAATGATCAGGATATCCGTTTCTTCAATATTGGCTGCGGCCAGATCAGAGGCTTCAATACGAGCATTTGCCTGTAATAAATCAGCAATTTGTTGATGGCAAGCTTCACCCGTATTTGCACCAATTTGTAGCTTGGTCATTGTTTGATGTTGCTGATCGGGGTGATATTCAGCCAGTAGACTTTCTTCATCCAGAGGCTTATTAAAAGCGGGAAAGTCAGTTTTGTCGTGATAGTTTTGCAGTGCTTGTGCGTAACTGAAGCCGGTTTGTTGGTTTTTTTTCTGGTCTTTATATAGGCTCATAGCTTTTCATCCAGCGCATCAATATCAACACTTAATTCACCTGAGCGGATGGCTTGTATTTGTTGAGTGAGATTAGCAGGTCGGGTGTTAAAATGGCTTGTTACTCGTCGTGCAAATAAACCCACATGATTTGGTTCAATATTTTCCGGACAACTGCTGACACATAAATTGCACATCACACAGTCCACAAAAAGCGCACTGGCTTGCTTAAATTCACCTTTTACGGCCAGTGTTACACTTTGCTCAACATCAATGTTTTTTGGACAAGCGCGATTGCAACCACCGCAATAGCGACAATTTTTTGCTTCTGGGAATATACGCAGGAATTCGTTATGCACGACCAATGGATTGTTGATTTGGGATAAATCATAGTGGTGCTGAGTAAGTGTTTCAAAGGATGAAAAAAACACTTCCATGCCCTCTTCAACTAATAACTGACAGCCTAATTCCATACTTAGTTCTGGCTCACCTATGCGGCGAACCATCACCGAACATGAACCACAGACGCCATCCAGACAACCCACACCAAGCACTTGTGAATAACCTGCATGCCAAAGTGCTTGAATAACCGACAGGTTATTGGGTGCAGTGATCGCTTTGGCATTGATGGTCAGACTGACATTTTTTTCATCAATGCCAGTATTATTTTGCTGAGATTTTGGAATATTCGTGTGCTCATGTCTTATTGATTATGGTTTTTATCAATATTATGCCCTGAATCCGTTTTACAGGGAATAAGCAATTTACTTACAATGAGCCTGAATATAAGCTCTTGAGTCAGCGTGGGCAGATAAAGCCATACCCATCCTACTATTTTATACTTAATTATAGACACTCGCCTACAGATTCAGGCGCACAGATCCGACCATCGGTCCAAGTGGCATTGCCCAATTTGGCTTGAATCAAAATAGCACCTTGCAAGTTAGCACCGCGTAGATTGGCGCCACGCAAGTCTGCATCGAGTAAATTGACCTTTTTCATATTCGCCAACATCAAATTGGCATTTTGCAGGTTAACCGCATGCATATGTGCGCCTTCAAGGTTGATCAGCATCATATTTGCGCCCTTGAAGTTGGACATTTGTAAGATAGAGTGTGACAAATTAGCTCTTTGTAAATCAGCACCATCAAGACGCATGGTAGTCATCGAGGAACCATTCATGTCAACGCCTGCGAGTTTTGCACCAATACGTACTGCTGATGTGCATTGGGTTTCTGGTTCAAATTCACACCGTGTGTTGACATCTGTTAGGGAGTTAACATCATCGGTCCAGGCATTAGCATTAGAAATAAAACTGCTGGCTGATGTGTCAACACTTTTCCGGACAGTTTTCTAAATATTTTTTTGGCTGTTTCAAGTGATTTTTGTCATTTTGTATTTCCTATCATTTTAGTTTCTCATGTTAACTTTAAACAGATGAAGAGAAAGGGCTTTGCCCTCTGGAACGATAGAGCCGTTCCATTCACCCAAGGTATTTTCACAACGGTAATGATCCTGTTACAATATCTTCACGGCACAGGCTGAGGAGCCGATGGCCGTCAACGGTAATGGGCGGCATTTATGTCGCCTTTACCCCTCTTCAATCAATCGATTTAAGCTATTTCCTGCTGTATTTCATAATCGACTGGTGACAAATAATCATTAGCCGAATGAAGTCGCTCCCGATTATAAAATACCTCAATATATTCAAATATTGCCTGCTTTGCTTCTACTCTGGTTTTGAATCGACAATGGTGCGTCAATTCAGTTTTCAAACTATGAAAGAAGCTCTCTGATACAGCATTGTCCCAGCAATTTCCTTTGCGGCTCATAGACTGAATTATGTTATGATCCGACAATATTTTTCTATGACTATCAGAGGCATATTGGCTACCTCGGTCAGTATGCCAAAGCAATCCATCCATTGGTTTACGCTTCCATATGGCCATCAGTAAAGCATCATTGACTAGCTTGGCTTTCATTCGCTCATCCATCGACCAGCCAACAATTTGCCTAGAGAATAAGTCAATGACAACCGCTAAATATAACCAGCCTTCCTTGGTGGCAATATAGGTAATATCACCCACATAGTAGCGATCAGGTTGAGAGACAGTAAACTCTCTTTCCAGTAAATTTGGAGATATACGCTTATTATGCTTGGAATTAGTCGTCGCTTTAAAGCGTCTCTTCGTTTTACAAAACAAACCGGCTTTTTTCATTAATCGACCAATTCTCCGGCGGCTTATATGAACGCCTTTTTCAGCCAGTTTTCTTTTAAGACGACGGGTTCCATAAGTCTTGCGACTGTCTTCAAACAGTTTTTTAGCTGCTCAGTAAGCGCTTCATTTTCTTTCTCTCTATCCGTTTTAGGAGAGCTAACCCAATCATAATAGCAACTACGGAAACATCCATAAAACGGCACAGAATCGTTACCGGGTAATCTTTAGCCTGATCAGTTATCCATGCGTACTTCACAAAGTTTCCCTTGCAAAGTACGCTGTGGCCTTTTTAATAAATCACGCTCCTGAATCACTTTTGCCAATTCTTTTTCAGACGTTTTACTTCATCATAAATGTGTTCATCACTTCTATTGGCTACCGTCTTCACCGGTTTGGAATATTTACTGATCCAGGTATGTAGAGTATTTACATTAACACCTAGCTCCCTGGCAGTCTGAGAAACGGGTTGATCCGTCTCATTAGCTAATTTGACAGCTGATTCTTTAAATTCTGATGTATAGCTTTTATTCGGTTTTTTGTTTGATCATTCATTTTAGGTCACACTTTTTATCTTTTAGTTATTTTAAGTTGTGTGTCCGGTTAAGTATAGCCACATTACATTACCGTTGTGAAAATACTTGGGTGAATGGAACGGCTCTATCGTTCCAGAGGGCAAAGCCCTTCTTCATCTGTTTAAAGTTAACATGAGAAACTAAAATGATAGGAAATACAAAATGACAAAATCACTTGAAACAGCCAAAAAATATTTAGAAAACTGTCCGGAAAAGTGTTGACACTCAAAATGACAAAATCACTTGAAACAGCCAAAAATATTTGAAACTGTCCGAAAAGTGTTGACACATCATTCAGTACAAGTTTATTATGAAGATACCGATCATTCTGGTGTAGTCTATCATGCAAACTATCTCAAATATTTTGAACGTGCCTGAGAAGATGTGATTGGCATCGAGGTGCTCAGGACTTATGGCACAAGCGAGGTATCGGTTTTGCTGTCTATGCCACTGAATTAGGCTATTTTGATGGCGCTGAGTTTGGTGATTTGCTGGATATTCGTTCTAGTATTGAAATGGATGGTGACTACAAACTCATTTGGCATCAGGATGCCTGGCGACCAATGCAAAAAAAGCAGCGGTTAAATCACGTCTCGAACTGGTTTGTCTTGATAAACAAAAAACTTACTACCCATCCTTGACATTGTTAAACTCAATTTTACTTGAAACTAGAAATTCTGTTTGTAAAGATACTCTAAGCTATTGTTTTTGTAAATCTTATCCACGTTAAAACCCGCTATATTAAAAAGGACGAATATTAGGTGTTAACCCTGACCATCCTAAGTCAATAGGCAATATTGAAATTTGTAACTTCTCAATAAGTCTGTGCATTTAAACAGCACAAACTTTACCTTTCAGCAACTCAGGCAGATATGGGATCAAATTTCTCTTGCTGATCCGGTCATTAATAAAATCCCAGAATGAAATTCCTTGTTTCAAACAAGTTTTCTTTAAACTGACAAAGTATCTCTGCAAAGTTGCCCATCCTTTGAGCGTGTACTACCACTAATTTTACGCTTAATAACATATTCTCGAATATCATTTTCACTCAAATTATTATGAAGAGGAATATCAGGCCGTTCAATACCAGCAGTAATTCTGTTTTATTTCTTGCCAATCGTTTCAGTGCCTGATTCAACGTTTCAAAGCTTGTTTTAGTCCGGCACAATTCATCAAAATGTTCAGCAATCGCTGACTTCAACGGATCATCTGGCTCAAGTTTATATTGTTTGAGATCATAAAATAGTTCCCAAATCTGAGTATGTACCAGTTCAGTTCTTTATCATGTCGCTCATTGAGTGGTAGTATCCGCTGAAACACTCTGTCTGCATGTATCCAACATAATGCGTGCAACAAAATATCAAATTGTCCTGCATCATCACTCACAATCACCAAATCACTTGGAAAGCCACTGTTAATTAATGCCCCCAGTAAGCGCCTTCTGTGGCAATGCGAACATGCCGTTGTGTTATGATACTATTGTTCTGCAGATAGTATTTCAGGCTTCTTCATTATCAAAGCAAGTCTGATGACTTTGTTCAATAACGCTCAATGGCTTGTGAGGTAATTTTTCTGCTCTCATATAATCAAGTGCTGCATCGTTGAGCGTATAATCAACAGCAGCACTCGTAACAATTGTAGAAAATTAATCCGGCTCTTATATCGAGTACTTGAAAACCAGGCAAGGTTTCATTGCCAACGTGAGTACAATAACCATTCTTTCCATCATGACGACTACCCGTATCATCAACATGGATATAAGTACTATTGTTGATACCGGCAGTTAGCAATGTATTTTTTCAGTATGAAAATGGTCTTTGTCATGGATTAAAATCTCATTGATCTGACCCGTTGAAATATCAAAACCTAATTCTGTTAATTGTTGTATTATCAATGGCTGAGTCACTCTCTGGTGATAATATTGATAAACGATATAACTCTGTAATGTATGGCCAAAATGTCCTATATGTGTATCAAAGCTCAATTTTCCTATACAGGTATCACCATCGGGTGTTTTATAGCGAGCCAATCGATAACGAGTATTGAAAGGCTTAATCAGCAGCTCCTGAACAAAATAATCCTGATACCCTAAAAAACGTGAATGTTCTGGCAGGTTATCTGGTTTGATAACGGTGGTTTTATGAATAGCCAATTTCTTCTTTCGTTTACGACTTTTACTAGTCCCATTTCCTGAGTTGTTTTTCTTGCTTCCTGAATGACCTGTCGGATTATCATTGTCATCATCCTTTGGCAATTTACTGGCTCTTATTTTAGGCTTTGGAGGTAGCTTTTTAAGCTTAGCAACTTCTGTTTTAAGGGCATCGATTTCAACCTGTTGGTTTTGAATGATTTCCTGTTGTTGCTCCATGAAAGCAAGGAGTAATCGGACTACCGGTGTCTTTTCTTCTTCAGGTATCTCTGGAATTGGAGGTAATTTTTTCACTATAATCAATACAGGTTGTTTTCAATAAAACAATTGTATCATGGCTTTTTAAGGCTCTTTAGTTTGCCCTGTGTTGATCAAACTCCCTCTCAGTTAAGATAATATTCAAAAATATTCTATTTCGATCTGAGACAGATCGACAGGATCATTTATAGGGATAAATTACATGGGGCAGTGAAAATGCAATTTTTGTCCTCTAAAATGCTGTCAAGACTTTTTTTGTTTTTATTTCAAGTTTTGCACAGACTTATTGAGAAGTTACTGAAATTTAACATAAGTTATTGTTTTATATTGATTTAAAAATTTCAAATAAAAAAGCGAACAAAAAATAAGCAAATTATAGACAGCGCAATGGTAGCCTTATTCTGCTGTAGTTATTCAAACTTATCAACAAAGTTATCCACAGGCTCTGTGGATTATATGTAAGAATTATGACAGTCAAAATTATTTGCCCCAGATAGATAATTATCATATTTCTAGCAGATGAAATAACACTGAATTCTCTGTTTTAGTGACGACAGCCGCACACCTTTTTATTTGCTCTCTTGAGCAATTCACGTATGACTTCACAGTTTAAATAAAAATCATCTCTAACTGCACTTACACCCTCACTTTATGCTTTCTTTCCATGTTATCTTAAAAATTGATTAATCATGAGGCACGAACAATGAAGTCATTACATCAAGCACTTAATTTTTTCTTAGATAAGGCAATCTTATTCCTGATAAGTGTAGTATTCATTTTTGTCATGACTTCAAGTGCAGATGCCAATAACTTAGGCATGTCCACACCGAAAAAATTAAGCTTAATTACCCCAAAAGGGACTGGAAATGACAATAATGGGGGTAATAACGGCGGCGGCAAGCAGTTAAAAACCACCATGACTTGTGCCAACCCAATCTGGAAAGAGGCTGACTTTAATAGTGTCTATCACGTGGGTCCCGGACAAACTTATACCACACCCAACGATGTTCCCTGGGAAGATATTACTCCCAGTAGCCTGATAAAAATTCATTGGCGTGCTGAGGCCTATAGAAATAAATGGGTGATTAATACCAATGCCACTCAGCAAGAGCCTGTGATCGTGCTGGGTGTGCCTGATAATGGCCGTTTGCCGGTAATTTCCGGAGAAAATGCCACCACTCGACTCGCTTTAGATTATTGGAATGAAGGACGTTCACTGATTAAAATTGGCGCAGCCAGTATTCCCCGTGGTAATAATGCCGCTTATATTACTGTCGCCTGTTTAGACTTAAAGAGTGCCAAACCCAATTATAGTTTTAAAAATGATAGCGGCTCTACTTCAAGTTATTCATCCAATGCTGCGGCAATTCATATTGAACAAGGCGAATATATCAGCATCAGAAATAATGCAATTCATGATGCCAGCAATGGTATCTTCAGCACATCACAAACAGCCAACATTCTCATTAGTAGCAATCATATTTGGGATAATGGTATCAATGGCAGTATCTATCAACATAATAGTTATACCGAAAGTCTGGGAATCACTTTTGAATACAATTATTATGGCCCTCTTTGTAGTGGTTGTCTGGGTAACAATTTAAAAGATCGTTCTGCTGGCACAGTCATCCGCTACAACTGGATAGAAGATGGTAATCGTCAATTGGATCTAGTGGAATCTGATTATGCTACCTTCGTGAATAATCCCTTGTATAGAACAACCTATGTTTACGGTAATTTATTAACCGAACATGAAGGCCAGGGCAATCGTCAAATTGTGCATTATGGTGGTGACGGTGGTGATCGCAGTATGTACCGTAAAGGCACATTATATTTTTTCCACAATACCATTTATTCTGACCGCTCCAGAAATACCTTATTCGCCTTATCCAGTAATGATGAAAATGTTGATATGCGTAATAATATTATTGCCGGTGCGGACTTCGCTATTCTCGATTCAAAAGGCATTGTCAACATGACCAATAATTGGCTAACATCTGGCTGGGTCAACTCACATAGCAGCTTGATAGGTAGTGTCAATGCCTCTGGCACGATTCAAGGTCTGGACGCGGGTTTTAGCAATATCAGTAGTAATAATTTTTATTTAAAATCTGGAGCAGGTGCTATTGGTCAGGCAGGATCTTTAAGCAACTCCAGCCATCCTATTTTATGGGAGTTCAAAATACCGAGCAATGGCATTGAACGTGATTCAAATGATGACTTAGGTGCGTTTAATTTTTAACACGATACTTTTAATATAAGCTTTTACACAAATATTAATATTATTTTTTCTTCGAAAAATTTATACTAGCAATTCTATATTCGGAGAAAAACAATGATCGATCAGCTTCCCCCGCTAGACCTCTGGCAGCATTTTATAAAATTCTGTGACACGCCTCGTCCCAGCAAACATGAAGCAGCAATTATTGCCTACATCCATCAACAAGGGGTTGAGAATAAAGTCATTGTTGAACATGATGCCATCGGCAATATTTTACTCCGAGTTCCTGCAATACGTGGTCATGAAAATGCAGACATTATTGCCTTACAATGCCATGTTGATATGGTGACACAGGCCAATAGTGATAGCAGTCATGATTTTTTAAATGATGCCTTACAATTACAAATCACTGATGGTTGGTTACATGCAATAAATACCACCTTAGGTGCAGATAATGGTATTGGCTGTGCAGCGATGTTAGCCTTAATGACCGATAAAAGTCTTCAACATGGTCCATTGGAATTATTATTCACCGTTGATGAAGAAGCCGGTATGGGTGGTGCTTTTGGCTTGCAAGAAAATTGGTTGCAAGCAAAAAAATTACTCAACCTCGACACAGAAGAAGAAGGTGAAATTTATATAGGCTGTGCCGGTGGTGTCGATATTAATGCCAGCCGGTCATTAGCCTGGCAATCAGCCTCAGGTGAAGCCGTTGAGATCAGTTTGACCGGCTTAACCGGAGGCCATTCGGGGGTTGACATTCACCTGAACCGTGCTAATGCCAATGTTTTATTAGCACAAGAATTATTATCTATTAGCCAAACCTATGCACTGCAATTAGTCAGCTTTCATGGTGGCAGTTTACGGAATGCAATTCCCAGAGAAGCCTTCGTCACTGTTTTTACCCACGATGCAAAAGCGCTCATTAATGCCATTAACACTCGTAATCAAACACTCAAACAACTTTACCATCATCGTGAAAAAGAGTTATTATTAACTGCCCAATTAAAAGATAATTTATCAAAAAATAAAATCAATCAATCCCTAACGGAAAATCAAAGCACATCCCTACTGAGCTTTATTGCTTCTCATCCTAATGGCGTTATAAAGTATTCTGACGATCTACCCGACATCGTTGAAAGCTCCAATAATCTTGGCGTGATTAATCTTGAATCAGGTGGTTCATTGCAACTACTCAATTTATGTCGTAGTGCAAGCAACGATGAACGTGATGCGCAGGCCTATCGAATTGCACAATATCAACAACAATTTTCTATGCAGGTTGAAATTGACGGAGCCTACCCAGGATGGCAGCCTAATCGTGAGAGCCCATTATTAAAAGATGCATTAAATTTATACCTTTCATTGTTTAATAAAGAGGCCAGTATTCAAGTTATTCATGCCGGACTTGAGTGTGGTTTACTTTCGAACACTTACCCCGATTGCGATATCATATCTTTTGGCCCAACCATTACTGGCGCACACTCTCCACGAGAAAGGGTCAACATCGATAGCGTCGATAAATTCTGGTTATTTCTAACCGAATTCATTTCCAAATTGACAAAATAATAAATTACTATCTTTCTATATTTTCTATGATAGAATCAACGTTATACAAATATAAATACATTAACTTATTGCTTTGTTTACATAATAAAGCTACTGCACATTTAACAGAACAATAACAAAGCAATAACAAAGCAATAACAAAACAATAAAAGTTACTGGTAAAATTCTTATATAATTTAATTATAAAATATTTATCTCAGGTTATTTAATATTTAACACACATTGGTGTTAAATGATTTTTTGATTTATTTCTAAGCGGATTTCCGCTGTTCCAATATCACAAAAATAGAGATGCTGTACTTAATCTTAATTGCGTTTAAAGGATGAATAATAAATTATGAATGAGACTACTGTTTTTAATGATGCTGAAGATATCATTCCAGTTATATTGCCAAAAATAAAAAAAATTAGCCTTGATGACCCATGGAAGTGGTTAGCTCTGGGTTGGCAGGATATGAAAGTAGCACCATACTTCAGTGTTCCTTATGGCTGTGCTTTTGTGCTTGTTAGCTTCTTAATTCTTTGGGGAATTATAGATGGCGGTATGTTCTTTCTATTCCCTCTATTAACCACCGGTTTTTTCCTCTCCGCACCTATTTTAGGTATTGGCCTTTATGGCATTAGTCGCTCGATAGAAAAACAAGAAAAAATCGAGTTCTGTCAAATCAAAAAATCCTGGCTTTCAAACCCCGTACATATCTCGGCTGTTGGTCTGATACTGATGATGATCATGCTGTTCTGGATGTTTGCAGCCATTCTTGTCTTTGTGATTTTTTTCAACAACCCCACTCTAAATTGGGAATACTTTTTTACCGAAGTGTTTTTCTCCGGTGAAAACAATTTATTTTTAGGTGTCGGAATTGCTATAGGCGGTCTCATTGCCTTATTCACCTTTTCCATTAGCGTCATTACCGTTCCCCTATTGATGGATAGGCAAATAGACTTTATGACTGCTATGAGAACCAGTGTGAATGCTGTCAAAGAAAACCCTAAGGCACTCTTATTATGGGCTTACCTTATTGCAGTTATGGTTGGAATAAGCTTCTTAACCTATTTTATTGGCCTAGCCATTGCAATGCCAGTGATTGGTCATGCAACCTGGCACGCCTATCGTGACCTTGTTGAAGAGGAATGTTGAAAAAGAAGCTTGAATAAAAACATTGAAGAGTAAAATTAAAGAATAAGAATTAAAACAGAACAAAGTCTCTGAATAAAGCCGCCTTATTTCGCGCATTGATGAAATATTAAGCGAAATAAGGCGGCTTTATTCAGAGACGTATTAATTAACACACAATCACAAAGCCTACCATCACCCTATTGATCCCCCAGACACTATCCTTTCTTCTGCTTAACCGCCAAATAAACAATCACCACAAATAAAATACCACCAATGATTGCAATCAAGCCTCCCATGCCCATCAATGCCATACCCGCAATTTCCGGCAAACTATCCAAGCCCTGCGCAGCACCTGCCGTTTTTCTTTTTACGCCATAACCACCTGACCAAGCTAAACCACTAATGTGCATAAACTGACCTACCGCATAAACAATAGGCTGAATTTTGGCTAACTTAAGTGTTCTATCCTTTAAAGGATAATCAAAAACTGGCAACAAATAAAAACTAAAGCCCATAAATGCCAGAGTAATACCTACAATTGAACCATGATAGTGAGCAGGGATAACCACGTTAACCCCTTCAATCATAAAGCCCAAAACACCCCCTGATGCGAATAAAGCAGCAGAACACCAGAGTGCCAGCTTAAGGGGTAACAAAGGCCCTTCTGCTGGCAGAGTTTTAAATAAATTAATAAAAATAATCAAGCCTAAAGGCAAGGTCGTTAAGCTACCAAAACGCATGAGTTGGGTAAATTGATTATGAAATTCACTAGACGCCACATCATATTGCCAATAAATCACTCCTGAATATAAAACAGGGATAAAAGAAATTAACAGACAAACAAACAAAATAGCGGGGGTAAAAATAAGACGTGTTTTTATTTGTTGTAATAAAACAATCCAAACGACGAACACCAATAACATGTGGGTGAATTGCAAGATATGTCCACCTCCCCAGAATAACACTTCAAACCAAGCCACTGCGGGTAAATCATCAGGCACTTTAAACAAGGTGTAAAGAAAAAATAGAATGGCTAACAAAGCAGCTAAAGCACCTAACCAAACACCAGAGGTCAAGGCTGTTGTAGGGCTTGAAGCATTAAAAGGCATCGATGAAAACAAGGTTCTAACAATGCGTATTAATAATCCCACCGTATATAAAGATAATGCAAAATAAAATAACGGCGTCTGTAATATGGGGATATAATTATTCATCAAGGGATGACCATCCATAATAAAGGGGGTCAAAACAATAAGGAATGTACCCGACACAGACAGATAAAAAGCCAGCCAGTCAAGCTTATTGACGTTTCGGGCAATCAAAGTCCAGAGTATGCTGGCAAAGGAAGTAAACCAAATCAATACAGATAAATCCACATGGACAACTAAAGCCGTATGAAAAAAATCAATAAAGGGTATAAGGCTTTGTATTGCAGGGGTGCGTGAAACAACTAATAAAATCGAAAAAAAACCTGATAAGAGCAATGAAACAACACCTAAAAAAAACCAGGCTTTAGCTAAACGCTTTGTTTCCTCTTTTTCAACAGGCAGTATATAATTAGATTCCATTTGTTCTCCACTTTTTAAATCATAGTTTTTAATTATAGGTTTTAGTCATAGGATTTATTCTATGGTTTTGGTCTATGGGTTTTACTCAAGGGTATTTTATATGAATTTTCACAAACTCGCATTGATTACGACACTCATAGCACTCATGGCAATTATGCTCGGTGCTTATACGCGTCTATCCAATGCAGGATTAGGCTGTCCTGACTGGCCTGGATGTTATGGCCACCTTAACGTACCGGACACGGCTCATGAGATATCAAAAGCTCAAGAAGCTTATCCTGACAAGCCTATAGAAGCAGCTAAGGCATGGAAAGAAATGACACATCGCTATATTGCGGGTACCTTAGGCTTGTTTATTTTAGCCCTCTGCCTACTTGCCTGGAAAAATAGAAAACAAGCAGGACAAGCTATCGTACTACCCACTATTCTTGTCGGCATTGTTATTTTTCAGGCCTTATTGGGCATGTGGACAGTCACCCTATTACTCAAACCCTTAGTTGTCGTCGTACATCTTATCTTTGGTTTTACTACCCTTGCAATACTTTTTTGGCTCACCCTATCCAGCAGTCAATTTTTTACCCGTAATGACATGCAAAAGAGCATTAAAGCATTCAATTGCAAATTTCGTAAGCCCGCTCTGATTGCTGTCGTTATATTATTTATGCAAATTGCACTCGGTGGATGGACTAGCTCTAATTATGCCGCATTAGTCTGTAGCGACCTACCTACCTGTCAGTCTTCCTGGTGGCCTGAGATGAACTTTAAAGAGGCTTTCACACTTTGGCATGAGCATGATCCGAAAACAGGTAAGGAACTCACCTCAGCCATAAATTATGAAGGGGGTATTTTAGACTTTCAGGCCAGAACAGCGATTCATTGGATGCATCGAATTGGTGCAGTCATCACCTTTCTCTATCTATTCACTCTGGGGCTCACTCTTTTTAGAAAAGCACAGGGACAAGCCATTCCAATAGCAGGCCTATTGATAATAGGACTCGTTATTGCTCAATTTAGTTTAGGCTTGTCCAATGTCTTTTTTAATTTACCCTTACTCGTCGCTGTTGCCCACAATGTAACGGCAGCTTTGCTATTACTTAGCTTGATCTTGTTAAATTATCTCTTGTTCACAAAAAAATAACTTACAGATTTAATATTTTCACCATGTCTGACTTCATGTTATCAACATTATGCGGTGTGCTAAACACTGCATGAAGTTGCCCTTCTGGATTCGTTAAATAAATTGAAGCTGAATGATTTACTTCATATTGCTTGTGTTTGTCTGTTTCATTAGAAGGTAAAAACGGCATGGCAAACTGTTTTGCAAAGCCTGCAATTTGTTCTTTAGTGCCACTTAAACCAATAAAATCCGAATGATAATTTTTTACATAAGCTTCTAATACTTCTGGAGAGTCCTTTAATGGGTCGGTTGTAATCATAATAACCTGTGTTATTTTCTGCAATGCCAAAGGCAAATCCTGATACAAATCAGCTAAATTTTTCATCTCCGTGGGACAAATATCAGGACAACTCGTATAACCCATAAAAACAAGGTGCCATTTTCCTTGCAGTGACTTTTCATTAAACGTTACGGGTTTTTCAGCACTTTTTCTAGCCAAAGAAAACTGCCCTAAAGGTTTAGGTATAGGATAAAGTGTAGATGCTGACAAACGTAATGCGGCGCTATTATGAGATTTATTGATGGAAGCGTATAAATATTTTCCACCAATAAGAATTGAGGATGAAATTATAATTAAAAGCGATAAGAATACAATATCTTTTTTTCCTGGCAACATCTAATACAACTCCTTAAAATAAAAATCAATTATATAAACTGAATATATACAAGTCTACAAAAAACACCTCCAATATAAATTTCAAATCAATATACTTAAGTTGGCATATTAAGCTAGCACATCAAACTAGTACATTAAACAACCATTAGATTATTAATTAAGAATATTAGCAGGCAGCACAAACAAATATCTTACTCACACTCATATTAAGCTCTACATCAAACAGAGTGGGACATTCATAACGTCTAGACTAGATGTATATCAAACGGTTTACATTAGCGTTAATAGGGTTTTCACCTATAAGCCCGTCAATTTATAAAGAATAAACACTAACGAATAACAGAAGTTACGTTTTAAAACAATTTACTCTTGACATACACCTTGATTCAAGACAATATAAATCAAAAAAAGTTCATAATAGAAAAAAATAATTCACACAATTTATTACGGTAATATTTCTACTTAATATTTTGATATTACCTATACCATTTTACTAACATTATTAATGAGTGAGCATCTACACCATCATTCCTAATTTGTTAGTTTTACAGTAATCTATTTATTTCGACATTATGAGTTTTAAAAAATAATAATAATAAAATAAATATCATTGAGTCGCCCATGCAGAATTTACCCATCTTAAATTTTTGCCCACCATTGCTCAATGTTAAGCTAAGAACCTTAAATTAAAAATAAACCTTATAGATAAGTATTTTCCAAAGTAACTTAAAAGGCTTAGCTTTAGCTAAACACTTACCATTTTAGAATAATTTTTAATTTACGTAACGCTTCAAAATGAACACATATAACTAGAACACCGTTGTATATTAGTTTGCTTTAAATCTAGATCGCTATTAAATATTCATAGGGGGAGTATAAATTGTTGGTTGATTTCATAAAAAAAGTAATTAGCTCAATTGCCGTCAGTGCAAGTTTGCTATGGACAGGGACTGCATTAGCAGAATATAAGTACAATTTTCCCGAACCGGTAACACCGATAGGACAGGACATTTACGATGTCCACATGTTAACTATGGGCATTATCACTGTTCTGTTAATTATCATAACGTCCATTGTCCTATATGCGGTCTTCACGTTTCGCAAAGACAAGGGTTATGAACCTGATCAAGAATTTCATAATAGTTGGTTTGGCCGTTGGTCATGGGTTATTGTTCCAATAGCCGTATTAATGGTTGATTTAAGTATTGCCGGAAAAGCCCAGCCCATTTTAGAAATGCTCTGGGAATCACCCACCAAGGAATGTAGTGACCCTACGCTCAAAGAAGAAAACAAAGATAAGTGCTATGACATGATCGTCAAGATTACCGGTCATCAGTGGTGGTGGGAATATGAGTATCCCGACTTAGGCATTAAAATTGAAAGTCGCTACACGCCACAAGAGCTAGCGGGTGACAATTATCTAAGAGCCGTCGATAACAATTTTGTCCTACCGATTAATACCAAAATTCGTTTTTTGCAAACGTCAGTTGATGTCAACCATGCTTTTTGGATACCTGAGCTAGCATTCAAAAAAGATGCTATCGCCGGTTATATCAGTGAAACATGGGGAGAAATCATTAAAGAAGGCATCTTCCGAGGCCAATGTGCTGAATTATGTGGTACCTGGCATGCAAGAATGCCGGCTGTTGTTGAAGCCGTCAGCAAAGAAAAATTTGCCCTTTGGGTAGCCGAGCAACAAGCTGTAAAGGCTGCAAAGCTTGCTGAAGCCAGCTCAGGTAAGGTTTGGACTAAAGATGAACTCTATGCAAAAGGTGAAACCATATACAATGTTAAATGTGCTGCCTGTCACCAGGCCACTGGCTTAGGTATACCACCAGCATTTCCTGCACTTAAAGGCAGCAAAATTGCCACTGGGCCTGTTGCAGATCATCTCAATATTGTTCTTCATGGTAAGAATACCATGCCTGCCTGGGCAGCAGAGTCCGACTTAGATTTAGCCGCCATCATTACTTATGAAAGAAATGCTTGGGGCAATAATACCAATGATGTTGTGCAACCAGCTGATATTAAAGCTGCACGTGAAAAAAAATAGGAGACTTTGAATGACAACAACAGTAGCACATGAAGCCGAACATCATGGCCCACCCAAAGGCATAGGACGTTGGTTATTTAGTACCAATCATAAAGACATTGGTACCATGTATTTATTCTTTGCATTGACCATGTTGTTTCTGGGTGGTGCCAGCGCGATGGTTATCCGCGCTGAATTATTTATGCCTGGACTACAATTTTTAGAACCTGATCTTTATAACAATATTGTCACCAATCATGCTTATATGATGATCTTTGGTGCTGTCATGCCAGCCGCCGCAGGTTTGGCTAACTGGATGATACCCATGATGATCGGAGCCCCCGACATGGCTTTGCCTCGCATGAACAATCTTAGTTTTTGGATTCTTCCAGCAGCAGCTGTCATGTTGATTTTATCTTTTGTTATTCCATTCTTCCCCGGCGGTGGCACACAAATCAACACCGGTTGGACAATCTATCCTCCTCTATCCATTAAAGTCGGTATGTCAATGGACTTCCTAATTTTTGCTATTCATCTATTAGGTATTTCTTCAATCCTTGCGTCAATTAACATTATCGTTACTTTGATTAATATGCGTGCACCGGGTATGACCTTGGGTAAAATGCCAATGTTCTGTTGGACTTGGTTAATTACTGCCTTCCTACTCATTTTAGTCGTACCTGTATTGGCCGGTGGCGTTACCATGCTATTATTTGACCGCAACTTTGGCACGAGTTTCTTTGATGCAGCTGGTGGTGGTGATCCTGTATTGTTCCAGCATTTATTCTGGTTCTTCGGACATCCTGAAGTCTATATTTTATTACTACCTTCTGTAGGTGCTTTATCGCATGTCATTCCAACATTTTCCAGAAAGCCTTTATTTGGCTATAACTCGCTGGTGGGTTCAATGTTTATCATTGCCACATTAGGCATGGTCGTTTGGGCACATCACCAATACACCATTGGTATGTCTCTTGGCGCTGTGACTTATTTCATGATTGGTACTATTTTGATATCTATTCCTGTGGGTCTGATGATTTTGAATTTCATTGCGACCATGTGGCGTGGTGCTATGACCTTTGAAACACCCATGCTTTTTGCCATTGCCATTGTTATCATGTTTAGCTTTGGTGGTCTAACGGGCGTGATGCTGGCGGTTGTTCCTGCCGACATGCAATACCATGATAGTATGTTTGTTGTGGCTCACTTCCACTATGTATTATTACCGGGTGCCCTGTTTGGACTTTATGCCGGCATTTTCTTCTGGTTACCAAAATGGACTGGCAGAATGTATGACGAAGCGCTGGGTAAACTATTTTTCTGGACGACTATCGTTGGCTTTAACATTACCTTCTTCCCTCAGCACTTCCTAGGACTAGCCGGTATGCCGCGACGAATCGTTGACTATAATGTTCAATTCCTGGAATTTAATGTGATATCCAGTATTGGTGCTTTGATCTTTGGTCTCAGTCATCTAATACTACTCTATATCATCATTAAAGCAGTCTGGGGTGGTAAAAAGACCGATGAGAAATTATCTAATAATGTCTGGGAAGGCGCTAAAGGTTTAGAGTGGGAATTATCAAGCCCGCCTCCATTCCATAGTTGGACGTCTGCACCCACTATTAAATAGGGTCTTCCAAATAATACCTTGTAAATCAACATCTAAACTCATACTTATTTTACTAATAAATGAGTTTAGAATTTTTTAAATATATTGAGAGAATAAAAATGGAAAAAAACACTCAAAATGTATTACTTGCCTGGTCTTTGATTGGTCTAGTGATGTTTGTTATGTATAGCTCAATGAACTATATCTGGTCAGCACTTGAGATAGCAAAATAATTTGATCACCATCGATCAAGCGGCAGCGCTCAAAGCAAAAAATGCCAAGACGGTTAAATGGCTAGGTTTCATTGCTCTGGGTATGTTTCTTTTTGCCTTTGCACAAATACAATTATACGGTCTATTTTGCAAGGCTGTTGGTGTCAATTCTTTAAGCTCACGACAAAAAATAGACACCAATTCAACCGCTGCCATCATTAAAGAACTAAAGAGTAAAAAAGTCACCGATGAGCGTGTTATTACGGTTAGATTTGATGCCACGGTCAATGAAAATCTACCCTGGTCTTTTATACCACTGGACAAAAAAATTACCGTACATCCGGGTGAATTAAAAAAAATCACTTATCGAGTTAAAAACCTTACTAACGAAGTTATTACGGGTCAGTCCATTGCCAATGTAACACCCTGGCAAGCGGAACCTTTTTTATCAAAAATTGAATGTTTTTGTCACACAAAACAAACACTACAACCGGGCGAAGAAAAAGATATGCCACTACTTTTTACTTTGTCTGAAGATTTACCGCAGGAAATGCGAACTTTAGTCGTTTCTTACACATTTTTAAATGCTGAAAAAGCATCGGCAAAAAAATATCAAAAAAAATTATAAAGCTTTAACTAACACATTATTTTTGTAAAGCCATGAGAATATTAGGAAAATATTCTTTAACTATTTTTATCTACTAGGGGGTTAATTGATGTCTGCACACACTGAAGATACTTACTTTATACCAGAGCCAAGTAAATGGCCTATCATAGCAATGCTATCGATATTAACCCTGCTTTTAGGGGCCGCAATGTCTATTCATGATATTGGTATTGGACCTTATACTGCAGCAGCCGGATTCTTTTTATTGCTATTTTTGTTCTATGGCTGGTTTGGTGATGTCATCGATGAAAGCCGTTCAGGTTGTTACAACAAACAAGTGGATCGATCATTTCGTATTGGTATGATGTGGTTTATTTCATCCGAATTTTTCTTCTTTTTATGCTTCTTTGGCACCCTGCTTTATATTAGAATATTCGCCTTGCCCTGGCTCAGTGGTGAAGGCTACTTAGGTAGTACCAATGAACTCTATGATGGTTTTAAAGCCGTCTGGCCTACCAGTGGACCTCAAGCAGTTGAATTTACTTCAATGGGTGCATTAGGCGTACCTTTAATCAATACCATTTTGCTACTCAGTAGTGGTGTCACCATCACTTGGGCTCACCATGCTTTAAAAGTAAACAATCAAAAACAACTTATTATGGGCTTAATGGCCACAGTGATTTTAGGTGTCGTCTTTGTTGGATTTCAAGCTTATGAATACATTCATGCCTATTCAGAACTGAACCTCACCCTCAAAACCGGTGTTTATGGGTCAACCTTTTATATTCTGACGGGCTTCCATGGTTTTCACGTTATATTAGGGGCAACCATGTTAATGGTTATCACGATTCGTGCAATGAAGGGGCATTTTACACCAGAGAAGCATTTTGCTTTTGAAGCGGTTGCTTGGTATTGGCACTTTGTTGATGTGGTATGGTTAGGTTTGTATTTATTCGTTTACTGGCTATAAACATGCGGCTACGTCTTTAGCTTTCCTCTTTTTTAGAAAAGGGGGAAGCTAAAACCAATAAACACTCACTACTGAATGTTAGGCTGAATTAAACCAGTATAATAGCCTATCACTAACATAACAATTAATGTCACAGAAAGTGAAATACGAATTTTTAGGGCAGTTATCATTTTTTTACTGTTCTTTTCATCGTCTGTTGTTAAAAAGAACAAGGCAAAGCCCAGACTAATCAGTATGGTTATAAAAACTAAGGCGAACACAATTTTAAATATCAAAATCAAGACAGCTTCCTCGTATAACTATTTTATCCAGCGTTTAGACCTTACAAAACGCTCACATTTAATGTTAGTTTGCTAGTTTAGCACAGGTCTCTGATGATTCTACCCTTCACCGGAAATAAATATAACTTTGCACCAGGACTTTTTTTAAGTTTGTTTTTTTTAACTATGATTAGTCTTCTGATTGCACTAGGAATTTGGCAATTAAATCGTGCCGAAGAAAAGAAAACTCAAGCATTACAAATTAGTGAACGCATATCGTCTGAGACGCTAGTGTTAAACAACAATAGTAGCATCAAGAATACGCAGTTATTATTACAAAAAGATTTAGCTTATAGACAAATAAAATTAAGCGGGCATTTTGATATAACGAACCAGTATTTTGTTGACAATAAAAAATATAATACCCGTACAGGCTATCATGTAATAAGCCCATTTATCATTGAACAAAGCCAACAAACCATTTTGGTTAATAGAGGCTGGGTTGATTCAGGTGGCAGAAGAAATGTTTTGCCGACCGTTAAAACCAATGAAGCTAATATTACACTCGATGGCCAGTTGAGTTTACCAGTAAAAGCTCGCTTTAGACCCGGTATATCACAACCGGCTGAGAACTTAGGCGGCATCTGGCTTTATAATGATTTAGATTTTTATAGCCAATTATCAGGCACAAAGCTGGTGCCTTATATTTTACTTTTAGACAAACAAAATCCACATGGATTTATTAGACAATGGCCTGAATTTAAGGCCAATACAGAGATGCACGTAGGTTATGCAATTCAATGGTTTGCCTTTGCTTTATTTTCTCTATTAGCTTATTTATCCATTGCAACCAAACGTATACACAAATAAAAAAATATTTTTAAAACTGGAAAACCCTATAATGTCCGAACATGCTACTCAAGTTGAAACAAAAGAACCCCTTAACAAAAGTAATATCATCTCATTCTGGATGATTATTCTTGTCTTTGCCCTACCCCCTATTGCAGCTTATTTTATGTACTATTCTGGCATGATGCCTGATGGCCGCATGAATAAAGGTACCCTAGTACAGGCACAACAATTCCCTGACATAAAATTACATACAATAAAAGATAATCAAGCTTTTACTCTTAAATCTAATCAGGGCAAGTGGACTCTCATGCTCTTAGCCGATTCATCTTGTGATGATTTATGTAAAAAGAATATTTACCTCATGCGTCAAGTTAAAACATCACTGGGTAAGGACAGCCATAATACTGAGCGTTTACTCATCATGAAAGATTCAGCCACTTCTAGCATGTTCAATGAGTTTCTAAAAGACTATTCTAAAATGCCTATCGTGACAGGCAATACAAATGATATGAAAATGTTAGAGACATTTCTTCAAACCATCGCCAATGAAGATACCAAAAATAAAGTGTTTATCATTGATCCTTTTGGCAAAGTCATGATGCATTATGCTTCAGAACTCCAACCTAAAGATTTATTAAGTGATTTGAAGCGTTTGATTTTAGTTAATTCAAATGATGTTGCAACGAACACACAATAAAAAACTATAATATAACAGCATAAAAACAAGGAATATCAGATGGAAATAGCCAGTCAAATACCATTCTCCACCATCGCAAAAGCCTATCTGGAAACTACTAAACCCAAAGTGGTTGCTTTATTAGTATTCACTGCCATCGTAGGTATGTTACTTGCGTCACCCGGTGCGCTGCCCGTTGATATTTTCATATTTGCCTCTCTTGGTATTGCTTTGGCCTCGGCATCGGGAGCAGCCATTAACCATGTTGTCGATCAATATATTGATGCACAAATGGGTAGAACCAAGGGACGACCTTTGCCAACGGGAGTGCTTACCGCAAAATCTGTACTGATTTTTGCCCTAAGCCTGGGGGCATTATCAATGGTGATTTTATCTTATACCGTGAATGTCCTGACAGCCTTATTAGCTCTCATTGCCTTAATTGGTTATGCAGTGATTTATACCATGTATCTGAAGCGTCATACGCCGCATAATATTGTCTTAGGTGGTGCAGCAGGTGCAATGCCTCCGGTATTAGGTTGGACGTCAGTCACCGGTGAAATTAATTCAGAAGCCTTATTGTTATTTCTTATTATCTTTATCTGGACGCCACCACACTTTTGGGCATTAGCCATTAAAAGAAAAAATGATTATGCCAAAGCAGGACTTCCGATGTTGCCTGTGACTCATGGTATTAATTTCACCAAACTACAAATTTTACTTTATACTTTTATGTTACTTGCAGTATCGATATTTCCGTTTGTGACACAGATGAGTGGTTTGATTTATTTGAGTGGCGCGATATCCTTAGGCATTGGCTTTATCTTTCATGCCTTTAGACTTTATCGCACTGAAGGTGATATGTATGCAATGAAGACCTTTGCATATTCCATTTTATATTTGGGCTTGTTATTTGCTTTTCTTTTAACCGATCATTATGTGCGTGTGATTTATCATTCGATGAATTAAATAAGCAGAATTCTGAAGACAGATCAAAACCTGCTTTACACTTAAAATGTAGGATGTGATGAGGAACGAACTGCATCAATAGTGATGTGTCAACACTTTTCCGGACAGTTTTCTAAATATTTTTTTGGCTGTTTCAAGTGATTTTTGTCATTTTGTATTTCCTATCATTTTAGTTTCTCATGTTAACTTTAAACAGATGAAGAGAAAGGGCTTTGCCCTCTGGAACGATAGAGCCGTTCCATTCACCCAAGGTATTTTCACAACGGTAATGATCCTGTTACAATATCTTCACGGCACAGGCTGAGGAGCCGATGGCCGTCAACGTAATGGGCGGCATTTATGTCGCCTTTTACCCCTCTTCAATCAATCGATTTAAGCTATTTCCTGCTGTATTTCATAATCGACTGGTGACAAATAATCATTAGCCGAATGAAGTCGCTCCCGATTATAAAATACCTCAATATATTCAAATATTGCCTGCTTTGCTTCTACTCTGGTTTTGAATCGACAATGGTGCGTCAATTCAGTTTTCAAACTATGAAAGAAGCTCTCTGATACAGCATTGTCCCAGAATTTCCTTTGCGGCTCATAGACTGAATTATGTTATGATCCGACAATATTTTCTATGACTATCAGAGGCATATTGGCTACCTCGGTCAGTATGCCAAAGCAATCCATCCATTGGTTTACGCTTCCATATGGCCATCAGTAAAGCATCATTGACTAGCTTGGCTTTCATTCGCTCATCCATCGACCAGCCAACAATTTGCCTAGAGAATAAGTCAATGACAACCGCTAAATATAACCAGCCTTCCTTGGTGGCAATATAGGTAATATCACCCACATAGTAGCGATCAGGTTGAGAGACAGTAAACTCTCTTTCCAGTAAATTTGGAGATATACGCTTATTATGCTTGGAATTAGTCGTCGCTTTAAAGCGTCTCTTCGTTTTACAAAACAAACCGGCTTTTTCATTAATCGACCAATTCTCCGGCGGCTTATATGAACGCCTTTTCAGCCAGTTTTCTTTTAAGACGACGGGTTCCATAAGTCTTGCGACTGTCTTCAAACAGTTTTTTAGCTGCTCAGTAAGCGCTTCATTTTCTTTCTCTCTATCCGTTTTAGGAGAGCTAACCCAATCATAATAGCAACTACGGAAACATCCATAAAACGGCACAGAATCGTTACCGGGTAATCTTTAGCCTGATCAGTTATCCATGCGTACTTCACAAAGTTTCCTTGCAAAGTACGCTGTGGCCTTTTTAATAAATCACGCCCTGAATCACTTTTGCCAATTCTTTTTCAGACGTTTTACTTCATCATAAATGTGTTCATCACTTCTATTGGCTACCGTCTTCACCGGTTTGAATATTTACTGATCCAGGTATGTAGAGTATTTACATTAACACCTAGCTCCTGGCAGTCTGAGAAACGGTTGATCCGTCTCATTAGCTAATTTGACAGCTGATTCTTTAAATTCTGATGTATAGCTTTATTCGGTTTTTTGTTTGATCATTCATTTTAGGTCACACTTTTTATCTTTTAGTTATTTTAAGTTGTGTGTCCGGTTAAGTATAGCCACATTATCTCTTGTTTTATAACCCTGTCGGGACGTTCACATCCTGACAGGATTTGTACGTCCCTACCCTACTTTAATGTAATTATGGAGATGCTATGAATACTTTGTATAAAATAGATGAAGTCAGCGATTTATACGTTGATGCTTTTCTAATCGATCAATCTCAATTGGTCTTTCTATCTGTCTGGGGCCGTGATACTGCATTGCAGGAATTCTTTGCCCGATTGACACTGCCCAAGTCTGAACAAGGTTTACGAGAAATTCATCTTGAAAACCTGAACACCAATCAGACACACTTTATTGATATCCCTGATATTGAAAACTGGAAAAACCAATGGCCGAGCTCAAAGCAAAGTCTTTGGTCAGCTTTCTCATGTATTTATCTATGACAAACTGGCCGTTAAGCCGGATGCTTTGAATAATCAAGCTTTGCTTTTTATCTGGATGAAAAACCAGATATCTGGGAAATCGTCAAAGAAGCCTGTCATTTACCTTTGTTGATCACTGAAAGAAACTGTTCTTTCTACGTTTGAACAGCAAGGTTTGATGTGTCAACACTTTTCCGGACAGTTTTCTAAATATTTTTTGGCTGTTTCAAGTGATTTTTGTCATTTTGTATTTCCTATCATTTTAGTTTCTCATGTTAACTTTAAACAGATGAAGAGAAAGGGCTTTGCCCTCTGGAACGATAGAGCCGTTCCATTCACCCAGGTATTTTCACAACGGTAATGATCCTGTTACAATATCTTCACGGCACAGGCTGAGGAGCCGATGGCCGTCAACGGTAATGGGCGGCATTTATGTCGCCTTTACCCCTCTTCAATCAATCGATTTAAGCTATTTCCTGCTGTATTTCATAATCGACTGGTGACAAATAATCATTAGCCGAATGAAGTCGCTCCCGATTATAAAATACCTCAATATATTCAAATGTTGCCTGCTTTGCTTCTACTCTGGTTTTGAATCGACAATGGTGCGTCAATTCAGTTTTCAAACTATGAAAGAAGCTCTCTGATACAGCATTGTCCCAGCAATTTCCTTTGCGGCTCATAGACTGAATTATGTTATGATCCGACAATATTTTCTATGACTATCAGAGGCATATTGGCTACCTCGGTCAGTATGCCAAAGCAATCCATCCATTGGTTTACGCTTCCATATGGCCATCAGTAAAGCATCATTGACTAGCTTGGCTTTCATTCGCTCATCCATCGACCAGCCAACAATTTGCCTAGAGAATAAGTCAATGACAACCGCTAAATATAACCAGCCTTCCTTGGTGGCAATATAGGTAATATCACCCACATAGTAGCGATCAGGTTGAGAGACAGTAAACTCTCTTTCCAGTAAATTTGGAGATATACGCTTATTATGCTTGGAATTAGTCGTCGCTTTAAAGCGTCTCTTCGTTTTACAAAACAAACCGGCTTTTTTCATTAATCGACCAATTCTCCGGCGGCTTATATGAACGCCTTTTTCAGCCAGTTTTCTTTTAAGACGACGGGTTCCATAAGTCTTGCGACTGTCTTCAAACAGTTTTTTAGCTGCTCAGTAAGCGCTTCATTTTCTTCTCTCTATCCGTTTTAGGAGAGCTAACCCAATCATAATAGCAACTACGGGAAACATCCATAAAACGGCACAGAATCGTTACCGGGTAATCTTTAGCCTGATCAGTTATCCATGCGTACTTCACAAAGTTTCCCTTGCAAAGTACGCTGTGGCCTTTTAATAAATCACGCTCCTGAATCACTTTTGCCAATTCTTTTTTCAGACGTTTTACTTCATCATAAATGTGTTCATCACTTCTATTGGCTACCGTCTTCACCGGTTTGGAATATTTACTGATCCAGGTATGTAGAGTATTTACATTAACACCTAGCTCCTGGCAGTCTGAGAAACGGGTTGATCCGTCTCATTAGCTAATTTGACAGCTGATTCTTTAAATTCTGATGTATAGCTTTTATTCGGTTTTTTGTTTGATCATTCATTTTAGGTCACACTTTTTATCTTTTAGTTATTTTAAGTTGTGTGTCCGGTTAAGTATAGCCACATTAGTTGGATACAAACACTCAACGGCGAGGGTATTCAAGCCATTAGTAAGCGCTTAACGAACAGCGTTCTTTACCTTTTCCAATTCTGATTTTTTAAAATTCCAGGGAAGCAATGCTTCCAGCTTTTCAACCGTATCCGCATAAGGTAATTGGGTTAATACATAGACCATATACGCATATGGCTCAATATCATTGGCCTTAGCGGTTTCAATAAAACTATAATGAACTGCACTGGCATGTGCACCCTTTGGCGTATCTGAAAATAACCAGGCCTTTCTACCCACGCAGAATGGACGGATAGCATTTTCTGCCAGCACATTACTGATATTCAACCGACCATCTTCACAATAAACAGTCAGCTTAGGCCATTGATTATCAATATAGGTGAGTGCTTTTCCTGTCAAGCTGTCGTTCGGCACTTTGCCCAGGGTGTTATCGACCCATGTTCTTATTTTCTCAAGAAGCGGCAGGCTCTGTTTCTGACGAACCTTAAATTTTTCATTAACACTGGCTTCTTTTATCTCACGCTCAATTAAATACAGCTTATTGATATGGGCCAGTGCCACATCGGCTTTGTAGGCTTTTGATTGCTCTTTTCTTTGGTTGTGCCGTCTGAGAATCTTTGAATTTACGGCGAGTGTGATCCCAGCAGCCGACCGATGTGGCATTATTTTGTGCACACACGGCATTGTAACCGGCATAGCCATCGGTTTGCAGATAG
>NZ_JAEHGE010000001.1:0-22500 GCF_016097415.1 sulfur-oxidizing endosymbiont of Gigantopelta aegis | reverse complement strand
ACACAAATTGTTTGATATTCGATAAAGAGAGTTAGTATGCGATGAAAATCGCAAAGCGACAGAATCTAACTTATTCGGGTCTATAGCTCAGTTGGTTAGAGCGCACCCCTGATAAGGGTGAGGTCGCTGGTTCAACTCCAGCTAGACCCACCAATTTTATCCATTTTGAATTGTTAGCCTTGCTCATGTGCGATGCACACTACACAAGGCTAACAATCCAAACTGAATAAAATTCCGAGATTCTAAAGCAGCCACTAAGGTGACTGCGGGGGTGTCGGAATGCCTTAGTCTATTGGGGCTATAGCTCAGCTGGGAGAGCGCCTGCCTTGCACGCAGGAGGTCAGGAGTTCGATCCTCCTTAGCTCCACCAATACTAACACTCAGCAAAATCCAAAGGCGGATTAAGTATAGTTACTGACACATTGTAAGATTCAGTATTTATAGTTAATCCATTTTTTATGGATTAGAACGAAGACTTGGCAACAAGTCATCGTGCTCTTTAAAAATCAGTGAAGTAAACCAACGCAAATGTATCTTAGGTGATACATTGTGCTTGCCTGTTTTTTTATCCAACAAGCAAGTACAAACAATTACCGAGGGTATGCGTCTACAAGCAATGGCTGGTTGTATTGACAGTGCTCGCAAGAGGACAGAAGAAACAACTGGCTAAAGTTCAATAGTAGAAAAAGTAGTTCTTAAAAACGAGGCCACCGACGCAAGTTGGTGGTTGAATTCTTAGAAGAAAGTTACGAAAAGCGATCTTTATGTATCCATAGTCTTAACTAGCAATAGTGAGAGACAGGTATTTTCGACGCAACGACGCGAGTCGCAGCAAAACAAAAGGCCGAGAGTACTTTGTGATATATAGTCAAGAGATTAAGCGCATACGGTGGATGCCTAGGCGATAAGAGGCGATGAAGGACGTGGTAATCTGCGATAAGCTCTGACAAGGTGATAAACATCCGTTATAGTCAGAGATTTCCGAATGGGGAACCCAGCCAGTGTAAGCTGGTTATCAATATCTGAATACATAGGATATTGAGGCAAACGAGGGGAACTGAAACATCTAAGTACCCTTAGGAAAAGAAATCAATAGAGATTCCGTCAGTAGCGGCGAGCGAACGCGGAACAGCCCAAAAAGTTTAATAAGTGTTAGTGGAATGACTTGGGAAGGTCAGCCAAAGAGAGTGATAGCCTCGTACACGAAAGCACATATTAGATGAATCTGAGTAGGGCGGGACACGTGATATCCTGTCTGAATATGGGGGACCATCCTCCAAGGCTAAATACTCCTTATCGACCGATAGTGTACCAGTACCGTGAGGGAAAGGCGAAAAGAACCCCGGAGAGGGAGTGAAATAGACCTGAAACCGTGTGCGTACAAGCAGTGGGAGCAGACTTTGTTCTGTGACTGCGTACCTTTTGTATAATGGGTCAGCGACTTAATTTCAGTAGCAAGGTTAACCGAATAGGGGAGCCGTAGGGAAACCGAGTCTTAATAGGGCGCAAGTTGCTGGTATTAGACCCGAAACCGAGCGATCTAGCCATGAGCAGGTTGAAGGTGCCGTAACAGGCACTGGAGGACCGAACCCACTTATGTTGAAAAATGAGGGGATGACTTGTGGTTAGGAGTGAAAGGCTAATCAAGCTCGGAGATAGCTGGTTCTCCTCGAAAGCTATTTAGGTAGCGCCTCGTATCTTACTCCAGGGGTAGAGCACTGTTTCGGCTAGAGGGTCATACCGACTTATCAACCCGATGCAAACTCCGAATACCTGGAAGTACAATTACGGGAGACACACGGCGGGTGCTAACGTCCGTCGTGGAGAGGGAAACAACCCAGACCGCCAGCTAAGGTCCCAAAATTATTGCTCAGTGGGAAACGATGTGGGAAGGCCCAGACAGCTAGGAGGTTGGCTTAGAAGCAGCCACCCTTTAAAGAAAGCGTAATAGCTCACTAGTCGAGTCGGCCTGCGCGGAAGATTTACCGGGGCTAAGCAATATACCGAAGCTGCGGATGCCGCTATTTATAGTGTGCATGGTAGAGGAGCGTTCTGTAGGCTGATGAAGGTGTTCTGTAAGGAATGCTGGAGGTATCAGAAGTGCGAATGCTGACATAAGTAACGATAAAGGGGGTGAAAGACCCCTCGCCGAAAACCCAAGGTTTCCTGCTCTACGTTAATCGGAGCAGGGTGAGTCGGCCCCTAAGGCGAGGCAGAGATGCGTAGTCGATGGGAAACTGGTTAATATTCCAGTACTTTTTATAACTGCGATGGGGAGACGGAGAAAGCTATACCAGCCTGGTGATGGTTATCCAGGTTTAAGCCGGTAGGCATGTCACTTAGGAAAATCCGGGTGGCTTTATGCCGAGACGTGATGACGAGACACCAAGGTGTTGAAGTGGTAGATGCTCTGCTTCCAGGAAAATCCTCTAAGCTTAGGTTATAAGGAACCGTACCCCAAACCGACACAGGTGGGTGGGATGAGAATTCTAAGGCGCTTGAGAGAACTCGGGTTAAGGAACTAGGCAAATTAGCACCGTAACTTCGGAAGAAGGTGTGCCCTCCATGGTGAAGCATTTACTGCGTAAGCTGAGGAGGGTTGCAGTGAACTGGTGGCTGCGACTGTTTATTAAAAACATAGCACTCTGCGAACACGAAAGTGGAAGTATAGGGTGTGACGCCTGCCCGGTGCCGGAAGGTTAATTGATGGGGTTAGCTTCGGCGAAGCTCTTGATCGAAGCCCCGGTAAACGGCGGCCGTAACTATAACGGTCCTAAGGTAGCGAAATTCCTTGTCGGGTAAGTTCCGACCTGCACGAATGGCGTAACGATGGCCACACTGTCTCAACCCGAGACTCAGTGAAATTGAACTTGCTGTGAAGATGCAGTATACCCGCGGCTAGACGGAAAGACCCCGTGCACCTTTACTACAGCTTTGCACTGAACTTTGAACCTACTTGTGTAGGATAGCTGGGAGGCTTTGAAACCATGACGCTAGTTGTGGTGGAGCCACACTTGAAATACCAGCCTGGTATGTTTGAGGTTCTAACCTAGACCCCTTATCGGGGTTGGGGACAGTGTATGGTGGGTAGTTTGACTGGGGCGGTCTCCTCCCAAAGAGTAACGGAGGAGCGCGAAGGTACCCTAATCCTGGTCGGAAATCAGGAGGTTTGTGCAAAAGCATAAGGGTGCTTGACTGCGAGACAGACATGTCGAGCAGGTACGAAAGTAGGCTTTAGTGATCCGGTGGTTCTGTATGGAAGGGCCATCGCTCAACGGATAAAAGGTACGCCGGGGATAACAGGCTGATACCGCCCAAGAGTTCATATCGACGGCGGTGTTTGGCACCTCGATGTCGGCTCATCACATCCTGGGGCTGTAGCCGGTCCCAAGGGTATGGCTGTTCGCCATTTAAAGTGGTACGCGAGCTGGGTTTAGAACGTCGTGAGACAGTTCGGTCCCTATCTGCCGTGGGCGTTGGAGAATTGAGAGGAGCTGCTCCTAGTACGAGAGGACCGGAGTGGACGAACCTCTGGTGTTCCGGTTGTCACGCCAGTGGCATTGCCGGGTAGCTACGTTCGGAACTGATAAACGCTGAAAGCATCTAAGCGTGAAGCAGGCCTCAAGATGAGTTCTCCCTGACACTTTAAGTGTCCTAAAGGGTCGTTGAAGACTACGACGTTGATAGGTTGGGTGTTGAAGTGCAGTAATGCATGAAGCTAACCAATACTAATTGCCCGTGAGTCTTGACTATATATCGCAAAAGTACTTTCGAATAAGAGATTGTTTGAGAGAATTACATTCTACAGAATGAATTAAGGCTTTAGCGTATACCCAAAGATACGGTTGTTACCGAGTACCAAGGGTAACGATAACGACCAGCGTTGGGCGGTTTGATAACCGCCTGAGAAGTTTACTTCCAATATTCGAGCGAGGGGCGAAGCGCAAGCTAGCCTCTTACTCCACCGCCTTTCCTGGCGGCCATAGAGACATGGAACCACCCGATCCCATCCCGAACTCGGAAGTGAAACGTGTCATCGCCGATGATAGTTTGGGAGTTCCCATGCGAAAGTAGGTCACTGCCAGGGTTTAATACGGCTTGCACTGAAAAGTGCCAAGCTAAGAAGAAGCCCCTGAGTCTCACGACTCAGGGGCTTTTTTTTGTGCGAAAGAAAAGATGCAAGAAAAAGACTAAAAGAAAGTAAGCGCTTAACCATCTAGCGTTATTCAAAAAATATCTCCCCTGCCTCATAATCAATCCATCGATTAATTATGAGGCACATCAATGAAACCAGAAACCCAAGCCAACTCAAAACAATTTTGGCAAGACCACGTTAATCAATGGAATGAAAACAGTATCAGCCAGGCATCCTATTGTCAGGAACATGGGCTACCCATCAAACGTTTTGGCTATTACAAGCGTAAGTTGCTGGGTGCAACAACGCAAACCAGTGCGATGACAAAGGGGAATGGTTTTATTCAACTATCTTCCCCGACACACTATTCAGCCCGCACCTCAGCATTAATTGTAGAATTACCCAATCAGCTACGCATTGAAGGGGTGACTGCCGATAATGTACAGCTGGTAAAACAATTAGCAGGATTGTTCCAATGAAGTCAGCCATACTTCCATCACTCAGCCTGCCACAGGTGTATCTCTATCTGAAGCCTGTTGATTTTCGTAAAAGTTTTATTGGCCTCAGTGCCATTGTTGAATGTGAATTAGGTCATAATCCTTTTGCAGGCCATCTGTATGCCTTTACCAATCGTCAGCGTAATAAAATTAAATGCCTCTTCTGGGATAATACCGGTTTTGTACTCTATTACAAAAGTCTCTCAGAAGAAAAGTTCAATGGCCAAAGGGTGAAGATGACCTGATGAATATCACCGGACAACAAATCAACTGGCTATTAGACGGCTATGATATCAGTGTCATGAAACCGCATAAGAAATTGCATTATGAGTCTGTATTTTAAGTACTTTTAGTCTATTTTTTGTTATAATAAAGCCATGCAAAACAAGGCTGAATCCACAAAAACGACTCTATATTTTCCGCTTTTTCACACGCGGACAAGAATGAATTGTTGAGTGTCATTGAACAGAAAAACCACCGTATAAAAATACTGGAAGAAGCCCTTCGTCTGGCTCGTAGTAAACGCTTTGCACCCAGCAGTGAAAAAAGTGATGGTCAGGAACGCTTATTTGATGAAGCTGAGCAGGCGGCTGACGATGAGGGGCTCCCTGAACCTAAAACCACTTCGCCTAAGAAGAAAAAAAAAACAGGCAGGAAGCCTTTCTCAAAGACTATTCCAAGAGTCCCTGTCTTCATCGATCTGACAGATGAAGAAAAAGCCGGTGCCATTGAGGTTTTTTACACTAAAGTCAGAGAAGAGCTGGATATCATTCCAGCTAAAGTCCAAATACTGGAATACTTCCAGGAAAAAGCCGTCTTTGCAGGCACCAATGACACAGACAGTCGTTCAATGAAAGCTGCGGTCATGCCAAAACATCCATTACCTAAATCAATGGGCAGTATTCACCTGATGGCACACATCATTATCTCAAAATATGCCGATGGTTTGCCTCTGTATCGAATGGAAGGCATATTATCACGCTATGGCGGCGATATAACCCGAGCCACCATGGCCAATTGGGCTATTAAACTGGCTCATCAGTTCCAGCCGCTCATCAACCTCATGCGAGAACATCAACTGTCGGGTGACATCATCCAAATGGATGAAACGGTGCTCAAAGTATTAAAAGAGCCGGGACTCAGTGCTCATTCGAACAAATACATGTGGGTCAGTCGTGGCGGGCCACCTGGACAACCCAGTGTGCTGTTTGAATACGATCCTTCTCGTAAGAAGGAAGTACCACTGCGCCTGCTTGATGGCTTTAGCGGCTATCTGCAAACCGATGGCTATGCCGGTTACAATGCCGTGTGTGCACAAAATAATGCCACATCGGTCGGCTGCTGGGATCACACTCGCCGTAAATTCAAAGATTCTCAGACGGCACAACCAAAGAAAAAGAGCAATCAAAAGCCTACAAAAGCCGATGTGGCACTGGCCCATATCAATAAGCTGTATTTAATTGAGCGTGAGATAAAAGAAGCCAGTGTTAATGAAAAATTTAAGGTTCGTCAGAAACAGAGCCTGCCGCTTCTTGAGAAAATAAGAACATGGGTCGATAACACCCTGGGCAAAGTGCCGAACGACAGCTTGACAGGAAAAGCACTCACCTATATTGATAATCAATGGCCTAAGCTGACTGTTTATTGTGAAGATGGTCGGTTGAATATCAGTAATGTGCTGGCAGAAAATGCTATCCGTCCATTCTGCGTGGGTAGAAAGGCCTGGTTATTTTCAGATACGCCAAAGGGTGCACATGCCAGTGCAGTTCATTATAGTTTTATTGAAACCGCTAAGGCCAATGATATTGAGCCATATGCGTATATGGTCTATGTATTAACCCAATTACCTTATGCGGATACGGTTGAAAAGCTGGAAGCATTGCTTCCCTGGAATTTTAAAAAATCAGAATTGGAAAAGGTAAAGAACGCTGTTCGTTAAGCGCTTACAAAAGAAAAGCAGGGTTGATCCTAAAATAATCAGTGCATAAGGCGGTCGCAGTAGGTTCAACTGATTATTTTAGGTTAAATTAAATACTATTTTACTTTTTAGGTATATTTAATCGATTGCGTTTTTCCCATAATGTTTTTCTACTAATACCTAATTTTTTTGCTAATTCTGTTTCTGTTTGTCGAGTGTTTTCATTTAAAAAATGAACCAAGTATTCGTCAAGAGATAAACTAGGAGTAGAATTATTTATATGTGCCTTGGTATTTTGAATAGGCTTTTTTTCAAATAATGCAATATGTTCAAGTGTAAGTTCATTACCATCGCTAAGAATTAAAGCGCGTTCAATAATATTTTGCATCTCACGTATATTGCCTGGCCAATTGTATTGTTGAAAACTTTCTAAAACTTGAGATGAAAATTTGACCTTCGTACGCGCTTGTTTGTTGGCGGTTTCAAATAATATGTGATTAGCTAATTTGTTTATGTCACTGCCACGGTCTTTTAGAGGTGGTAGCTTGATATCAAACACATTAAGGCGAAAGAATAAATCAGAGCGAAATAGTTTATCTTCAACCATTTGGGGTAAATTTCTATGAGTTGCTGCAATAAGCCGTATATCGACATGACGGGTCTGAGTTGAGCCTACACGGCGAACTTCGCTTTCTTGCAAAACACGTAATAGGCGTGCTTGTACATCAAGTGATAGTTCACCAATTTCATCAAGAAAAAGTGTTCCACCATTAGCCGCTTCAATAAGGCCGGGATGATCTTGATGAGCACCAGTGAACGCGCCCTTACTATAACCAAATAATTCAGACTCTATTAAATTATTAGCTATGGCGGCACAATTGATACTAATGAGTGCTGAAGCTTCTCGTAGGCTATATTGATGAATAGCTCTTGCAACAAGCTCTTTTCCTGTCCCAGTTTCACCTAAAATGAGTATCGAGGTGTCCATTGGTGCCACTTTATGTATTTGTTGATTTATCTTTTGCATTGCTGGGCAATCACCAATCATACCTGACACGGTATGAGTTTTTGCGATTTCTTTTTTTAGAGCAGAGTTTTCTAAACTGAGGTGACGTTCATGGAGAATTCTTTTGATCATAAGCAGTAATTCTGAATGATCAAATGGTTTGGATATATAATCTATAGCGCCTATTTTCATTGCATCAACTGCAGAACTGACACTCGCATAGCTCGTCATTATTATTATTGGAATATTGGTGAATTGTTTAATAAGTGAAGTACCCGGTTCACCGGGTAAGCGTAAATCTGATAGTATCAGATCAAATGCCTTATCTTTTATTAATATAATTGCATCTTCAACACTTTCAGCAGTGTTCACTTGAAAATTATTTTTTCTAATAATCTTTTTATTGAGTCTCTGATAATTTTTTCATCATCGACGACTAATATTGTATTCATGAATAGCTTCTATTTAAATTAAATGAATAAGGCAGGATTTATTAGGTGCATTTGGGCAGACTAATAAAAAATATGCAGCCTTGTTTTATGCCATTTTCTATATTATCTTCAACTTTAATGTCACCTATCTGGCGTCAACTACCTTGTCCGGTTGGCGACAATTAGCTTGGCCGGTTTCTAATTTATTATTTTATTCATAGTGAGTTTTTTACAATCGATTATTCTCCTTTAATTGTCTGCTCTTCTTTTTAACTTGATTTTTCTTTAGTCGCTGCTCTTGATCTGGCTCTAGGGCGAAAAGCGACCGATGTGCGGGTTTTGCTCTTGCACGAGGCCACTTTGAGCTTTTTGGCTTTTCGCCCGCTCTATGCTTTTTATCTTGCTTTTAAAATGTTCAGCTATCAATGAGTTAGCCATTAATCTAAGCCTTTCATCGCTTGTTTTCTACGATAACTGTCGCCTTCAATTTGATAAATAGACGCATGATGAATGAGTCGGTCAATGGCAGCCACTGTCATCATATTGTCAGTGAAGATACTATCCCATTCACTGAAAGCCTGGTTTGAGGTAATGAGCAAGCTATTGCGTTCATATCGGTGCGCAATTAATTCAAATAGTACCTGGCTTTCACTATTGGTTTTTTTGACATAGCCAATATCATCAAGAATAAGTAACTCATATTTATCCAGCTTTTTCAGTTCAAATTCCAGAGATAACGCTTCTTTTGCCTTTTGAAGCATTTGCACCAATGAAGTGCTGCTCATGAATTTAACCCGCACTGATTGCTCGATGAGTGCGTAACCAATAGCGGCGGCTAAATGCGTTTTCCCCAGACCACTGGCACCAAATAAAAGCAGATTATGTCCTTGCCTGAGCCAGTTTAACTGAGTGATTTTTTGTTTGAGCTGTTGGGCTGTCACACCGGTTATTTCATTAAAGTCATACTGTGATAACTGTTTACCAATGGGTAGTTTGCTTTCTCTTAATAAGCGCTTTAATTTATTGTCATGCCGGTAACTGGTTTCTAATTCACATAAATGGGCTAAAAATAATTCAGGCTCCCAATCTAATTCAATGGCTTTTTGTGAAACCTGCTGCCATTGTTTGACCATGGTCGTTAAACGTAATTCTTTGAGTAAAAACGGTAAACTTTGTGCATTGGCCATATTAATTCCCCAGTAATACATTGTAGGTCGATAAGTCATGTTGCTGACTGGTGTACTGAGGTCTATCAACCGACATGGGCGCAAAAAAGTCACGGCACGCTTTGATGGAAACTCGACTGCCGGCTTCTAACGAGGCTAAGACAAAACGACCCAGCGCTGCTTCACAATCATAGGCATCGGCAATGGACAGCAAGCTCGCCATATAACGGCAATCATCATCATGAATGCCCGTTTGTTTGAGATTTTCCCAAATCAGGGTGAAATCACCTTCTGGGACAATATCATCTCGGTAAGCCGATGATTTAAAGGCATTGGGCTTTTTGGCTAACGAGTGAATGATATGTTTATAATTGATTGAACGCGAACGGATATGGCGGTGTGCATAAATACGCTTTAAACTTAAGGTCAATTCATGACCATAGAAACAATCTAAATGTTGATCATAAATATGGATCAATAACGTGGTACCAATCAATCGGGAGGGTACGGTATAAGTGACTCGTTTAACTGAAATGGTACTCCTTGTGGTGACTTTAACATAGAGCTCACTAAAGCCATTGGTGCGGCGGCTGGGAAGCGGTTTTAAGTGTGCTTTTTCTTCATTAAATCGTGTTTTACAGCGTATGTTTATTTGGCGAACGATGTCATCAATAAAGGCTTCATAATCCAATAAGGCGGTAAAATCTCGACTGCCACGAAGGAGTAGCTTTTGTTCGATTCGGCGTTTTAAATGACCATTAGGGGATTCAATGGCTCCATTTTCATGGGCAATGCCTTTATTGTTTCGAGTGGCTTTTATACCATAGTATTGACATAATTTTTCATAACGCTCGGTCAGCTTTTCTTGTTCATAATGATTGTTAAATGCAGCACTTAGGCTATCGGTTCGGTGGCTTACAGGGACACCGCCTGATTGCCATAGCGCATTTTGTAAGCCTGAAGAAAGAGATTCAAAGCTCTCTCCACCTAAGACAACTTGAACATAAGTCCAGCCACTATAAACCAATCGGTAGTGATAAAGTTTGTGTTTAAACTCTTCTCCGTCAATCGTGATTTTAAGCTCATTAGCCCAGGTGTAATCTGAAATACCCATATCACCGGCAATGTGTTTTTGTTGAAAAATAACTTCTTGCTCCGGTCCTTCCTGAGCACGCCAGCGTTTGACTCGGCGTTGCAGTGTTCTTAGGTGAGTGTTGTCAAATTGACCGGGTTCTAGCTCTTCCAGTGCTTCTAATAAGGTAATGGGCTGTAGTTTGGGCTCAATCTCAAGTAAGGGCACTAAATGTTGTTCAAAAGCACCATTTAAGGGATCTTTTCGAGTTTTGTACTGTCTGGGCTGTGTGGTGCCGCCGGGGTGCTTACCTGTATCAATACGTCGCGCTGATCTTTCTGAAAATCCTGCTTTGGCTGCTGATGAAGCTTGAGTGTGATTCGGTTGTTTTCGATGTGACATGTATAACTTGACCTGTTCTTGGGTAATTGATTTTCCAGACATAAAAATCCTTCTCGATTAATGTGTCTGGAGTGTATCAAACCGGCCAAGCTAGTTGTCGCCGACCGGACAAGTTAATTGTCGCCTAATAGTCACCACCATGATCGTGAACGATATTGTAAACAATGGATAATCCGAGTCCCATACCATCTCCGGCATTTTTAGTGGTAAAAAAAGGTTCGAACAAACGCTTTTTATTTTTTTCAGAAATACCTTTACCCTGATCGATGACTTTGATTAGAATCGTTTCTCCATCATGATAATTCTGATTAATTTCTTCGGATGAACGTATAATAATTGTGTCATTATTTTCTGAGGCATCACAAGCATTGTTTAAAAGATTGATAAAAACTTGCACTAGTTGTTGTTGATCACCACTGACAATGTGCCGAGAGCTACATTGGTTATCAAAGGCCTGATGTTTGGCTTTATGACTTAAAGTGACAAGGTGAATGGCATCATCAAAGCATTTTTTAACGGGCACAGGTTTTTTCGGTGGGGCTAAATAGTTACCACTGCGTGAAAAGCTGGAAAGAGACTGAATAATCGTTGTAATGCGTCGGGTTTGATTGAGTATGTCTTCAAGATGATGGGCTAAATGTGTTTGTAAATAGTCGCTATCATCTTCTGCTAATAAATTTTGAGTGACAGATGCAATACCAGTGACAGGATTACCAATTTCATGAGCGACACCAGCCGCTAATCGGCCTATCGAAGCTAAACGTTCACTATGGGCTAGTCTGTTTTCTAGTTCTTGAAGATCGCTTAAATCTTCAACCAATAAGACGATGCCATTAGATTCTGTATTTGTAGTATGTTGTTCATTGTTTAGGTGTAGTGAATGAGCAGAAGCAGTGATTAGAGAGGATTTATGTAAGTTAAAAATACGTATGCTGTGATCGAGTTTTACTTGAATTTTGCGTAATTGCTGTTCATCACCATGGACAAAGCCATAGAATAACTCACCCAATGGCGAAGGAAGACTTTGTATTTTTTCACCAAGGATTTGTTTGGCAGAAATGCCTGATAATGTTTCAATGGCTTTGTTCCAATTGAGTACTTCACCATTGAGGCCGATGGAACATACACCCAAAGGTAAATCCTGCAAGACCTGACGGTGGTAACGACGCATATCATCCAGTTCTCCAGCAACGCCTTCAAGACGGGTTTTTGAATCTTCTAATTTATTCTCCATAAAGCGGAAACTTTTGGCAAATATATCACGGGTATCATGATCAAGTGTCAATTGTTCATTGATAACGACTTTAGCAAGTAATGGACCGATTAGTCCTGATAAATTACGTTCAATTTTTTCTCTTAATTGTCTTAAACGCAGTGGGTGAGTATCGTGTTGATTCATTTGTAAATCATTGAGCGCACGTTCCACTTCATGAGCAGACATTTTGTTACCGAGCATCTCACCTAATTGAGTTTTAATTTGAGCCACAGAGCGTAGCACCATTGAACCTTTGGGTGGTGTGAGTGATGTGGAGCAGCAATTAATAGCATTTTCCATTTCTGCCTGGCTGGCCTTGGTCAATAATGATACGACAATAAATAAAATAAAATTGGCTGATAGAGACCAAAAAGTGATTGCACCCCATTTGTCATCACTTAGAATAATATTGTTTAGCGGCATGAAATATTTTCCAAATAAGCCTTGTCCAAATAATTCTTGTTCAAATAATAGGGGCAAAATAAGTGTATAAGCCCAGATTACGGTACCGGTAAACAAACCGGCAAGAAGTCCCTTGCGATTAGCACCATGCCAAAATAATAGGCCAATCGTGCCAGGTAAAAACTGTGCTACGGCAACAAATGAAATCAGTCCTAATTGTGCCAGACCTTGATGACCTGATAAAAGTAAATTAAAAGTAAAGCCCGCCATAATAATAATGGCAATGATAATGCGTCTGCCTTGTAATAAACGTTTATAAATATTAGTTTCATCAGAAATCGTATGCAGAAAAGTTAAGGGTAGGACGAAATGGTTCATGACCATTGCAGCCAATGCCAATGTAGTTACGATCATCATGGCACTGGCAGCGGATAAACCGCCGATAAAAGTAATCAGTGGTAATAAATTGTGTTCACTGTGCAGGGTGATACCTAGCACATAGAAATCAGCTGTGGTATTGGTTTGCATATATTGCCCAGCCCAAAGAATAATGGGAATAGGGAGATTTATGAGTAGCAATAATAAAGGGAAAGCCCAGCTTGCCGTTTGAATGGATTTACTATCAAAATTTTCTGTGATGCCCATATGAAATTGGCGTGGCAGAAATAGAGCAGCAGTGAAGGAAATAAAAATAAGGCTATTCCATGAGCCATCTAAAATAGGCCGCATGAGTTCTTCTTGTTTATGTGGATTTTCAATGAGCCATTGTTGTAGGCCGGAAAAACCATCAAAAACACCAAATAATGCAAATATGCCAACGCTTAATAAGGCAAACAATTTGACTATTGATTCAAAGGCAATAGCAACCACCAAGCCTTCATGTTTTTCACGTGCAGAACTATGACGGGCACCAAAAAGGATGGCAAATAAAATCAATGTGACGCAAAAGCCTAGGGCAATCATCATCGGTGTTGCTTCATGGGTTAATACTTGCATAGACTGGGTGACGGCATTAATTTGTAGGGCGATATAGGGCAATGTTCCCATTAGCATAAAAAGAGTCACGACAATGCCTACCAATTGGCTTTGATAGCGAAATGCAAATAAATCGGCCAGGGAAGTTAATTGGCGTTCTTTAGATAACTTTAAAATGGGTGAAAAAAGTATAGGAGAGAGTAAGTAAGCGAGGGTTACACCAAGGTAAATGGTTAAAAAGCTATAGCCCTGACGTTCAGCAAAGCCCACACTGCCATAAAAACTCCAAGAAGTCGCATAAACACCCAGGGATAAAGAGTAGGTCAGTGGATTATGGGCGAGACGACTGAAACCTGGTTTGTTATCGACTACCCAAGCGATAACAAATAATAAAGCCAGATAGCCTACACCGGTAACAAATAATTGCCATAATTCAAAGTCCATAGCTAGGATTCCTGACGATTAAGCCAGCGGTATAAAAAATAGGTCAGTGCGATAATAAAAAACCAGATTATATAAGGAGTGTACCAGGCTAATTGTGGTGAGGCCCAAAATAGCCGTGCCGGGGAGCAAAGTAAGAATAGACCGGCTATAAATAATAAGATGACCCGATCAGTAAATATTTTGTGTGTAGGTTGTTTCATAGCACTAAGTATAGCTGATATGTTACGAAATGTAACATTGTTTGTCCTTGTGATGAATAATGATATAATGAAATTCTAAGATAATTCTATTGTCTGGCTAATAAAAATAATGAGGCTAATTTGAAAAAATTAAAACACTTATTCGTTGCAAATCAGAACTGGGCAAATGAAAAAAAACAACAGGATCCTGAATTTTTTACCCGCTTATCAAAACTACAAGCCCCAGAATATTTATGGATCGGTTGTTCTGATAGTAGGGTGCCAGCCAATCAAATTACTAATCTGCAACCCGGCGAAGTGTTTGTGCATCGCAATATTGCCAATGTTGTGGTACATACTGATTTAAACTGTTTATCGGTTATTCAGTATGCAGTCGATGCTTTAGAAGTAAAACATATTATTGTTTGTGGGCATTATGGTTGTGGTGGCATTAAAGCTGCGATGGATGATCAGGAGCATGGCTTAATTGATAATTGGTTACGTCATATTAAAGATGTTTATCGCTTTAATGAGGATAAATTTGACGGGCTGAACGAAACAGATAAATTAGACTTACTGTGTGAATTGAATGTAAAAGAACAGGTCAATAATATTTGTAATACGACAGTCGTGCAAAAAGCTTGGAAAGAAGGTAAAGAATTATCCGTACATGGCTGGATTTATAGTATTGAAAATGGCATTTTAAAAGATCTGGACACCTGTGTGAGTTCAGGAAAAGAATAATAATTGCTTACGATTTTTTCTGTTTGAATAATATGCTCATGACTGCACCGGCTTGTTGATCAACTTCTGTTTTTATATCAGCCATTTTATCGCTGGATAAGCCGGTTAATTCCCAACATAGAGGCTTTACTTTCAGCGTTTCTTCACTAATAGGGATTTGCGCTAAGGCATTTTGCGTTATTGCTGAGGCGATGTGAACGATGGCTGTTTCTATCTTAAAACGATCAGATTTTTCAGGCTCAATATGAAACTCAGTAATTTCTTGTAAACTTTCAGGGAGTTTCCATTCACGCATTAATTCCGCACCCAACTGAGCATAATCAAAACTGAGTATTTCTCGCTCGCTAATAGGTAGGCTAATATTTTTCTCGGTAGCAAGTTCAGCAGCACGTAGTGCCTCTTCAGGTATTTTTTGATACATAATTAAATGACCAAGATTATGCAATAAGCCGCCGACAAAAGAGCGTTGTGTATCTAAATCCTGACAATAATAGGCGAGTAGTCTTGCGGTGACTGCGCAATAAACACCATTGAACCAGAAGTCATAGATATTGAAACAATCATTATCAAAACCAGAAAAACTATCGATCACAGCAGTGGCTAGAACTAAATCATGCACTTGTTGCGTGCCTAATAAATTAATGGCCCGAGTGATGGTGTCAACTTTTGCAACTAGACCAAAAAAAGGACTGTTGACGAGTTTGAGTAAACGTGCCGTGAGTGCAGGATCATAGGATATGATTTCAGCGACATCAGCCATGGATGAGTCCGGGGAGTCGATGACTTTTTTTAATGATAAGATAACTATTCTCTATATCATCGAGAATGCTTGTTTGTTTAATTTTTCGTTTTCGTTTGTGCGTTTTTTGTTGTTTTTTGTAAGTTGCTTGTGAACGACTTTTTAATTGTGCCTGAATCTTCTGGCGTTTTTTATTGGGAGCTAAATTAATAGCCTGGTTAATACGCAGTTTAGCTGTTTTATAATATTTTCTTTCAATGGCTTGTAATGTTAATAATGTTAAGCCCTGTGCAAGCTGTTCCGATTCTTTTATCAGCTCAGCAAGTTCGTCTTGAAATACTTGATTTCTTGGGTCAGTCTTTTGTTTTTCCTTATAAAGAGGTATGGCTTCTACCATCCATTGTGCTTTTTCGAGTAAAATTCTTTTTTCAATAAGCGCTAAGGCTTGTTCTTGCTGTTGAATAAAATATTTTTCTGTATAGCCGAGCAATCTATTGTCATTTTTATCCTTATAGGGATATTTTTGCTTAGCTTCATCAATGAGATCAAGTGCCTTAGCCCATTGCTTGTTGCGGATATAAGCTTTAACCTGAATATCAATCTGTTGTTCATATTCACCCGCCTGAATGATTAAACTCGATTTTCTCTGTTGTAATAATGAATGCTGAGGATGAGTTTTCTTAACATAATTCAAGGTCGAAAATGCCTTGCCATATTCATTTTCTGCGGACCAAACATCTATTTGAGTTAAAATGTCATCTTGTTTTGAGGCGACAAAAGCAGTGCCACAAGCACTTAAAGAGCTAATAACAAAGAGTGAGATCAATGTTTGAAATATACGCATATTATGCTTCACTGAGTTCATGATTAATTAATTTTTCCATATTTCTTGTGAGGTTAATTTGCACTTTATTAATACAGGATTTAACTCGGTAAATGGTCACCGGTTCATCATGGCCACGTATTTTTATCTCACCCTTTTTGTCTACGTTAAAAGCATTTTTTATGCCTGGCCTTTCTAACATAGTTTCTGAAATAATCACTTCATTGTTTTTTGCACAGCCTGCAAGACGTGACGCCAAATTGACTGCATCACCAATCACAGTGTATTCCATTCTTTGCTTTGAACCCATATTGCCCGCTAGCATTAAACCGCTATTCGCAGCGATATGAAAGTTCACAGGAATTTTCTTGCTTGCACTACGTTGCTTATTTAAGGTAGTAATGATTTTTTCAATCAGCAAGGCGCAAGCAATTGCCTGAAATGAATGATGCTCATCTTCTTTGGGCACACCAAACACCAACATGACACAATCACCCATGTATTTATCAACATGGCCGCCATAAATGCCTGCTGCCTGAGAAATATAGGCGAAATAATCATTGAGCAATTCATTGGTTTTTTCTGGTTGCATGGTTTGTGATAGTTTCGTGAAGCCAATAATATCAACAAATAAGACACTAGCATCCACCTGTTGACCACCCAGATTAACACTTTCCAGATTGCCCAGAATTTCCTGTGCAACAGAGGGCGAAAGATAGCGTGAAAAAGCTTTTTCAACGGACTCTTTTTTTAATAAGCCAGCAGCCATAATATTTAATGAGCGCATTAGAATACCAAATTCATCATTACGCCGCTCATCAAATCGGGTTTTATAATCACCCTTTGAAATTGCATCACTGGCATCTACAAGGGCTTTAATCGGCAAGGATAACCGCTTGCCGAGATAAAAAGCTAAAATAATACTGAATATAATTAAAATAATCGTGGTTATCGCAATGGTATACAGTGTTTTGTTTCTCGCCTGAATTAATAAGCTTTGATCGAAGGTCAATAAAACATAGCCTATGGTCACATTTTGATAACTTACGGTGCTGATATAGGTTAAATAAGGTTGCTGCTCAGCAATAAAGTCTTGCCAAAACGTGGGCCTAGCCTCTCGCTCGCGATCAGATTTCGCAGACGGCTCATCAGGCAACCAGCGCATTACTACAACATGAGATTTTGAATCAGGAAATTGCAGTTTCGCAGGAATCAAACCGGACTGACCATGGGCTTTTTTTTCTTCTGTGTAAAAACCAATGCCTTGGATTTCTTTGTACTGAGCAATATTTTTCACTAGCACATCAATATCCAGCACATTGGAGGTCAAAAAACCATCCGTCACCGAGGCAGACAATTGATGAATCAAGATATTAGCATAGGCATGCATCTGCTTTTCCAGCAGTTTATTTTGATCATGAATAATAAGACCGCCCAGTAATAACATACCTGTGACTATAAGCAATACCATGGCGAGGGCAAGTTTATGGGCAAAGGGAAAACTAACTTTTTGCATAGAATATTTTGCTCAATAAGCGGATAAAGCCCCGGGGTAACCCAAAGATTTGAAAATGACACTATCTCTACAGCGTCAATCGAGTAATAATTTTCCGTGTTACACCTTGATTTTAGTATAAATAAGCCTCATTTCAAAGTATTCGTAGATCATGCAGGATAAAGACATTGGAACAATATAGAGGCACAACAATTCTTTCGGTACGTCGCGGTAACCAAGTGGTTATCGGTGGTGACGGACAGGTTTCATTGGGTAATACCGTAATGAAAGGCAATGCCCGTAAGGTTCGTCGTTTGTTTCACGGCAAAGTGATTGCCGGTTTTGCAGGCGGTACTGCCGATGCCTTTACCCTCTTTGAACGCTTTGAAGCCAAACTAGAAAAACATCGCGGCCAATTAGTCCGCGCAGCAGTTGAACTAGCAAAAGACTGGCGTACAGAGCAGTCTTTGCGCAAATTAGAAGCCCTACTAGCCGTTGCTGATCAAACAGCCTCTTTGATCATTACCGGTAATGGTGATGTCATCGAACCGGAAGAAGGACTTATGGCGATTGGCTCTGGTGGCCCCTATGCACAATCTGCAGCGCGTGCCTTAATTGATAATACTGATTTAAGTGCTCAGGAAATTGTTGAAAAAGGACTCACGATTGCAGGTGATATCTGCATTTATACCAACTACAACCATACCATTGAAGTGCTGGACATCGAAGAGCCCAACACTTAATCAGGCACTAAAGAGCAGTCACAGCCCATGCTTAGTTTCGCAATAGATTTAGAATAGGAGTTTATAGAGTCAATGTCGCACATGACACCCAGAGAAATTGTTCAGGAATTGGATAAACACATCATCGGCCAAGCCGATGCTAAACGTGCTGTGGCCATTGCCTTGCGTAATCGCTGGCGTCGTAGTCAGGTGGACGAGCCCCTATGCAGTGAAATAACACCTAAGAATATCTTGATGATTGGCCCCACAGGTGTGGGTAAAACAGAAATTGCCCGTAGATTAGCCCGTTTGGCAAATGCGCCATTCATTAAAATTGAAGCGACTAAATTCACCGAAGTCGGTTATGTGGGTCGTGATGTTGAGTCTATCATCCGCGATCTATTAGATGTATCGATTAAAATGACTCGCGAACAAGCGATGCAAAAAGTCCAGAACCGTGCCATGGATGCTGCTGAGGAACGAATTTTAGATATTTTATTGCCACCCGCACGTGGCAGTGATAGCAGTAATAGCAGTGATGATTGGCAAGATGATTCCTCATCCGCTAAGCAATCGGACTCTAGCTCTAACACCACCCGCCAAAAATTCCGTAAAATGTTGCGTGAAGGTAAGTTGGACGATAAAGAAATTGAAATTGAAGTGAGCGCACCCAGTGTCGGTGTGGAAATCATGGCTCCGCCTGGCATGGAAGAAATGACCAATCAACTACAGGGCATGTTCCAGAATTTAGGTAGCAATGGCAAGACCAAACGACGCAAGTCGCTGGTTAAAGATGCCATGAAAGTGCTGACCGAAGAAGAAGCCGCTAAGTTAATCAACGATGAAGAAACCAAGCAATTGGCAGTCACCAATGTTGAACAACATGGCATTGTCTTTTTGGATGAAATTGACAAAATTGCCACACGCAGTGAGACTCGTGGACCCGAAGTTTCCCGTGAAGGCGTGCAACGTGATTTACTGCCCTTAGTGGAAGGTAGCACGGTTTCCACCAAACATGGCATGATTAAAACCGATCATATTTTATTTATCTGCTCCGGTGCTTTTCATCTGTCCAAGCCCTCGGATCTGATCCCGGAACTACAAGGCCGCTTGCCCATTCGAGTCGAGTTAAGCGCTTTGGATGTCAATGATTTCAGCCGTATTCTGGTTGAACCCGATGCCTCTCTCACCGAGCAATACATTGCCCTCATGAAAACTGAAGACCTAGCACTGACTTTTGAAGACAGTGCCATCGAGCGCATTGCAGAAGTCGCTTTCACGGTCAATGAATCGACCGAAAACATTGGTGCTAGACGCTTACACACCATTATGGAACGCTTATTAGAGACTGTCTCTTATGATGCCTCAGAAAAACCAGGCGAGAGTCTGAGCATTGATGGTGCATACGTTGATAAGCAACTAGGCGAACTGGCTGTCGATGAAGATCTGTCACGCTATATTTTATAACCGAATAGAGTAAATATTATGTCCGAAAACAAAACACCTACACCTACCCCTACTGAGATTAATTTGCACCAGAAATCTCATGAATTAGAAATTGCCTTTGATGATGGCAGTCGTTTTCATTTTTCCAGTGAATTTTTACGTGTCCACTCACCCTCTGCCGAAGTAAGAGGTCATGCGCCTGGTGAAGAAACACTGCAAGTTGGCAAAGAAAACGTCAATATAAAAAATCTTGAGCCGATAGGTAACTATGCCATCATTATCGTGTTTACCGATGGCCATGACACCGGCATTTATTCCTGGGATTTATTTTATGAATACGGTAAAAATCAAGAAAAAATGTGGCAGGATTATTTACAGAAGCTAAAAAATGCAGGGCATGAGCGCAAGCTTAACTAGAGTCCATCCATTTATTGCATCCGGTCGAGTTAGGCCGTAGGGTGGGCACGTTTTTTTGTGCCCACGCTGAAATTGTGAATAAGCCTATTTACGAATGGACACATAATAGGAATAAATGACTATTGATGATGCGCTTCGTGCCTCAGCACATCCTACAGGCTCAAATTCAAGTTTATAAGTTTTTTGGGTAATTTTTTGATCTCAAAAGCACTCTTTTTTATAATACTATTTGTAAATGAAGCATATAATAGTGTATCTTGAAATACTTATAGAAGCCTCGCCTCTTATACCCGTGATATATTCTTAGATAACATGCATGTCTCTAAGGATTTTATTTAATCAATTGTACAATTTTAAGGAGATAGTCATGTCCGAAGCTGGGATCACCAAGCCTCTCAATATGACGGAACGTCAAACTACCATTGAAGAGTTCACCAACTTTTGTCAGGCCGAAAAAGAGCGCCAAATGAACTCTGGAGTCGATTTTGATGAAAATGCCTTTGAAAAAGCCAAAGAACTGACCTTAAACAAATTACAAATTCTTGAAGACGAGGGCTGGGTATGATTATTCACAGCATTAATGCCACTAATGTCCTTAAATATGAAGCATTGAACTTTGATAACTTACCAGAAGAAGGCGTTATTGCCATCAGTGGTTTTAATGAATCCGGTAAAAGCACCATTGGTGAAACCATTTGTTTTGCCTTATTTGGACGCACCTTCTCCATTGATGATAGCCATCTGGATAAAATTATTCGCTGGGGTGCAAGCGCCTGTACGGTCACCATTCAATTCAGCAATCATAAAGCAGACAGCCCCAGTGAAGAGCGCTATGCGATTACCCGTATGCTGGATTGTGATGGCAACCATTCGGCCAAACTTTATAAAGTCTATAATGAAGAAAACCCCATTGCCCGTGGTATTGATCGAGTTGAAGAAGCATTATTTGAAATAACCTCGGTTGAGTTTGAAGAGTTTATTGAGTCGTTTTATCTGGCGCAACGAGAAATCACTACGCCGCACCCACATAGTTATGCACTTAAAACCATGGCCGGCATTGCCACTATGGAATATTGTGACGAAGGCATACAAGAAGATATCGCAGATGACTCTGAGGCCTGCGAAGCACTGAATGAACAAATATCAGCGCTTAAAGAGGATATTGAGCATGTTGAATTAGATGAAGCACATCTGGGCAATCTGACCACTCAACATGATGCTGCCTTAGAAGCCAAAGCTAAAACCGATGAAACATTGGCTAATTATCAAAACGCCATCGAAGAATACAATAATACCCGCCCTAAACTCAGTGCCTATACGAGTAAAAAAGATCGTGCTGGCTTTTGGCGTTTTATCTTTTTGCTCATTGCCACAGCATCCTTCAGCCTTTGGTGGATACTGATGAAGATGACTGATAGCACTTTGTATACGCAAGTCACCGATTTGTTACAAAGCAATTTACCCCAATTTGCCAGCGAGCATTACCCTTATCTACTTTATGCAGGCGGCCTAGCCACATTCTTGTTTTTAGCTTTCTGGGCAGCCATTATCAGCCATCGAGGCAATATTGAACGTCTCAGTGTGGCTGGCAAAGACTTAGCCGAAAAAATGCAAGCCTTGAATGAAGCGGCCAATGATGATCGCCAACAGCAGATTAACCTCGTTGCAAATTCTCAAATGATTGAAAAGCAGCTTAAAAAGGCCACCGAAGAAGATATTACTCGCTTGAATGAGCAACAGGATAGCCAAGCCGGTGAAATTAGTAAGCTGTCAGCAGAACTGTTGCTAGAGCGTGAGCGTGTGGCTCAAGTGGAAGTTTTGCAGAAGAAAATAGATGACTTTAATGCTCAGATTGATGAAAAAGAAGCGCGTAATAAGATCCGCGAATTATCCATCCAATTATTAGATGGGGCAACACGCCATTTATCCAAGCGTTTTAATCATATTATTCGTGATCATGTCGGTAAAACACTGCCCTTATTCACTGAAAATCGCTATGAACACCTGCAAATTGATGATGATTTAACGGTACGCGTCTTTTCCAATGAGAAGCATGATTTCATGGAATTGGATGAAATTTCCAGCGGTACACAACGGCAAATTATGCTGGCCGTACGTTTGGCACTCTCACAGGAAATGGTCAGTCGTAAAGTCCATAGCCAGCAATTCTTGATCCTCGATGAGCCTTTTGCCTTCTTTGATGAAGAACGCACTGAACGCTCACTCGCAGTT